>RGDM01000231.1 GCA_009918675.1 bacterium
CAAACCGAGTTCTTTCATCAGAAACTCTGCGAGTTCAGGGTCATTGTTTTCTGCAACTTTTGTAAAATCAAAGTCGATATGAGTGGGATTAAGAAATTGTTGCCATCGCTCCTTACCCTCCTCCATCAGCCAGCCTCTCCCCTCAGGCCAACCCGAATCGACTAGCATTTGGAGTGAATTCATCCCATAGCCGTCAAAAGATGAAAATGACTCCTTCAATGATTCCAGATCACGCTTTGCGATATCCGATGCAACTCTTTTTTCCAGCTCTTCCTCTGAATCTATTGTATTGCTCATTCTTGAAGAATCCCTTCTAAGATTCAATTTATATCTTCAAGTCCTTCGTCTCAAAACCTCATCTGCCGCCTTTCCAACACGTATCGAATGTGCGAGCTTCAGGAACAACAACTCGTTTTTCGACTTCAACTCGAAAGACTTTTCGTTATCTTTGTATTTTCCTGTTCCGATGTTTTTCAGTTCGGCGTCAATTTCTCTCAAACTGTTGGCAAACCACTTTCGTGCTCCAGGTTCACCGTTTGCATCTTTCCAGATTCCGTTTTCAAAGCTCACTACAGAATTGGTCGAAGTGTGCATTGCTCACAGTGATAAAGACTTCTCGAACCCGGCATTTGAAAAGCGAAGTAGACGGGGACACGGGGCTGTGGCGGCTCCTCAAAAGCAAGCCCAGTGCGTCTGTTGATGAACAGAAACTCGCTATTGAGAACAGCCGAAAGAAACTTGTCATCTTCTTGAAGATCTGCCTTTTTGATGTTGCCGCTTGTTTTTATCTGCATTTCTTCTTCAAATCTAGTATGAACAAATTGCATGTTCACCTTGACTTCAGAGTCTTTGCTCACACTCATAACGACCATGTCTGCAGACATTGATGTTCCGTTCGAGGTGCAGAGATAAAGCAGCTCTGGCCATCGCGTCGTTGAGTCAATGTTTGCGAGCAATATTTTCGAATCGCAATGGGCATCAAGAGCATTCAAGCTGAATTGGGCAATCGTTTTCCCTGAT
>RGDM01000232.1 GCA_009918675.1 bacterium
TGAAAGCGGCGAACAGCGTTCTGCCGTTCGAGATGCTGAACTCTTCTTGAGGCAGGTTCAGAAATTCATGGAGGGCAAGCAGTTCAACTCGCTTTTGAGTGTGTGCAGAGAACGAATTGCGTCTCTTTCGGAACTCTCGATGCGGGTCAAACTCAATTTGGAGATTGCGCTTGAGCGACTTTGTGAGGCGGCGACCCTCGAGGGATTGGGTGCATGGCAGGCGGCATCGCGCCTGCGTGAATGGATTCTGGCAGGAGATGGTGCCGACGATGAAGGCACAGATGGAGAAACGTCCACACTGCAGATCCAAGGCGCCTCCAACGCACGCAATGCGGTCACTCTGATGACCTGGCACTCATCCAAGGGCTGCGAAGCACCGGTGGTCTTTGTGACAGGTGGCTTTTTCAACGGCGCGACAATCGATTTCAAACTGAATGCACGTCTTGGAAAGAACAGTGCGGGCGAGGTTTCTGCGCGCTTTGGAAAATCTTATGCAACAACCAGCAAGAGCCTTGCTTACAATGATGACGAACATCGCCGCCTTCAGTACGTGGTCTTCACCCGTGCGTCCGTTCTGCTTTATGTCCCCTGTGTCTTTGTTGAAAATACCGTCAACAACTCGGGCCCCTGGCACACGGCAAACGAGGTGTTGAAGGGGCTAGTAGAAAAGGCAACCAACGTTGATTGCATTGAAGTAACCCAGCTCCGTGAGTTCGATGAATTTCCACGAGTCACAAACTTAGCCGAAACTTCAATTGAGCTTGCGGATATGAAAGGCGTGACTGCACTTGAGCCCTGCGACATTCCCGATGTGTTGGGCATTGCCATGAGCAGCTATTCCTCTTTGAAAAAGAAGGCTGGCTTGGAGACTTTCGGGAACAAACAAGCAAATGTTCCTGTGTCTGAAGAGGCTACCGGGCTCGATGATGAGTCCGATGACGATGAAACGTCTTCGGAAACTGTCGAACCCATTGAGGATGCGTTGGATGGTCTCGGCGGGAAAGACTTTGGAATTTTTGT
>RGDM01000025.1 GCA_009918675.1 bacterium
GATCTCTGACAAAAATACACCTGTGTTGGTTTTTTCGGATGGCGTTGTCAAAGCCTCTGGCATCTCTGAATCGTCAATCGACATGCTGGTTTTGCAGCAACTGAGAGAGTTGAGCGTTCCGTTTGAGCACGTCATCGTTGCTCAGGTTCTCAATTGCTCGCCAGAGTCTGTGCATGCCTCTGTTGAGGCAGTCTCTGCGCTGAAACAATTTTTAGGTTCACGAACTGCAGTTCCTGTTTTGGTCATAGGCAGTGGCTCCATCACAGATATTGTGAAACACACGCTGCATGAGCTCGCGTGGCACTCTGTTCCATTTGTCGTGATGCCAACGGCACTCACAGTGACAGCGTTTACCTCTCATTTTGCTGTCCTCGAAGATTCCGGAGCCAAGCGAACACGGCTTTCGCGTCGGGTGAACACATGTGTTTGGTTCACTCCAGTTCTCGCCTCAGCCCCTATCGACATGACCCGCGCTGGATACGGAGATCTTCTTGCTCGGTTTGTGGCCTATGGTGATTGGTATCTCGGATGGCGGCTTGGCGTTGCTGATCGTTATGATGAACTCGCCTTTCACCTGATGGAGCCGTTTGGATGGCATCTTCGCGCCCATGCGTCTGCCCTCGCCGCTTGGCCCTTGCGCGCTGACACAATGGAGGATCTCTCCGCTATTCTTTCGATGGCGGGCATCGCAATGTCTGTGTCCGGTGAAACAACACCTCTGAGCGGTTATGAACACACCATCAGTCATGCTCTCGATTATCTTCGACTCATAAGTCATCGGCCGTTGGCTTGGCATGGCCAACAGGTTGCGCTTGCAAGCCTTGCGAGCGCTGAATCCTACGATCATCTCCTTCAATTCGAGAGCCTCAATCTTCACTCGGTGCAGCCGTTAAGTTCCGCTCACATTCAGCGAACGATCCGCCAGCTTTTGCAAAACGCGCCTTATTTTGGCCCAGGTGAATTCAGCCTCACACATGAAGAACGTCTTGCAGGGCTTGTGCCCCTCCAAGAAAGTATTGCACGCGCCTGTGAATTGTTCAGTGCAGATTATCTGAAGAAACACGCCCTCTGGGAAAAGGCGTTTGCGAAAATTTCCGATTTTGAACAGCAGTGGCCGGAAATTCGCGCTCATCTTAAAACACTCGTCATTCCCGCATCAGACATGCGTGAGCTGATTGAAAAATCTGGACTCGCGTTGGTTCCCGAAGAGCTCTCACAGCCAACCTCGGCTCTTGAATACCGCTGGGCCGTGCGTTTTGCGCCCTTTGTCAGATCGCGGATGTCGCTGGCTGATTTGATTTTTTGGATAGGTGAAGATCCAGCGCTATGGGCAACTATTTAGAAGGCTCACCGCTTGCAGAAGGAGTGCTTGTTGGCGTTGCTGCTGCAGCTGGCGCCGTGTAAGCGCGAGTAAAGCTCAGCCAAGGGCTGACACGCGCATCCTGCGCGCTACTGGTATGGCTGCGCGGCAGAGTCACTAAGGAGCGAATTTTTAACAGCTGGCGGTTGGTCCCTGTCCAAAGTCGTAGGCACAGTTTGCGGCTGCCTTCGATCCAAAAGAATCCGAGGTTGGGATTTTGGAATCCACCGCAGAAATCGCGGATAAATTGATTCCATTCTGGCCCTGCATTGGGCTTCGGTGAATAAGGCAATTCGTCGCGGTTTGTGACCAGGGTAAATGGCATTGTGATTGGCTTTGGCAAGCCAATATTAAAGTCCTTCACAAGTGCGCCCAAGCGCAAGAAGGACACCACTGCTCCGGGTGTGTTGATATTCGGTTCTGTTTTCAGCAGTTCGCCTAAAGCTGTTTCTGCTTTCAGGGCATCGTCCAAGGTTGCGCCGGGAAGTTGCGCGACGCGGCTTTCACTGTCGAGAGTAAAAAACTGGATCTGCTTGAGTGAGCCATCAATTTGCAGGAAGTTTTCCTTGCCATAACGCTCATCGGCAAAGATCCGAGCTTTGAAATCCATCCCGCTCCAACCGCCATTGAGTGCCGTATAGCCTTCGGTTGCGAAATTGTGCGGAGTCATGTCTTGGGTGAGCGCATCTTGTTCTGTTGCCAAGTTCGGTTTGCTTTTTACGCAGGCAGAAACAACCCCTGTCGCAATGCAGAAAACTGCAGCAACATGGAGTGGCCATTTCCGAACTGAGTGTGCAAACTTCAAACGCACTATCCCCCTCTTGACTCAATTTTCATTGATTTTCGCGGCATTTGAAAGGTCAAGAGTCAGAACTCTGGCATTAGGAGTTGGCGATTTGACGGGACGAGCGCCAGATTTGCTCAATTTTAGAGAAGACTTCTTCAGGTTTTATGCTGGTCAAACAGCGGATATTGCGGAACCGACACTCACCCTGACCATGCCGGCTGCACGGGCTGCAAGACAGTCCGCTGTGATGCACCGTTGCCTGCGAACCCGCCGGTGCAAAGCCCAATAACGGATGGGTGGCACCAAAGATCACGCTCACAGGAGTGCCAAGTAAATCAGCTGCATGGCTGGCAAAAGAATCGCCCGTGACAACGTAGACTGCCGATTTAATCAAACCGAGAGTTTCTGCCAAAGAAGTTTTCCCAATCAGATTGGCAACCCGTTCCTGCGCAGGAAATGCGAGGTAGTGGCCAATGTCTTGGTCTTCGGGGCCCCCACACAAAACAACTTTGAGAGATGTGTTTTCTAAAATCATAGCAAGCAGCGCGCGATAATTTTCTCGCGGCCAACTCTTCAACCGATAGCTCGCTCCCACAACAAACACGACATAGCTTTGTGTTTGCCAATCTGCGGGGCTCAAGGCGATCAACGGGACGCGGCCGGCTATTCTTTCAACAGACGGGTTGCCCTCACTCATCTGAGCAGACAAACGTCTGTTCGGAACTTCAGGCAAGCGTTCAATCATCGCGCGCTGTAAGGCGTGGACGGGTTTGAGTCTGCGCTGTAACCAGGCCGGCGGGGTTCGGGGTGTTAATTGTTGACGCGAGAAGAAACTCAAAAGAACCAACAGAAGTCGCCAGAGTGTGTTTTTTGCAACTTTTGATATTCTGTAATTAAAACCATCTGCAGCAAAGCAATTTGCAAAAGTATTTACCGCTCTGCGGCTTCGTGCGGTGTTTTGTAAATCGAGAACATGCAGGCATTTAAGATGTTTGTTGACCCGCAAATCTGCCGCAATTTTTTCGTTTCCGTGTCTCAGTGCAGCGGAAAAATCATTTTGTGAAACCTCTTGCAGAGATTGAGATTGCAGATTGCGCAGAAAAAATTTCACATCGGATTCTGAAATCAAACACGCACCACTCAGAAGCGGCATGCACTGAAGCAATGAACTGTTGTTTGCTTGAGTGAGCAGATAAGGTGCGTAACCACGTTCTTCAAGCAAGGCGTGGGTGCGCGTGGCAATAAGTGTGTCGCCAATGGCAGACATGCGCACCACCAAAGCGGGTGGGCGAAGGTCTGCAGGAGGTTTGCTTGGCGCTTGTTCTGCTGACTGGGAAATGGTCATTGCATCTCGGTCCGTGTGGGCTCGGTGTCGCGGGCTGCACCCAGAAAGATCACTCCCCATAAGCCTACGGCCAGCAAATGAACAACTCCGCCGAGCGCCGACACGGCAGCTGCCCAGGGGATCTCCCCACGGGTGGCCGGAAAAAATGCTTCAAGTGCAAGGCCAGAGCCAAACACAACCGTTCCCAAAAGGGCACCCCAGGCGCACCCGTTGAGGGTTCGCTGCGAAGCCCGCCGACGCGCGGCCAGATAAGAAAGCCCGAGCGCGATGAGTGTGAGCGACATGGCATTCATGTGGGCGTGGGCGCTGCGCAGTAAGGTGCGCTGAAGGCCCGCCAGCCAGGCCGAGTCTTCCTGCAGGAGCGCCTTGTTCAGGCGTGCCCCGAGGAGGGCCCCGAAGATCTCCCAACTCGACATCCAAAGAAATCCAAAACCCACCAGAGTACGTGCAATTTTAGGCATTTTTGAACGCTTCTCCCCGGAAAATGAATTTGCCAGACACAAGGGCAGTGCGTATCTTACCCGCATTGATAAGGCTTGAGCAAAAATATGTATCTACGTCTCGAAAATTTTGATGGTCCGCTCGACCTCCTGTTGCATCTCATCAAGCAGCAGGAAATCAATATTTTCAATATTCCGATTTCATTGGTTGCCGAACAGTATGTGACTTACCTGCGCAACGTGCCCACGCTCGATTTCCATTCGGCCGGAGAATTCCTAGCGATGGCGGCCCAGCTGTTGGAAATCAAGGCCAACCTTCTGGTTCCGGCGCTTCAAAATAAACTCGTCGATGCGCAATCGCTTGAAGATATTCCAGCAGACGACCCTCGCAGGCCGCTGGTTGAAAGCCTTCTTGAATTCGAGGCAATTCGCGAGGCTTGCGAGCAACTCGATAAACTTAGCATTTTGGGACGCGATGTTTTTCCAAGTGGTGAAGCAACCCGCCGCGAAGAAGAATTTGATAAGATTTTAGCACCCATCAAAGGTGATGCTTTTTCGCTGGTGATTGCATTTGAGCGCATGTTGTTGCGATACGCACAAAGCCAAGAAGCTCCGAAAGTCAAAGTGCGGGCGCAAAAAGTGACAATCCAAAGCCGAATGATTGTTATTAAGCGGCGCCTTGAAATGACCCAGCAAACCACGTTGCGTGAGCTTTTCGATGATTGCGAAACTCGTTACGATTTGATTGTAACCATTATGGCAACGCTCGAACTGGCAAAAGCTCATCATGTCCTTCTCCGGCAAGACGAACTTTTTTCGCCAATTGTCATCACCATCGGCGAGAAATTTTATGAAGAAGCACCCGAATTGGGTGACGACGGTTCTAGCGCCAACCCTCAGCGTGCTAAGAATTCTGCAGCAGAGCCTGCTCTGTCACCCGCGTAATCCATTCACGGTGAGCCACGCTTAAAGGAAAATGCTCATCTGAGTGCCGCACCTTCATTCGTACTTGTCGTAAATTTTCACGGTTGATGCGCGGATACAACGACCAAATTTCATCATCCATCAGTTCAACGGCTGCGACCTGACTTTCGTGACAATAATTGAGAAGTTTATCAGCACAGCCAAGTGCATCTTCCATCGATTCGCCAATCTGGTGCAATCCGCGGCGAATGCCATCGACGTAATGAAAATTTTCAACTTCAACCAAGCGCGCTTTTTGTTTGGATACGCGGGTCAATTCGTGTTTGCTCCAAATTTCCAGTTTCTGCATAAGCTGACCAATCACCTGATCGACGCAAATCGCAAACGCATGGAAATTCCGCTCGGTCATCAATTGCGCCGATTCATCTTCCCAGCGGCGGGTTTGTGTTCGGCTACTGAGGCTCGTGTGTCCGCTGCGTAGTTGTTGCACGTGCCTGTGCTTGTGTTTGAGCATTTGTCGGTAACTGTTCGAGTGCTTATGGTCTTTGCTCTCAATCGGGTCTTGGCCAAATTGGCTCTCGAGACGATGAATCACGCTGCCTGTCAAAGAAACGGCTTGTGCCAAGCGGCTGGCCCACCAGAGTGTATCGAGCGTCGGGTCTGGGTTTTCGGCGCGGACAAGTTCACTCCAACTTAAAGAGGGCCTCGCCATCAACTCCTGGCAGCGCACCGTAAGATTCTCAAGGCGAGTCTTTTGGAGAATTGAAAGTTGCGCCGCGCACGTGCCGCGGGCCGGCGAGACGGCCAAAAGAGCCTCAATTTCTTGCGCCAATCGGGTTGCAAGAGGTGGGTCTTCAGTGATTGTGTTCAATTCGCGGCGCGCGCGCACGGCCAACAAACCGAGAAGCTTGTCTTCAAGAGACTCATAACGCGATTGCAGCGATGCCAACGCAGCCAAAGAGCGCAAGTTGCTCATCAGAGGGCAGTCGAGTTGGGTCAGATAGTGGTCGGCCTCCTCGTGGGAGGGTGTTTCGGATGACTCAAGGGCGAGCAGGTGGGCTGCAGCCGAATATCCACCGTCCAGGAGCTTGTTGGCTAAGAGCCTGCCAAGACGGACAATAACAGTGTCCACCACACCAGAAACAGGCAAAAGTGCCGCTGCGTTTTTTGAGAGCAAATCTAGGTTGACCACAGCGTGTCCTCTCACTATAAGGAGCAGCCTGCGTCCAGTATGCCCGGTTTGCCCGGGTTCGCAGAGGGTGCCTTGTCCGTGTGTGTCAGATGACTGGCACGCGCCAAGCTTCATTGGGATGAACATTCCACGGTTCACGTTTGAAGCAAAGCGTCATGGTGACGTGCAAGGAACCATTCGTTGGCTGAGATGGCTGATGCGGTGTTCTCGTGGTTTGAACTTTGCGTTGTGACAACGCCCTGTAGTTCGCTAGAGTTCGCATCAAAAAAATCCGCCGGCGGAGTAGAAATGATGTGGTTTTCTCGATTGAAAATCACGTGGAGTTTTGCACATGAAAACTTACAGCGCTAAGCCATCAGAAGTTAACAAAAAGTGGTTCATTGTTGACGCCGAAGGGCAAACTTTGGGTCGTCTCGCTTCGCAAATCGCATATGTTCTGCGCGGCAAACACAAGGCCATCTTCACTCCCCACATCGACACCGGCGACAACATCATCGTTATCAACGCTGAAAAAATTCGCCTCGCCGGCAACAAAGAAACAACCAAGATGTACTACCGCCACACGGGTTACTTTGGAGGACTCAAATCCTTCACAGCGGGTGATATCCGTGCAAAGCATCCTGAGCGCCTGATTGAATTGGCTGTTAAAGGCATGCTTCCACACAACGTTTTGGGTCGTGAACTGTTCAGAAATCTGAAGGTCTACAACGGCATCGAGCATCCACATGCTGCTCAAAAGCCCGAGCCTCTGCCTGCGCGCACGAAGGCTTAAGTTCACCCAGGATTTAACTGATTAAATAAGGAAGGCTTCAACAATGGCCATCAAATATTTCACTGGTCTCGGCAAACGCAAACACGCTATCGCGCGCGTTTATATCAAGGAAGGCAAGGGAAACATCACTGTGAATTCCCGCACCCTTGAAGATTACTTCAAGCGCCCAACCTCCCGCATGGTTGTGGAGCAAGCGCTTAAGTTGGTTGCTCTCAATGGCAAGATTGACATCAACGTCAACGTCATTGGTGGCGGACTTTCTGGTCAAGCGGGCGCCATCCGCCACGGCCTGACCCGCGCTCTTATGGAGTACAACCCCGAACTTCGTCCTGCGCTCAAGGCTGCTGGTTTCGTGACCCGCGACCCACGCATCAAGGAACGCAAGAAGTACGGTTTGCGTTCGGCACGCGCCCGCTTCCAATTCTCGAAGCGTTAATTTTCAGCGCCCGCTTGTTGGGCGAGCAAACGGGCCGTCGATCGGCGGCAGTTGGCTTGTTTTTCGAGCAGGATCTGGTGTGCTAAAGAGCAAAATCTGGAGCCCTTCCGGCTTCAGATTTTTTTTTGTGCATAACGTCCACCAGAGCTTCATCTTGTCGCAGGTTTTCCAAGAGTTTCTTGGACACCTGGCCATGTGGATAACTTGTGGATAACTACCCCGCAATGCGGTCGTTTGAAGCAGTCGACTGAGCTGCCCAGAGACAGGGCAAAAAAAAGAGCCCGGGACGTCTCCCGAACTCTTTTCTTGAAAGTCATTTTCCGGCAGCGGTACGCCCGAAGGACGCCGCACCGGCTCAAGACTTACTTGCCACCGGTTCTCGCTGCACGACGACGGCGGAGAAGACGACGCTTCTTCCGACCGACTTTACGACGACCCTTGGGATGCTTTCTTCTATGGCGTGAACCGTGCACAGGAACCTCCTAAATACATTCTGCAGAAAAATAAAACTTACATCATTCCTAGGAAAACAACTGATTTCCAGGCGTCAAAAGCCCAAAACACCAGCACCGGAGCTGTGCCGTGTAGCACAGTCCGGTGCGGTGGGCAAGCGCCGTTGAAAGGCTTCTTATTCGGTGGGTTTGTCCTCAGCCACCAAGGCGGCAACTTTACCATCGTCTTTCACGTCACCTGTCGCGCAGGCACCTTTTCGAGTTGTTTGGTCTCTAACCAAGGCGTCTTTTATCGAACACAACGTTTTGTTGGTGTTGATGCGCCATACGTCTATTGTTGCATTCAAGAGCTTGGTTTTGCTTCCAGCGCCTGCAGCCCAGCCATCACCTTCTGCAGAGATGATTCCGTAACTATATTTCGAACCCACCGAGGGACGAAAAGCAATGCCGCCACAATCTGCACCCTCAGCGCAAGCAGTGCTTGCTGCTATTGTGGGAAATTTGTCGTTGGCGTCCTGGTAAGCCACCATCGCAATATAGATGCTGTTGAGGTTGGTTTTGGCTTCGGCCTGCGTGCCGCGGGCTCGAAACGCTTGCACCCGGGGCCCGGCAACGGCAGCAAGAATTCCAATGATCGCGACAACCACCATCAATTCGACAAGCGTAAAGCCTGCTGCATTCGATTGTTTTTGAGAGAGACGTTTTGTGTTCATATCCTCTGGCCTCCTCACCAGCAAGATTCGTAACCTCGCTTGGTGGGTTTCGGAGCGCCGTCGGCAAACTTGAGGGAAAAAGAGATTCAATTAGGGGTATTGAACTTTGACCCAGTCCCCGGTGAGTGGGCTCCTGAAGGCCCAGCAGCTTTCTGAGAGCTTTTGGCAGGTGTTTGCGGTGGCGGTGATCTTGCCGTGACCACCGGGAATATCCACGGTTAATTTGGGAATTGCCAAGCCTGGCAATTGGCCCTGCAAGGCGTCCACAAGGGCCATGGCCGCTTCCAGAGGGATACGAAAATGCGAGGTCCCTTTGGCGAGGTCGGGGTAGTGGAGGTAGTAGGGCTGCACGCCTGCGCGGTAGAGAGCCCTAAGAAGCGCGACCAAACCTTCTTTTGAGTCGTTGACCCCCTTGAGAAGCACCGACTGCGAGGCGAGTGCGATTCCGGCTCGCCGCAGTTTTTTCAATGCCGTAAGGCTTTTTTCGGTGAATTCGCTGGCGCTGTTGGCATGCACAACAATCCAAACGGTTTTGTTGGACCCACCCAGACGTTCGCACAGCTGTTCGGTGATCCGTTCGGGCAGCACGGTTGGCACCCGCGTGTGAAAGCGAATGGTTTCGATGTGAGGAATTTTTTCCACCTGTGTGAGATGCGGTTCCAGCTTGCTGTCGGTGAGCACAAGCGGATCTCCGCCGGTGAAAATCACCTCTTTGATTTGCGGATTTTCGCTGATGTAACGGTACGCCGGAGCGAGCGCTTCAAACGATAAATTTTCCTCGGCATGCGACACTTTATGCCTGCGGAAGCAGAACCTGCAGTAAACTGCGCATTGATAGGTGACTTTCACAAGCACCCGATCTGGGTAGCGGTGGGTGAGCCCAGGGTGCGGTGAAAAACGTTCGTCACCTATGGGGTCGGCAAGCTCTTGTTCAGCAATAAAGGCCTCGGCCGGAGCAGGAATCACCTGCCGCGCAAGCGAGACGTCGCCTTCCGCAAGACCCGCATGAAATTCAGCAGGGACGCGGATATCGAGTGCGTTTTGCGCAAGAGCAAGTTCTTTGGAATGTGCACCCGCATCCAGCCAGCCGCGTTCATTAAGCTGTTCGAGATTGATAAGCCCACGGCGGAGCTGTTGCGGCCAAGTTTCGCTGCTCATGCGCGATAATTTTCAACCAGTGAGTTGAGGGTTGCGGTGTTTGTTGTGCTCGCCTGACGCACTTCCAGGAAACTTGCTGTGGCATATCCGGCCTGAATCAAATTGACATCTTGATCGACTTTGTCGCTGCCGCGGCGTGCTTGGCCGCCGATCATGTAAACCGCCGTGCCTTGCCCTGAAAGTTCATCGGTGGTCATTTTGTGCGCGGTTGGCACGTAAACACTGATCGATCCGCAGGCAGCAGTGCGTAATCCTTTAGTCTGCAAACCTGGATGATTCAGGTTCAAGACTTCAAGTTTGGGCCAGCTGATTTTATTGCTTTGCTCGACGAAATACAGGACGAGTTGCGCAGCGTTTTGAAATGCTTTTTTCATCAATTCAAGGGTCGTGCAGCCTTCCAAGTCAACCGAAACAGCAATCGCTTTATAGCCAAGCGAGGCTGCTTCGGTGGCTGCTCCCACCGTGCCACTGTAGTTGACATCCCAGCCCACATTTAGGCCGTGATTGATACCTGAGATGACCAGGTCAAAACTGCTGTTTTTGAAAATATCGTGGAGCGCCAAAAACGCGCAATCGGCAGGCGTACCGTAAACTGCATAAGTGGCCGGATCAATTTTGCGGACAAGGACGGGCCGGAAAAATGTCATGGCGTGCGACTGACCGCTACGTTCTTCGTTGGGAGCAACAATAGTGATGTCGTGACCTGCCGAGCGCAGTGTCGCTGCCAAGGTTTGGATACCCATTGCCTGGTAGCCGTCGTCGTTACACAATAGGATCCGCATCTGTCGTGTCTCCCTTCAATCAAGGTGGCCGTGTGATACCCACATTCCTTAGCTCTGCCAAGAAGCATTCAGCGCGATTTTTGCTTGGATCGCTGTGTGCGCTGCTTGCAAGTGCGGGGTGTTTGGTATTCGAACACCTTCCTGGGTTGCGCTCAATCGCGGCTGCTGGTCCTCTTGACGCAAGTGCGGTGGGTTGGCCTCCGGTTTCTTCCTTCGCACGGCGGCCATCGTCGCCAAGTTCGGCAAATATCGATAAAGCATTGCGAGTGATTACCCAATCCCCCCACCCCATGGGCAGCGAACAGCAACGCCAACTCGCACGTTGGCTCGGTCAAATGCTGCGCGGTTGGGGATGGAAAGTTGAGGAACAGCGGTTCACCGTAAAGACACCACAACTGAGCGGAAAAGAAAAAACGTTGGTGAGTCGCACAGGGCGAAATGTGGTGGCATGGCGCACCGGACTCGATGATTGCGCGATGATGATCGTTGGTCATTTTGATAGCAAGTATTTCGCACCCGACGTGCGTTTTGTTGGTGCAAATGATGGTGGTTCTTCAACTGCATTGATGCTGGAACTCGCGCGCCTTTGGACACATCCGGCGAATGCACTTTCACCGAAAGAAAAATCTGGTGGGACGTGGTTCGACTGCGATGTGGTTTTTGCTTTTTTTGATGGAGAAGAGGCGTTCCTGCCTGAATGGAGCGATGGCGAAAAATTCTTTGGAGTGCGCGATAATATTTATGGTTCGCGAGAATTTGTGAATCGTCTTCCCCGCGGTGGACAATCGGTGCTGTGGCAAAAAAAGCCCATTAAAATTGTAATCAACTTGGATATGATAGGTCATAAAAAGCAAAATTTGTTTATCACCGAAGGCAGTGAGCCGTTGATCTCAGAGCAGTTGATTGCACTGCGTGGTGCTGTGCAATTGCGCAAGGTACCTTTGTCGGTTGAAGATGATCATGTTCCCTTTATGCGCATGGGAATTCCGTTTGTGCATATTATTGATTGGACGAATTTGCAGGAGTGGCATACGCCGCAAGACACACTTGATATTGTTTCATCGGAAAAGATTGCTGCTCTGGTCGAAGTGCTGATGAAATTCAGTGAACGAAAGAGGCCATAGTTATGTCACAATGGATGACTTTTTTGGGCGGTGTTCACAGCGGCAAAACCGATCTCGCTCATGAGATTTGCCGGGATGTAGAAAATGTCGTGTGGTGGGGCACGGCCAGCGAGGTTGCACAGGACGCCGATTGGCAGCAGCGGCTCGCTCATCTTCGTGCCCGCCGCAAACCCTCTTGGCAGACCATGGATGGGCCTTGGGCGTGGCCGCCTGCTCCTGGATCTGACGCTGATGGGCGTGCAAAAAATTGCCCATTGTTTGTGTTCGACAGTTTGAATCTTTGGTTGGCAGCACACATTCACAAAAGTATTTCTCTGTACTCGCTCCCGCAATTAAAAACTCACCTTGAGATGGAATTCACCCAATTGATGGACTCTCTCAAAGCGTTGAGGTGCCCGGTACTCATCATCAGTGCAGAAGTGGGTTGGGGCGTTGTTCCTTCAGGTGAAACAGGGCGCGTGTTTCGCGATTTATTGTCAGCTTGGAATCGGACATTCGTGGCGCACTCACACCACGGCGTGACGGTTCAGGCGGGTCGTGCGTTCGCTTGGCCTGGCGGGCTTTCAGCTCTGCCGGCCGAAGGTGCTCCTGTGCGCTGTTTGGACGCTCGCGCGCTCGCCCGTCTTCTTGCCCTGGTCTAGTTGCACAAACCGTTTGTGGGACGTAAACAAATCAGCAGTTCCGCAATGTGTGTGGAGTGCATCTCACGGAAAGGGATCTGCCTGTGGCTCTGAGGCCCAACGAAATCATGCGACTGAGCGAAAAATCGCAACGCGTGCAAATGATGTTCGACAAAATTGCCCATCGATATGATCTTTTGAATCGTCTTCTGAGCGCTCGGCAAGATGTCCGCTGGCGCAAGGCTTTGGTTGCAAAACTTCCAGCTCAACCCGACAGACAAGGCATCCTATACGATATAGCCTGCGGAACAGGTGATGTCATGTTGGCTGTGGCGCGGCAGCGACCCGATTACGCGCAACTGCGCGGCTTTGACATTTCATTTGAAATGCTGCGCAAAGGCGAAAGTCGGCCAGATATTGGAAAATGGATCCGCAAGCGTAATTTGCGCTGTGCGTTTACTCAGGCGTCGGCAGAAGCGCTGCCTGCGGAATCAGAATCTGCCCATGCGGTTTCAATTGCATTTGGCCTGCGCAATGTCGACAACCGCGAACAGGCGCTGAGAGAAATGTTCCGAGTTTTGAAACCCGGGGGCCGCGTCCTGATTTTGGAGTTTTTCCAACCCCACAGTACGGTTTTTGCAAAGGTCTTTGATTTTTACTTCAAAAGTGTGTTGCCTAAGGTGGGTGGCATCATCTCTGATCGCGATGCCTACCAATATTTGCCCGCATCGGTGGGATCCATGCCCAGTGCTGAAGCCTTTGCCCAGACGTTGCGTGAAACTGGATTTATAAATGTAACGCAGCAGATGTGGTTGTCAGGCGCCACACGTTTATTTGTTGCCGAGAAACCCTAATTTTTCTCAGATGGGAGCTATGAATATGGTCAAGCGTCCGAAAATTGCGATTGTGGGTGCAGGTGGAAACGTTGGCGCAGCTGTTGCTCATTGGGCTGCAGTGAAAGAACTTGGCGAGTTGGTGCTCATCGACCTCAAAGGTGATGTTGCCAAGGGTCGTGGTCTTGACCTCACCCAATGTGGCCCATTTGAAGGTTTTAACAACGCCTTCACTGGCGGCAGCGACGCAGCGTTGATGCAAGATGCAGATATTGTTGTGATGACCGCAGGCGTTCCTCGCAAGCCTGGTCAAAGCCGCGAAGAGTTGGTGAATATCAATGCCGGTATCGTCAAAGAAATTTGCCAAAACGTAAAAAAATATGCGCCAAATTCAATTTTGATTGTGGTGTCTAACCCGCTTGACGCAATGGTTTATGTCGCCAAGCAAGTCACTGGCTTCCCACGTGAGCGCGTCATTGGCTCCGCTGGTACGCTCGACTCAGCACGTTTCCGCACCAACATCGCATTGGCAACCGGTGCTTCGGTTGAGGATGTTCATGCCATCGTCTTGGGCGCTCACACCGACAAAGACATGGTTCCAGTTGTTTCAACAGCCTGTGTGGGCGGAGTTCCTCTGAGCAAAATGCTCTCTGCAGAACAGCTCAATGACGTGGTTGATCGCACCAAAAAAGGTGGCGCTGAACTCACTGCTCTCATCGGCACTTCGGCATGGTTGGCACCAGGTTCTGGCACAGCTCTGATGGTTGAAGCGATTGTCCGCAACCAAGGTCGCGTGTTGCCTTGCTCGGTTGAACTCAAAGGCGAGTTTGGAGTTTCCGACTGCTTTGTTGGCGTTCCTGTGAAGCTCACCAACAAGGGCGCTGAAAAAATTTATCAATTTGAACTCAGCCCGGCAGAGAGCGAAGCATTCAAAAAGTCAGTGGCTGCAAACATCGAGTTGATGAACATCACCAAGGGATTCCTGTGAGTCAGTTGGGCGAGATTGAAACCCTGACTCCTCCGCTGGTGCAGGGTCTTTCTCAAACACAAGCTGCATTTCTCGATTATCAGCTCCGCGCTTTCGGGCAGCGGAGCGCATCTTTTTTTGCACTTGAATTAGCCGGCGAATGCGGAGAACTTGCAAATCTCGAAAAAAAACTCTGGCGCGATCCCGAGCGTCCTCACGATCCTCAACACCTTGCCGATGAAGCGGCAGATGTTTTTATTGCATTGATGAATTATTGCAATGCGCGTGGAATTGCTCTTGAAGCGGCGGTGGAAAGTAAACTCACACGCATTGAAGAGCGACGTAGGCAGGGACGCATGGGCCCGACTCCCCGCGTGTGAGAGTCGCGCGCCACCCTTTTTAGTCGATTTCCTGAACCGTGAAAATATTCGAATTTCGTGCCGAAACGCTCGATGCCGTCAGCGAAACAAAGACAATTTTATCACCCTTGTTGAAGCCGAACGACTGCAGAAGCTTCAATTTTGTTTCGGCGAGAATTTGATCAAAAGGCAATGAGCTTTCAATGGTCATGCCCTGCACTGCACTCACAAGGTTCAACTGACGCATGATATTTTCGTTGTAAGAGATTGCAATGATGTCAACAGGTGTGCGCAGAGAGGCCAAGCGATATGCCGTATAACCACCTTCGGTGAGGCACACAATTGCGCGCGCACCAATGTCACGCGCAACTTTCAGTGCGCCATATGCGATAGCGTCTTCGTCGGTTTTGACTTTGAACTCGACTCTGTTCCAGTTGGCTTCAAGGAACGGTGCAGCATTCACCAAGGTATCACGCGACATTTCGGCGACCAGAGCTCCAAAAGGCCCTTCGGTCACTTCTTCGGCGAGCACAAGCGCATCTGCACCATCGGCAGCCGCGTTGGCCATGTCACTGACTTCTGCGCGAGTTGGGTTTGGATTCATGCGCATCGAATACATGAGTTCCGAGGCGACAATCACAATTTTCGCCGATTGATTGCAGTGAGCAATCAATTCTTTTTGAATGATTGGTAAACTGTTGGCTGGCACAGACAAACCCAATTCCGAACGGCTGAGCAATACGCCATCAACGCAGTCGATGACTTGATTGAGAAGTTCAAGGCTCTCTTGAGAATCTACTTTCCAAATCCAGCGCGGAGGAAGAGTTGCTTTGCTATCCCGCACCGCCGGTCCAACTGGAATACTTGGGTGGCGGAGTGACCCTTGACCCGCTTTTTCCGGCAGAACGCGTGCCTTGAGTTTCAGGAGATCTTCTTTGCTGTGAATGCCGTGAATGATCACATAGTCGGCCACTTGCATGAAGCGGTGCGAAAGCACTTCGTCGTCTTCGGGCAAAAGTGGCAGAAGGCTGCGTGAAAGATGTGGACTTTGAATATCCATTCCGGAAAGAAGCTGAGTGGGTTGTGAGGCAACAACTTTCAGACGAATGGTGTCGGCGATGGTTTCGAGTTGAGTCACTTCAAGAATGGTTTGTCCGTACGAGACGGTCAGTTGGCTTCCAACCTTGAGATTCTTACTCATGTCTGCGCCACTGAGAACGATTTCGATTCCGCTTGGGTGCGGTTGTTTGTCTGGATAAACGCAAGCATCAAAGTCGGTGCGCAGAATCACTTGAACAGGCTCGCCCGCGTTCAGCTCAACACTTCCGCCAGGCACGCGCAGGCGCGCACGACGACCTACCAAGCTGCAAACAAAAGGCAGCAATCCGGCAGGGGTTGGCCGATGCAAAACGCTGCGCAGGTGAGCCGCGATATCTTCACGCAAGGCTTGGAGTTGCGGCAAAAGCGCTGGGGTCACGTTGAACCTGAGCGCATCAATTTTCAATTCACACAATTGCGCTGCAAGAGCAGACCTTTTCTGGCGCTCGAAACTCGACATCGAGAGTGACCAGAGAAGTTTGGTCTTGGGGGTGATGGGGTGTTTGTTCTGGCTCATGGCGGTCTCCATCGGATCTCAAGGTCTTTTTTGGGCAGCGCGGTGGCTGCAGGTTTCCGGGTTAACACAATCGGCGAACAGCTCCATACGGTGGGTCTTTAATTGAAACCCCAGCGAACGAGCGATTTGCTCTTGCAGGTCTTCCAGCGATTCATTGCAAAACTCAACAATGTGGCCACATTGGTTGCAGATGAGGTGGTCGTGATGCTCCCGACTGGGGCTGATAAACTCAAAGGTGCTGCGCTCTTTGTTGAATGAATGCTCGAGCAAAAGGCCGGCCGCAGTCATCAATTGAAGTGTGCGATACACAGTTGCAATGCCAACGCTTGGATCGAGCTGGCGTGCGCGTTGAGTGATAGCCTCCGCATCCACATGAGGGCCAATCAGCATCACCGCCTCGACAATGATCCGTCGTTGTTTCGTTTGCCGCAATCCAAGGCGAGCCAAATAGGCATCGAATGCCTCGTGAATTTTTGCATGGTCCTCAGATTTTGCTGGCAGGGCCGCGGTGGTCATGGCGGTGCGGGTCTCTCCGTTGGCGATTGTTGCAGAGGGTATAAGGCACAAACGCGCATGTGCCAACTTTGTCAGGCAGGCGGCCAGAATTCCCAATTGACCCCAAGCACGCAAAGCCTCAGTGTGTATTTACCTTATGCAGTTCAGAATGAAGAGGAGCGCACGGGGATGAAGCCAGTGAAGAGCAAGCAGTGGATGCGCTGGATTTTGGGTGCAATTGCCTGTGGAGTTTCGGTGGCGGCTGTATTGGAGCCGAGCCGTGCGACGGGGCGAGCCAATCTGGGAAGTACGCCGATTCTGAGCTGCCGTGAAGTGCGCAATCGAACTGATCTGTTTTTGCAGAACCATTATGTTTATAGAGCTTTTGACAAAGAGCTTTCGCGACGAACCTTTGGCAAATTTTTTGAAACGCTTGACCCGGGTAAATTTTATTTTCTCAAATCCGATCTCACACAGTTTTCCAAAATTGAAGAGAAAATAGACGAACTGATTGCCAAAGCAGATTGCTCATTCATCGATGAAATACAGAAGGTTTTTCTTGCGCGGGTTAAAGAGCGTTCCGCGCTTGCCGACTCAATTTTGGCAAAGCCAATGGTGTTCAACGTGGCCGAAGACATGTCGATTGGGAAACAAGATTGGTCGACGGATTTGAATCAGCTCAACGAGCGGTGGCGCAAACGAATTAAATTCCAGGTTCTGACAATGAAGGAACCTGATGGAGAGCAAAAGGCGCGCGAACGTTTAAAAAGACGTTATGATCAGATTCGCAAAAACTATGAAGAAATGAATTCAGATGAAGTTTCGAACTTGTTTTTAAATGCATTCGCGCTGTCGCTTGATCCGCATTCCTCGCACTTGCTCCCGACCGATCAAGAAGACTTCAATATTCGTTTAGGAAATCAATTAGAGGGAATTGGTGCCACTCTCCAGGAGGTTGATGGTTATATTACCGTGCAAGCTCTTATCGCGGGTGGCGCAGCTCAGCGCGACGGCCGATTGAAAGTTGGCGACAAAATTGTTGCCGTGGATCCGGGAGATGGTCAGGGCACTGTCGATTTGATTGACATGGAACTGAGCAAGGCTGTGCGTCTGATTCGCGGTAAGAAAGGCACCCGCGTTGTTCTCCAGGTTCTTCGTAAAAATGAACAAGGAGCAACGGAACGGTTGTCAATTCCGATTGTTCGCGATGCTGTGAAGATTTCTTCAAGCGAAGCCAAAGGTGAATCTGTTGAGGTGGGCGGAAAAAAATTAGGAGTGATTCGACTCCCCGCTTTTTACACTGACTTTGCCTGTCGATCGCGATTCACCCGCGAATGTGGTGGTGCGGCGCTTCATGTACTGAGAGAGTTAAAGAAATTGAATGCCGCCAAAGTTGAGGGTGTTATCCTTGATCTGCGCAACAATGGTGGCGGAGATTTAGGTGAAAGCATTCAGCTGGGAGGCTTGTTCATTGAAGAAGGCCCGATTGTGCAAACGGTGGATCGCCGTCGTGTGCGCCGGCCACTGATGGATGCTGATCCAAGTCAACAATATGCGGGGCCTTTGGTTGTATTAATCAACAAACACAGTGCATCGGCTTCGGAAATTGTTTCTGGGGCATTGCAGGATTACCGCCGTGCAGTTGTTGTTGGCGATAGCCACAGCTATGGAAAGGCAACTGTTCAGGTTGTCCAAGAATTGCCTGGAACAGAGGGACGAGCGTCCAACGGGGCGTTGAAGATCACCCAACAAAAATTCTACCGTCCGAGTGGACGCAGCAATCAAGAGATTGGTGTGCAGTCGGATATCGTTATCCCAAGTTTGCTTGAGGCAAGCGATGTTGGTGAGAAAGAAAACGATTACGTATTGAAGAATGATGTTATTCAACCAGCACCGGGGTTCCGGGTAATGGGAAAGGTCGAATCTCTTATTCCCGCCCTTGAACAAGCCAGCAAAGCGCGCTTGGGTAAGTCCAAAGAGTTTGTCGAATTGCGAGAGAAAATTGAAAAGGCGCGCAAAGAAAAAGATAAAGCAAGTGTATCTTTGTTGGAAGACGCCAAGGCAAAGGCCGAGCGTTTGAAAGATAAAGAGCAAGAAGAAGCGGAGCTGAAAGAGGTGCGTGATGAAAATATTGTTGTCCGCAAATCTGATGTGCAATTGGCAGAGGCGCTCAATATTTTGAAAGATCTTGTTGATGCCCAGGCAGGCAAAAGCTCTGGTCGGGCGGGCGTGAGCGGACGGTAAAAAGGGTGTTCGAGTCGCGTATTCCCGACCATCAAACACCCTTTAAGCCAAGTTCAACGAGCTCAACCCAGAGCCGCTAAAACATCTGCCTCAAGACTTTCAGGAGTGACATTTGGGCCAAAACGGCGAAGTACGTGTCCTTGTTTGTCAACAAGAAATTTTGTGAAATTCCACTTGATAAGTTCAGTGCCTAAAATTCCAGGTTCCTCTTTCTTCAGGAATTCATAGACCGGATCAGCCTTCCCACCATTAACATCTATTTTGGCAAAAAGTGGAAATGTGACACCGTAATTGGCCGAGCAGAATGATTGAATTTCAGATTCACTGCCAGGTTCCTGACCGCCAAATTGATTGCATGGAAAACCAAGAATTTCGAAGCCTTTGTTGCTCAGTTTTTCATAGAGCGCTTGTAGCCCTTTGTATTGCGGAGTGAATCCGCATTTGCTTGCAAGGTTCACAAAGAGCAGAACTTTGCCATGAAATTGCGCGAGAGAAACCATCTCGCCCTTGATGTTTTTGACAGTGAATTGATGCACAGAATGAATGTCAGTCATGTGAATTGATGCCCTTTTTTAGAGGTTGGCTCCCACTCTTAGGCCGACAGTGGGAATTGTCATTGCTTCCGCACCACCTGCGCCGCCAACGCTCGCTGTGTGTCTGATGTACTTGAAGCCCAAAATCAAATCAACGTACTTACGTGAAAGAGCGAAACTCAGGTTTGTGTCTGCTTCAATTTTGAGTCCGAGACTCACCGCCCGCTGCTGGGTGTCTTTGACGCTGGTTGGCTTCAATACAAGTATATCCGTTTGAACACTGTTACCGCGACCAAACGGAAGCATCGCGCCGAGGTTTCCTCCAATCGTGTTGGCGTAGGCATCCATGGCGTCGGTTCCAGCCTCGCTAAATGTAAGCTGTTCAGTGCCAAATGCGGCGCCCACATAAACAAATCCGAGCCGATAATTGAAAACAAATGTTTGTTCTTTTTCGGTGATCTTGTTTTGATTCAAAGCGAAGGTTGCGGTCTGTAAACTCGAGCGCATACCTGCACCAAGTGTCCGGGAGTCTCCGCCGTAAATCTGAAAGCCGTAACCATAACGCAATCCAGTGTCGTTGCTTGCAGCTAATTTGCTTTTGTATGTGAAATACCCAACATCTGCGTGCGCACCAACCGCTGGCACATGAATGTCCCCACCATCAGCAGCTCGGGCGGATTCATTCGCGGCGAGTGTGGCGATGCTGAAAAGGATCGCGAGGAGAATTTTTCTGTTGTTTTTCATGTCCAACTCCCGCAAATAACAAAAGAGCTTCTCTGGTCTTTTTTCGGGAATTTCCAAGATAACTTGACATTGACTCATGCGCATGCGAGCCCGTTTTAATGACTCTGCATTTTTTGCAGGGTAAACTGCCGCTCAGGAATTCGCACCGGGGTGCTTTGCGATGGTTGTCATCTTGTTGGAAATTCTTGGATTCCTTTTGAGTGCCTTGGGAGCACGGGGACGTTCGCTCGTGGCTTGGTCGCTTGCATTTGTTGCTTTCGATCTATTGCATCTGCGTCGCAAACTCGTCCTGAGAAACCTCGAGCGCGCTTATGGTCGTGATTCCAGCCCCGTTGTGCGGGCACAGGTCGGCCGAGCTGCATTGGCTAATTTTATCTTAACCACACTTGAATTCTTCTCGTCACGGCGGGTCTATCCCCAACAAAAAGTTGTTTTTCGTAACGGTGAGATTTTTCAAAACGCTTTGGCTCAGGGGCGTGGTGTTTATTTGATGGTCATTCACATGGGCAATTTTGAGCTTATGGCCGACGCCATCTTAAAGCAATTTGCAGTGCCTGTGCACACACCGGTCAAGCCTGTTGGAAAAGGCGCTCTGGCGCGTTGGGTCAAGGCACAAAGAGCCGCGCACGGCCTTCTTGAGATTGCGAATGATGGTGCAAGTTCGTTGTCGCGCACAAAAAGAATTTTTGAAGGTTTGGAGCTGAAGCAGTGTGTTGGATTCGTTGTTGATCAGCGACGCTCGAAAGGTTTGTTAGCACCTTTTTTTGGCGAAATGGCATGGACAAACGCAGGACTCTTTTACCTTTGGAAGCAGCGTCCTGCGCCAATCATCCCAATGACCATCAAGCGTGTTGGGGAGAATCAACACGAGGTCACCGTGCACGAGGAATTTGTTGTTGAGCAAGATTCACAATGGAGTCACGATCAGTATCTTCTCGAAAACACAAAACGGATGAACGGCTTGGTAGAAATTCTTATCACCGCAAATCCACAAGAATACTTTTGGATGCACGACCGATGGAAAAAGTAACAGCACGTTGGCGTAAGTTACTTTTTTGTTGACTCAGACTTTCCACTCAATTTTTTTACAACTTCAATCATTTGCTTAGCATCAAGAAGCGGATCAACCTTATCGTTGATATGTCGAACCTTCAGTTCTGGGTCGATCACAAAAGTCCAGCGCTTGGCTATTTTCACCACGGGAATCTTAACCCCGAATGCGTCCGTGGTTTTTGCGTCGGGATCAGCGAGAAGTTTGAAGCTGAGGTTGTGCTCTTTGTGAAACGCAGAAAGCTTGTCGACGGTATCCGTGCTTACGCCAAAAATTTCTGTGTTTTGTTTGCGAATTTCGTCGGCTGCGTCGCGAAAAGCACAGGCTTGTTTTGTACACCCAGGCGTTCCTGCTTTTGGGTAAAAGTAGAGAATCGTCCAGCCTTTTCCTTTTCTGCTCTCAAGAGAAAATGAGCTGCCGTCGTGAGCAACAAGACTGACGCTAGGTGCAGGGTCGCCCACTTTGAGCTCAGCTGCGTGTCCCCGCGCAGAAAATCCACAGAAAGTAAAAATCAGCGATGCTTTGATAACTGTTTTTAGAAATGACATAGGCGCATCCTCCAAGCAGATAGTGCACCCACGTTTTCATTCAAGTCAAACAAGGTCAAGCGAATGTTTGTTCGTTGCGCCAGGAATTTATGGTGAGCACGCCCCACCACTGCTGTTGACACGTGTGAGGTTCACGCTCGAATCGACCAGAATGCCGAGTTGGGAACCCGAGGTCGAGCCGTCGTTGATTCCCACCCGAACGGGCAATTCTGGAATGGCTCCTGGCGCGGTTGGTACACTTCCTGTCGGGAGCGAGGGTGATGATGGAGTTGTAGGTTTTGTCTCGAGGCTAATTCCAAGATCCGATTGCGCGATTTTAGCATTGCAATGCAATTTGATGTTGATTGTGCTCTTGGCTCCAACTGCGGCTTTGATGCAGTACCAGCCATTGGGATTCATGAGTTCAAAGGTGGTGCTTGCGCCAAGGTTGACACTGAGAGGAAGGACAACGAGGCGTGGCTGCGGGGTGACCTCTAAATCCTTTGTATTGCCAATGTTGAACAAATTTCCAAGTCCGCTCAAACCGCCAACTCCAGTGATTCCGCCGATAATTCCTCCACCCACCCCAACGGCGACGTCCATTTCCTTCACTTGTTCCCTTTTAACTTCAGTGAATGGAGTTGTTCCCCAAAGATTCAAACATTTGCGCAGTGCATCAACATCCGGAACTCCAGGTGCGAAGGTGGTACCTTTCGGCGCTGCACTTCCCGGCGCTGCAGGGTTGGTTCCAGTGTTTGCTGGGCTGTTCGAAGCCGGAGTCTTTGCGCCGTTGGAGGGAGCCTGATTGGTGCCCTCTGCGGCCAGCCTTCGTCCGCCGGCAGGCAACGGAACGGTTGCATATTGGCCAGGCATACATGCCACGATATTGATTGATGCAAGTGACAGAACAAAGCTCAAAGGCAACGAGCAGCCGAAAACAGAGCGCATGACGGCCTCCAAATACGAAGATGAAGAGCTATCGGCGATTCGTCGATTAAACTTTAGGGTTTTCGTCTTTTCTAAAAATCTCTCGTCGGTTGATTGGGAGTGAAAATAAGACCAGTCAGTTCTGCGACACCCCAGGAACCTTAGTTTTTTATCCAAAACTCCGAGACAAGAGTGAGCGAATGTCATTGGAGGCGACTGTGGGACTGTCGGGGCACATACCCCAGGAAGTAATCAACATCTTCTTGAGCGAAGCAGCTGACCTGCTTGGCCAATGGGATGAGGCTTGCTTCGCGATGGAGAGCGGCAGTGACCTGCGTGAGGCACTGCAATGGATTTCGCGCACCACGCAGAGCCTGCGCCGCGCAAGTCGTGGAGTGGGACTCGAAGAATTCGCACAAGCGCTTATGTCGGTCGATGAGCTCCTACGTATTGTTCTCAAGACAGATTCCGAGGAAGAAAAAGCGGTTCTTGAATGTCTTGTGTTGACTCATTCGACACTGTGTCGCTGGCTGGTGGGTTTGCGAACGGATCCGCAATACGTCGAAGACATGATTCAACTCGGTGAGGTGATTCGCAAGTGCAAGAGTGATTTGCTTGAGGCAAATCTTCTGCAGTCACACGCAGGTGCAAAATCGATTCACTCCGATGCTGATCTCTTTGCTTCTTTTGCGCAGCTCGCGGCCAATGGAAACCAACCAAAATTATTCGCTGATGAAAGCGACATGCCGGCTCGAGCAAGTCTCGATATTGGCGAGCGGCGGGTGAACGACCTGATTGAACTTGTGAGACGTATTTCCACTCAACATGGAGTGCTTGAACACTTCAATAAAGATGGACAACGCGACTCGCAGGAATTTGTTTCGGCTTTGCGCAGCTCATTTGAATTAATGAAAGAGCTGCAAGAAGCTTCCGTAGGAATGAATCTTGTTTCTGTTGCGTCGCTCTTTGACAGGCTTTCAAATCATGCCATTGAACTTGCAAACAGCAGAGGTTTTGCAATTCAGTTTGAGGTTGAGGGAAGCCGGAGCGAGATTGATCGTGTTCTAATCTCTCCACTGTGGGAATCTCTGGCTCGTATCTTGAGTTCAGTTGTTGAAAATAATTTTGAGTCGCCCGATGAACGAGTCAAGTCAGGCAAGATGCCGATGGGCGTTATCAAACTTTCCGCCGAAGTGAACAGTGGTTTGTTTAGCCTTGTGATCGAAGATGATGGACGAGGCCAGGGTGAAGGTGATTCCTCTCCTCGCGGACAACAGATTCGCTCTTCACTTGAAGCCCCGCGAGGCATTTTGTCCGGAATCTCTGCGCCTTTGTGTGTTGAGGCGCAAATTGGAAAAGGGACACGTTTTGAGATCTCCCTTCCTACGACACCACGGCTTATGGAAGTTGAGGTTGTAAAATGTGGGGAGAATTTGTTTGCTTTGCCTTCACATGTCGTTCCGCACATCGTTGAACCAGGAACCTTCAATACACACATTCTAAGAGGCGACAAGCAGCTGATAGAATATCAAGGCAAACTTTTTCCGTTTGTGACCTTGCCTGAACTTATCGAGAAACCCGTCTCGCAACGTCGACGCGTGCAGGCGAGTGTTGCTCTTGAGAAGGGACACGTTTTTTTGGTTCGCTGCAGTCGGGATGTGATTGCCGTTGGGGTTGACCATGTGCTGAGCAGACAGCGGATTGTGGTGAATCCACTTGCGAAATATCTCTCGGAGGTTCGCGGACTGCTTGGTACTATTATTATTGGCAATGGCGATCCAGTGCTGATTGTCGATTTGGTTGGAATTGCGGGCGCATTCCTTGGCACTCGACGTGATCGGGAGGCCGCATGAATTCGCTGAAGACTGAAATTAAGAATTCAGAAAGCTATGTTCTTTTCAATGTGCAGGGCGAGCTTTATGGCACACCCATGCTGACAGTTCGGGAAATAGTGCCATTTCAAACTCCGCGCGCGGTGCCAAACACCAAGAAGAATTTTTTAGGAGTCATCAATTTGCGTGGAGACATTGTTGGTGTGGTGGACCTTAGAATTTGGTTTCAAGACGACAAACAAAATATGCGTCGTTCGAATCACAAAGCTTTGTTGGTAGTTGAAAGCGACGCGGGAGTTGTTGCAGTTGCCGTTGATGCAATTGAAGCTATTTGCAGCCTCGAGGGCAAAGACATTGAATCGTCGAAGGGAATGCCAAGCTCATTTGCTGAGGGTGGAATGATTGGATTGGGCAAGTTCAAACAGGGACTTGCTACGCTTGTTGATCTTCGCGCGCTTTGTAGCGTCGTTGAAATAGCTATGGAGCGCAAAGAACGATGGGCAGGCTAAAGGGGGACAGAAACATGTTCTGGCGTGCATTGTCTCTGCGGAGTAAGCTTTTGCTGCTCACGTTGGCCGGATTCGTCGCTCTCGGAGTGTTCTCGATTGTACAAATTCAGAATTCATTCCAGAGCCGTTTTTCAACAATGAAAAATGATTATCGTTCGCGTGCTGCAGGAGCAGCTCTTGATGTCGCCTCAGCATATTTTGACCACTATTGGAACGTGCAAAATTTTGCGACGAACACCGTCTTTCAATCGGCCAATCGCGAAGCAATGACGCAAGTTTTGAATGGATATATTGAAACTTATAAAGTTTACGATGCAATTGTCTTTGTCGATTCAAGCGGAAAATTTATTGCGGCAAACAGCAAGACTTTTGATGGTCGATTGCTCGAGACAAAACTTATGGAAGGCCGATCTTTTGCAGAGACTCTCTGGTTTCAGAAGTCAGCGAAGGGTGAATTTTTTGAGGACAAAGCAAGAGGCTTCAAAGGAACAGTTGTTGAGGATCTGCAGATCGATCCTCTGTCAACAGCGTTTACTGGCAGTCCGCAATATGGAATGAGTTTTTCGAGGCCAGTGTTTGCCGCTGATGGACATCTTCAAGGTGTTCTTACAGCCCGCGCGAGCCTCCGCTACATCGAGAATCAATTGAAAGATGTTTTCGATTTGATGAAGTTGTCTGGTTACAACACGAGCCAGGTGATGATGCTCAACCGTGAAGGGTTGCTGCTCGCAGAAATCTCTCAAGATTTACTTGCAGAGAGCGGTGAGATTAAAAGAAATTCAGACAAAATTATGCGCTGGAACGTTGCCACACAGCAAGGACAAATCGCGGCACAGGATGTTGTGGTGGGACGATCGGGTGCTATTGTTGAGACCGATCGGTTGTCGCGAATTGATAGGCTCTGGGGCTTTCAGCCACTGAAAGACGCTCGGTTCCCTGAACAACTTGGCTGGTCTGTTGTGATCTCCGCTGCAACAGATGAGGTTTTTCATGATTTGATCGCTCAGCGCAGAGTTTTTTATGCGGGATTCGTGTTTTTGTTTTCGCTCGTTGGTCTGTTTGGCTACGGCTTTGCTCAGAGGCTTGATCGGGAATTTTTGGAATATTCGAGCCGGATAAGAGACGAATCTGAGCGTCTTGTTGAGCTTGGCGACGGCCTTGGAAACGTTCTGCAAAAAGCTATGCATGCTGATCAAGGCCAGCATTCAAAGGTTGATCTGGCAAGTGAGTCGGGCAAAGATCTTTTTGCAAAAACAGATGACTTCGAAAAATCTCTTGAGCTTTCTGTCCATAATGCTTTGTCGCTGCACGAGAAGGCAAATCAAAGTGAAAAATCGGTTCGCCAACTCACTGAGCAAATAGCGATTGCAAGCACATCTGCCGAGCAGCTCGCGAATGTTGATGCTTTGCTCAAAGATGTTTCTCAAAAAATGACACTGATTAACGAAAGCATCTTTAAGGCACAGTTGCTTGGCTTCAATGCTTCTATTGAGGCGGCGCGTGCAGGGAGTCATGGCAAAGGATTTGCGCATGTCGCGGGCGAGCTCGAGGGGCTTGCTCAAGTCGCTGGCAATGCGTCGCGCGGTTTATTGGAGTGTTTGGCAAAGACTCAAAGCGAAATGAATTTGATTGGCTCCGCAATCAAAAAGAGCGTGGCGGAAGGCGAAACGCTGATTGGCGGAACGCTTGAGACAGTGAAGTCCTTTGAGTCAGAATTTGAGCGCTTTGCAGAGTCTATTGAGTCGATGCGTCTTGCCTTGCTGCAAAGAGACGAGGACATTAAAAAGGTCTTTGCAGCGGTGAACACACTTGATGATACGACGAGTCGGAATCAATTTGTTTTCAGCGAGCTCAAGCGCGGCGTGCAAGAGATGAGAAACCAGAGCTACCAATTTGATGAGCTCATGAACGATATGACGCAAATGATTAAAGGTCAGCGAGTCAGGCAGCGGGCACGTCGAGGCGGAGAGGCTGAATCTTCAATGTTCAGTATGGGCGCCGAGATTTCGCCCGACAAGATGCGCGCAGATGCCGTAGACAGACTTGCGCAGAAGATGCGTCCACGTCTGGTTGTGAAGACAGAAGATCATGAACCCGAGGTGACTGAGTTGGGTGTCGAAGAGAATCAATCGCGGCGGGTGGGTTAGATTGTTGCGGCTGGTGGTGGAGACTTCTTCGTTGGAGATCTTTTTTACATGCAATTCTCATTGAAAAGCTCCGTTTCTATCACACTTTTATTCGCTGCTGCATCACTATTTGCCACAGCTTGTAAGTCGCGTCGATTTGGCGAGTCAGGGAGTTCTCCAGATTCACTTGCGGATCCGCATAAGCTTCCCGCCACGGGTCCTTGGTTTGAGGGTTGGTACGTTCGCATGACCCCAACTTCAGGAACCGATCGCTCTTTGGGCGCCATTGTAGGCTCGTATCTGCCGCCCGGGGAACGTCGTTCAGCAAAAGAAGAGACAGGCCTGAGTGGTTATGCCGCTATTCTCGATGGCGGCTCGGCAGGCAGTGCATTAAGATCATTCGAAGCATTTCCGAACAACAGTCGCCTTTTCTTGAATACGTCAGATGCTGTCAATCGCGATCCTGCGCCGGGTGGACCTGCATCTTTTCGTTGGGCATCGGAGGGAGTGGGCGAATTTACTGCTGAGGGTTTGAATCTCAATCTACCCGACGGTGCGTCTCTCAAGGCTCGATGGCATGACGTTGCGCCTTGGAGCGCAAGTGGTTTGGGTCCTGAGGGCATCATCAGTCTATTCCGTGCTTTTCCGCTTCATTGGTTTGTTTATAGCGTCAGATCAAAAGTTGATTTTGATGCCGTTCTTCCAGACCCCTCTGCAAGCGGAAAATTCCAACATGTCACGGGCAGTGGCTTCGCTCATTTTGAGAAAAATTGGGGTGTTGCATTTCCTGCCAGTTATGTCTGGATGCAGGCGTATAATTCAGAACAAAATCGGAGTCTCGCATTGGCGGGCGGAACCCCGATTAGAGTTGGCCCCGACGGCCCCGAGGCGTGGCTTGTTGGATATCGGAGTGCACTCTATAACCAAGACTTTGCACCGCAAAATATTGGTACGTTCTACGAGAGCGTGATCGATGGTTGTAAGGGGAGCTTCTCATTAACGTCATCATTTTTGGATCGCAGACTGGTTGTCACGGCTCAAGCGGAACGTCCAAGTTTTGGTGGAATTGCAATTCCAAAAGAGTCTGGCTTTGAGAAAAATGGCTCGGAGCAATCTTTTCAGACAAAAATCACCGCGCAGCTGTTTGAAGTCACTCCGCTCTCGCCCTCACGCGCTGGCGATAGGCTTCTTGAACAAACAGTTTTTGCGGCAGGGGCACTTGAATTTGGTGCGGGATATAAATGCCCAAATCAACAGTAAATCATGAAGGCTCGCAGCTATCCCCGCCGCATGCCCAATCAATAAACCTGTCGTCGCGGCCGTGTGTGAGGCCTTCGCCAATAATCGAAAAGTCAATGTCTTTTGGAAGAGAATCGACGCGTAAACGATATTCAGTATCGCTCAGGCTCGCAAACGGTGCTTGTAGATAAGAACCGCCGTCGTCTGGAAGCAGGCTCACTCCGCTAAAGTTATTTTTGTTTCTGACCATCCAAGCACGAATGGCGTCTTGCTCCTGCTTTGTATAACTCACCGTCACACTGACATTGTGGGGGTTGGGTCCGCGTCTGTGGGTGGGCAAAATCCAATTCTGAGTCATATATCGACAACGTTCAAGAAGCTGAACCGCGCCTTCGTTCTTACGCAGTAAAGCTCCGTCGTGATTGATAGGGAAAGCAACAACCAGCCCACCTTCTTGACCAACATCCTTTTCAAGGAACGAGCCGCTGTCTGGTTCACCCACTGCTGCAATCGAACACAGATATCGGCCGAGAGAAGAGTCACGTTCAAGTCTGACTCTTCTGAGATATGTTCGGTCGTGGGCAGCATGGATTCCTGACGTCACGCCAAGCTCTGCTGACTCAGTTCCTGAAGGCTTGATGGTTCCAATCCGCGCAGCATTGGGCATACCGAGCTTCTTTGAGAACATTTCGTCTGTATCAAGGGCGAGCATCGCAGCCTGTCTGAGCAGGTCTTCTTTACAGACCAAATCCCACGCCAGCGCCAGCCCCGTGAAACTCACACCCAAAAGTGATTCCTGCTCGCAATTGGTTTGCCACTCGCGCGAAATGTAATGAAATGAGGTGTAGTTTTTTTGCAGAACACCAATGAAAGTTGCCGCTCGCACGGCAAGCAAAAATTCTTGTTGGTTGCGGCATGCAGCGACATTCACTGATGTCAGGTTGCAGAAGGCCTTGAGCGCAACCTCGTGGCATGGATTGTAGAACCAATTTGGATCGTTCATCAAACTTAATCCAGGCTCTCCGCTTTGGCTGGCATAACAGGCATCAAGAATTGCTGCGAGTTTGTCGTCGAAATTTGCATCCGAACGTAACAGTCGGGCACTGATGTTGGTTCGCGCCCGCCAGGGAGCCTTTTCCCACCAACGCCCCAATTTATAAGTCAACATCCCTTGGCTATCTGCGTCGAAGAGACAGATAAGCGCAGCACGCCGAACTCCGCCAACCACAACCACTTCTGCGAGCATGCAAACAATATCTGCGCATTCGACGTCGGTCAGATGACGCCCTTGGGCGCCAATGAGAATATCGCGAACGCGTTCGTGTGCTTGTCGCAATGGCTCGGGTCCACTTGCGGTTCCTCCGGTTGTCAGCGGTGTGCCTCGAGCACGAATCAGCCCATAATTGAATTCAACGCGTGGATTGAGAAAAAGGATGCGAATGCTGTCTGCCCAAGATTCTTTGCTGTCATCAATAACAAATTGTTCGTCATGACCATGGGAGATTTTTGGAAGTTGAGAAATAAATTGCCGTTCGACGGAAAATCCTTGTCCGGTGCCGCACATTAAGATGTAAAGGAAGTCAGAAAACTTTTGCACCGAGTCGAGACCCTGCCCCGCGCAATTGAACATTCGCACATTCTCGCGCTGTATGGGTTCGCCTCCGAATTGAAAGGAGCGCATGCTGGGTCGAACGTGACCTGAGTAGACCCAGCGGAAGGCGTCGTGAATTTGCTGAGACAAAAGAGGAAAACGATCGAGATGCATCGCCTCAACGCGAGCAATAGTTTCGTGGCGTGTCTCCTTGCGGCCCGACTCTGTGACAAGTGGATAGGTTCTGTAAAAGACAAATTCAGAAAGAAGGCGCAGTCCCCTATCCATGTCACGGTATCCTTTCGCGCGCTCAACGTCTGCGCTAAAGCGAGCTCTCTTGTTGCTTGGGCGATGCTGATATCGGTTGATGCCGCCCAGTGACGTGAACAGTGCTCGCCTGTGGTCCTTTTTCACCAAGTTCTTCTGCAAAACGAAGAACATCTCCAACAATAATCTTGTCGAAATTTCCATCCAGTACGCTGTTGCGATGAAAGTAAATTTCTCGCCCATCTTTGGTTTCGAGAATACCATAATCGTCGACATGGAAAATATCTTTGACTGCACCTGTCGGAAGACTGTCGGCCAGATGATAGTCGAAGCGGATTTTTTCTTTGTGCCGTTCTAATTGCCGTTTAATTGCCGCAAAGGCATCCCTGATTGCAACGTTGACCTGCTCATGAGCGATATTAACCCCGACATCGCGCGCAGAAACAATTTCACTCTGAGGAGCAGAGAGATCGATGCGGACGTGAAACAGGTTTCCGCGGAGTCTGTGTTTATGCGGAGCTTCGACAATCACTCGGCAGGCTGCTACTTGGGAAAATATATGTTCCAGCTTTTTAACCCTGCGCTGAATCAGTTGCTCGACCGCGGCAGAAGGTTCCATATCGCGAAAAGAGATCTCGGTGTAGATGGTCATGAGCTTATCCTTTCGCTGTTTTCCAAGGTTTGTGACGTGTGTTCAGAAGCTTATCGCAGTGACACAAGGTTAATCCGTTCGTGTTGTTACCGCGAGTCTTCTGTAAGTTCATTTAGGTAAGATTTTTTGCAAGACATTCTCTGCAGAATGAATGTGTCCTATTGTCTGCTTTTGGGTATCAGAGGGCCTGAAGCCGTGTTGGGGGGTGAGTGATGAATCAGAACCATTTTCCCAAGAGACTTCCTTTGCTGCCTGTTCGCAACGCAGTTTTGTTCCCTCATCTTATAGTGCCAACTTCGGTGAGTCGAACCAGTTCAGTTGCGGCCGTAGAGGCTGCGCTGGCAATGGAGGAGAAGTGGATCATTGCGGTCACTCAACGCGATGCTTCGTCAAGCGATCCGTCCGGCACCGACCTTTTTGAATATGGCACTCTCGCATTGGTTAGGCGATTTGTGCGACTCGATTCGCTTCTGGAAATCAATCTTCAAGGCTTGTATCGGGTGCGAATTGAGAATGTTCAAAATAACGGAAAATATCTTGAAGCGGATGCAATTGAGTCTCCGGTCTTGCGCAGCAACTCGCCCGAAGTGGATGCTTTACAAAGGTCTATTGTTGAACTGACAGAACGCATTCAGGATCTCAGTGGTCTCAAGGGAACCGGAAACCTTGTCCGATTGCTTCAACAAATTCAGGATCCTCTTGGACAGGTTTATCTTCTTGCATCGCTTTTAAGTCTTGATGTTCACAAGGAACAGAGCCTGCTTGAAGCATCAACACAAGATGAGCTTTATCAACACATGGTTGATTATCTTGGATATGAAGTCGAGGTTTTGAATTTGCGTGAAAAGATTAGCACCCAGGCGGCAACCGCAATGTCGCGTGAGCAGCGCGAATACCTTTTACGACAGCAGATGCGAGCGATTCAGCAAGAGCTGGGATCTCACGATGCGGGTCAGGTCGAGCTGCAGCAGTTGAAAGAAAAGATTGTTGCTACCAAGCCACCAGCGGAGGTGCTCAAGGATGCTCTGACCGAGTTGGAGCGGCTTGAGCAGCTCAATGTTGCTGCACCCGATTATCAGGTTCTTCGCGCACATCTTGAGCTTATTTCTGAGTTGCCTTGGAGTGTGACAACAGACGACAACCTCAATCTTCAGCGCGCCAAAGAGATTCTCGATCAAGATCACTATGGGCTCAATGAGGTCAAGATTCGTATCCTCGAGCAACTCGTCGTAATGAAGCGCAACCGCACTGCGCGAGATCCCATTCTTTGTTTCGTGGGTCCACCTGGAGTTGGTAAAACCTCCTTAGGTGCATCGATTGCTCGCGCACTTGGTCGGCGGTTTGAGCGGATGAGTTTGGGCGGACTTCATGATGAAGCTGAGCTGCGCGGGCATAGAAGAACATACATTGGTGCAATGCCTGGACGCATCATTCAGGCCATCCGTCGTGCGGGTGCGCGCAACCCACTGTTGATGCTTGATGAAGTGGATAAGTTGGGGCGTGATTTTCGTGGTGATCCGTCAGCGGCATTGTTGGAAATTCTTGATCCTGCACAAAACAACACCTTCCATGACAATTACCTAGATCTTCCTTTTGATCTCTCAAAAGTTTTCTTCATTGTCACGGCAAACTCTGCAGAATCCATACCTGCACCGCTTCTTGATCGTATGGAGATGGTGCGATTGGTTGGTTATACGGATGACGAAAAGATTCACATCGCCCAATCATATCTTGTGCCAAGACAACTGCAGACGACTGGGTTAAGTCATGATCAGTGCGACTTTTCTGATGATACTCTGCGGTTCATGGTCCGCCGATTCACGCGCGAAGCGGGTGTGCGTCAGCTGGAACGGGTGATAGGTCGGGTCGCACGGAAGATTGCGCTTGGGATTGAGCAGGGGTTGCTCCCCAACGCAAAACCGAATTCATCTGATGTTGAGTCGCTTCTTGGTCTTCCTCTTTTTCCCTCCGACGCAGTGCGAACGGGAATCCCACCCGGTGTTGCTGCCGCTTTGGCTTGGACGGAATCAGGAGGTGATGTTCTTTATGTTGAGGCGGTGTCGCTCCCTGGTGGTCGAGATATTCAACTGACCGGGCAGCTCGGCGATGTGATGCGAGAAAGCGCGCAGGCGGCGCGAAGTTTTATTTGGTCGCAGCACAAGGCATTGATGATTGATCCGGCGCACTTTGAACAGGCAGGTTTGCATATTCATATTCCTGCAGGAGCTGTTCCTAAAGATGGGCCTTCTGCGGGAGTGACAATTGCAGCGGCACTTGCTTCGTTGTGGACAGGTCGCCCAATTCGCAGTGATACCGCAATGACCGGTGAAATGAGCCTGACTGGCCTTGTGCTTCCAGTGGGAGGAATCAAGGAAAAAGTGCTTGCTGCGCATCGAATCGGACTCAAAAGAATAGTGATGCCGGCCGGCAATCAAAGAGATCTTTCCGAGGTTCCAGAGGAAGTTCGCAATTCAATGGAATTTGTTTTGGTCAACAATATGCACGAAGTTCTAACAGCTGCTCTTGAGGTTGACGAGTTGGAATTGCGTCGGCAGCGATCCGTTTCTTGAATTCAGGATCAGCAATTGAGTTTAAAGTTAATTTCGTTCAGATCAGATGTGCAGCGTCCGCGAGTCAGCAATCTTTAAAAATTGGAGGCATTATGTTGCGACAAATATTCGCATCCCTCACGTTGACTTGTGCTTGTCTGGCAGTTGCAAATACGAATGCGAGCCAGTCTTTCGCGTCGTCAGAAGCTCTCTTGCCAACATCTTTTGACATCGCTCACATGGCCTACAATGGTCAGTTTACAAATTGGGGAATTCCAGCATCTGATATGTTCTGTTCTGACGTTTCAACAACGATGCTGATTGGGCAGGACCTGGCTTATGCTTACCTGCTTGAGAGCGGTTACATTGATTCATTAATTGCTCCCACCGAAGGAGCAATCATTTCGCAAGGTCAGGCGCAAGGCCAAGCGCAGGCGAAGGGTCAGCCACTCCCAACCCAACAAGGCCAAGCACAAGTGAAGGCCAAAGATGTTCCTGCTCAACAAGGCCAAGCACAAGTGAAGGCCAAAGATGTTCCTGTTCAACAAGGCCAGGCACAAGTGAAGGCCAAAGATGTTCCTGTTCAACAAGGCCAAGCACAAGTGAAGGCCAAAGATGTTCCTGTTCAACAAGGCCAAGCACAAGTGAAGGCCAAAGATGTCCCTGTTCAACAAGGCCAAGCACAAGTGAAGGCCAAAGATGTTCCTGTTCAACAAGGCCAGGCGCAGACAAAGGGAAAGTTGATGCCCTCGCAGCAAGCGCAGGTTAAGGGCAAATTATTTCCCTCTCAGCAGGGTCATTCGCAATCTGGGATCATCACCCGCACGGACCTCAACATCCGTCGCTATGTTGATTACACCCATGCTTTGACTGATGATGAAGTACGCTTGGTGCGTGAGAACTTTGATGAAGATTTCCTGCGTGATCTTGGTCTGGAGATGCGCACAATCTGCGGTGAATGAGCTCGCCCTGAGCCTGGCTTGACTCCTGGGAATGGCCCTGTTAGTGGGATTCACCTTGGAGTCAGGCCCATATAGCTCAGTGGTAGAGCACTTCCTTGGTAAGGAAGAGGTCGCCGGTTCAAGCCCGGCTATGGGCTCCATTCCCAGTTCCGCGTTCGGTCGGGACTCAAATTTTCTCCCTCAAAATCTCGTTTTATAATTTTCTTCTTAATCCAAGAATCTGATTCTCGAGGGAATTTTAAATTTTCATTAATTTTGAAAAAAAAAGTCTCAAGTTTCTTCCTCCGCGGTACGAACATTTTGCAGTGCGTGTCCAACACGGAAGAAGGACACATGTGCTTGGAGGTACGAGTTGTGAAACGGAGTGCTCAGCAGCATGGACCTGGGAGGTCCGAAAGAATCGCTGCGCAAACGACTCGCATAGTGGCATCCCGGTGGTGCTTCCGTGTATGAGACAGAGCGGGCCCTGCCTCGCTGTGATTCAGCCCAACACAGGCGTCTTGTCTACGTCATTTCTGAGGCTCAATTTCGTTACTGCGTGCGAGACAAATGGGAGGCAGCAACCAGTATCGACCCCGATGCGATTTCACTCGCCGCGCGAAAGATCACTCCAGATAAAGGTCCCGAAGGTCCACAAGGTCCGGAAGGTCCAATTGGTCCTCAGGGTCCGCAAGGTCCGTCGGGCGATCGAGGCCCTGCGGGTAGCGCAGGTCCGGCGGGCGCACCCGCGGTTGTGAAGACTTCTGCTGAACCTCCGGGCGCCAACTGCACGGCGGGCGGTCAGAAACTTGAATCGGGTGTCGACGATGGACGCAGTGGTGGCATTGCCAACAATGGACAACTTGAATCTGGTGAAGTTCTCAACACGGCGTTTACCTGTAATGCGGTCTCTTCTGGATTGCGGGTTTACAAGAGCGCTGATAATCCGCTTGGAACCTTGATCAGTTTTGTGACCTTTCCCTATACGGGCCCATCACAAACCGCGAATGCATTAGCGAGTGGGTTGTATGTGCGTTCCCTGAGCGACGACAAATTTACCATTTACCAGGTGGCAAATTCGCTTGCGCTTCCAGGAGGCGATGCTGTGAGCGAAAGCAATCAGCAGCTTGGACTTGTGACAGGCAACATGATCGGTTGCGCCGTGCCATTGTTTGTTAACAATAATTGTTCCGGACAGGCGTACATGAATCCATGCACGTCGCAGCAAGCGACGTCAATCAACAGCACGTTGATGCACTTCAGCTTCAATGCAAAATTCTTTTACCGATTCGAGAATACCGGGCTTGATTATGCGTTCACGTCGAACTTGATGGAGTCTGTGCTGGTTTCAAGTTACTTGTCTCCTGCAGGTGCGTGCCGTGCGATGACACTCACAACTCAGGCGCGGCGGATTAAAATTGAACCCAATGTGTTCGCCGACTACATCAACCCACCAGGAACCATGCAAACCAGCTGGTTTATTGCGCCCTAACTAATGCGAAGGTCTCTCAATGCAAAAACTTTCAGAGACCTTTGCAACTAAAAATATTAAAGAAAAATCTTTAATTAAAGAAGTGATTAGAAAAAAACGAAAGTATCTACGTGGGGCGGTGAATAATGAGAACTCAAATTCGTCGTGAAACGCATTTGCGCAATTTGCAGACGATAGTGTTTGCGGCTGTCATTTTGAGTGCTGTCGTTTCATCGTGTTCAGGCGGAACTTCTGTTTCGTTACCTGCCTCAAGCGTGCGTTTGCAAACAAAGTCAACAGATTCGTCGGATGCAAATGCAGGATCAACGCAATCTGAAAAAATCAAAAATACTCAGGTCGAAAAGCCTGTTGCTGCGGATGGAGCAAAGCAATCATTCAACCTTTCTGTTCCAGAAATTGTTGTTCATCAAGGTGCGAGCACTGATGCTGAATTGACAATCACCGGTCGCAAGCCCAATGCAAGTGTTTCCATTTCTGCTGCTCAAGGCTTGCCTGAGAGTGTTGAAGTACAGATTTTGGATATTGACACTGGCATGCCCCTGACGCCTACATTTGCACTTGATGAACGTGCGCAAAAGAAAGTGAAGGTGCGTGTTGTATCCAAATTAAGCCTTTCAGGTGCAGCATTGAATGAAGGTGTTATCACGGCACCTGGTCCGTCGGCTGGTAGCGTGCAGTTTTCAGTCAAAGAATCGGACGAAGTTTATCAGGGCCGTTTTTTATATAAAGTTACAAATATTGCATTCCTAAAGCTAACACCAAAAATTGGTAACGAACGTTATCTTCCCAATGAATTTGTAGTGCCGGCTGGTTCCATTCCCGTGGTTGGCAATCCAAGCGAAAAAGTTGTTGCGTCAGTGCTTCATTTCACTGGTGGAAGTGCGACTCAGTCATTCAGTCATCAAGAGATAAACGCAAATAAAAAATTGAATCCGGGCGAAGGCTATTGTCCGATACGAAAAATCGGAATGGCATTTGAAGCTTCTGTAGTTGCTGTGTCCAGGCCGGAAATTCCCGCCGCATGTTTGCCCTGCCCCGCAGGCATGGCCGCTGATACAACAGGAAGTTTTTACAATCATGCGCGCGGAAGCGAGATTCCCGGCGACACGTCTGAAGCGAAAATAACCTGCAGAAAATGATGCTGCATCTCAATTGATTCTATTAAAATTCAATGTTGAAATTGTTGACAGTGTAAAAACACTTTGCAGCACCATCCTTTTTGTGCTTAACTGGCCAGCAAGTTAATTTCATCGATAATCTTCGCGCTGTTGCGGAATTTTTATGAAGGTGTCTCTCAGGGGACTTCTCTGAGTTGGCATGGCCAAATTCTTGCTTTCATCGTTTTTAGATCATCGCTCAGTGTTGATCCACCGCAAGAATGAGGTGATTCGGATGAAGGAAATTCATGTGCGCGCTGCTCTTGTTGCATTGGGATTGGTTGCTTGCGGTCCGGTTTTGAGTGCACTTGTCTCTTGTGGAACCCAGCAAGCCCCTCATTCAAAAATGCAGTCCATCTCTGATCTCGGTGCGGTTGATTTCTCAACATGGTGCCGCGATTTTGCCCTCAAAAACTGTGATGTTCAGGCGGATGATAAAATTCCTGTCGACCAATGGCGGGCCGGTGTTGATGTCTTTGCTGAGCTCATGGAAAGCCTGACAGACATTCAACTCACACGCACTGATTTCGACAGGAAAACGGTTCAGGAACTGTTCTCAACATTCGGCGCCAACTCACTTCTTTCGTTCATCAGCAAAATTCCTTGGAGTAAGCTTTCCAAGGAAGACAACGCATTGGTTTTGCGCAACGCAGCTGCTGATGCTGTTGCAAATTTTAACGGCCTTCGTTTGATTGGATCTGAAAAAGTTGTAGCCAAATTCGTTGATAAGCAACTTGTTGCAATCAGCGGCCTGCAGATTGCCGATGCACTGGGTGGCCATTTGAGCCAAGTGCGCTATTTGGATCTCTCACAACCCAGTCGCCTCACAATTGTCACTGCCTCCGAACGCATTACCGGTATTCCTGTGCAGTTTTTCCAGGTCCCAGGCTTTCAACAACCCCCCACCCTCACTCCATCTGCTGCGTTCAATGCCATTGCCAATGTTGTTCTCGAGCCCGGCTTCGATTGGCGCAACAATCTCCATATTTTGTTAAAGGGGCAAAATCTTCGCAATATATATGCACGCATTAAAGAATATATCCCGGAAGGACCGGCAGACGAAACCACCCGCAAAGTGATTGAGAGCACCGACATGATGATGGTGGGAGGAGCCTCTTCAAATATTCTTCTCTCGATGCAGATGAATAAGCCTATTGCCTGCAAATTGAAGATCAACAACATCCCACTGATTGGTCATGTTGATTTTGATGTGAATTTTTCTAAGGGATTCGGTTTATCAAACTTGGTCCGCACGAAATCGGATGGAGTTAAGACCAGCGTTTATGGAATCACCACATCAGTTGGGAATATCGAAAGCATTGAAGTGGATGCGGCTCAACTGCGCGTTCGCCTGGGAGCTTTTACCATACCCATCGATTTCACGCCGCCTGCGCCTGGAGCAAAGGGCCCCTCGCTTGATTCTGTGGTCTGCAACTGATTGCAGGAAACAAGTCAGGAAGTAGCGATAACGAAACGTAAAACGCCGGCCGTAGGAAAGCGGCCGGCGTTTCTTTCAAAGCCAACTTATCGGAGACGCATAATGCATCGCGCCATGGCGTGATATTTATCGTCGGTGAGGATCTGGATATAAGGGCAGTCGAGAATCGACGCCGCTTTTGAATACTGTTCCTCAACCGCCGGGCTTAATGCTGAAACAATGACGTTGCCGGAAAGATCTTTTACAACCATTTTATCTTTCGCACCTGCACTGTTTGTAATGGTCCAAAAGCCTCTTGTGACATTCACGCTTGAGCCCGCAAAGCCATCGCCGAAGTTGCGCCGTACGGCTCCCAACACGCGGCCCACCGGGTCGAGAACAATGAACCAACGCATATAATGGCCGCCTGCGGAGCCGGCGTCATCTCCATGCATAAGCTCGACGGAAATATCGAACTCCCCTGCTTGTACCGAACCGGCCGCGCCAATGCTTTTGATCGTTGCGCGTGCGGTGTGCGGCCCCATTTGCCACGTGCCATAAGGAGTCGTCATGTAGCCAGTTCCAGTGGGACCCCCTGCATTGAATTTGTAATTGACCGCGGGTGGAGCGCCGCCTGCAACGGCTGCAATCGTTCCGTTGAGTTCCTGGTGAAGCATGGGCAGAATGTGCGTATTTCGCGTGAGTTCAGGGAGATGGGTATAGTCGAAGCGGCTTGGGCGAATATTGGATTTGTCGATGGTGTGAACATAAATGTTGATTTGTTGGTTGCCCATAGCATCTTTTGTGCCAAGATTTTTGATGTAAATCACCTTGTAATTTTTTGTCGGATCAAGCGCGAGATTCTCAAACACTGTGAACGGCGCTTTACCTGTGGATAGGCCATCCGCGGGGCTGTAGAAATTTTGCGCCATCACTTCGTTTGCATCGTTCACGAGCGCAACGGTTTCAATGAAAGGTTTGCCAAGCGTTGGTCCGTGATCAATGTGCATTGTGCACGCCAGCCGTGCTCGGGTGATGAGTGCACCAGATGCGGGATATCCGCTCAAAGAGGTGTTCAGTGGGCCATCAATCCAGTAAAGAAAATTCGGATCAACATTCGTGTTCGTGTTGATTTGTGGCTTGCCAGCAATTGCTTCGCTTAATTTGGGCAGGTCAGAAAGCGCACTGCACTCTCCAGCGGCCAGCACTTCGTCGAAATCGACAAACTTCCCAACCGCAATTGCGGCGGCAGTCCATTTGAGGAGTGTGCGGCGTTCAATTTTGTATTCGCGTGTTGTCACCTGCGTCATATCTACACTCCTGTTGACTTAACCAATAAAGTAAAAATAGCGAACATACTTTGGTGCACCACCAATCGACTTCTTCACATAGACAACAAATGTATTTGTCTGGGCGAAGAGATTTGAAGCGCTGACAGTGCCAACGTTGAGCGGTTGGTCGAAGACGTCACGGATAAAGACGTCCGTGTTGAGGGTGCCTGGGAGCAAGGCACTGAGGTCCCAAGTCGAAGAGCTGAGTGCTGCAGTGTAGGCCTGGTTCGTGCCATTTTGTGTTCCAATTCCAGAGCCAACGCCTGAGGTAATGTTGCTCGTGTTGGTCATTTTCGGAACGTTGCCGCTGCTGAAAATGCCACTGAGGTTGCTCGTACCCGCGACTGCGGCACTCATGTCGACAACATCTGAGCCGTTAAAAGTTCTCTTGTAATCTGCCTCTGCGACACCAATGCTGAAGCGCTTCAGTGGCATTCCGCCACGCATCAAAAGAACTTCCAGCTCCATGGCACCACCAAATTTGAGTGCCTCGAAAACTAATTGCGCTTTTGATGAAGCATTTGGGTCAAAATCAACCACGGGTTGAATGCGCCGGGTGGCAAGCAATTCACCTGTGGTTGCAGAAGTTTTTCTGAGCAGGTGGACAATATCACCCGCCACAACTTCCCCTGCCTTGAAACGCAGGGCGAGAAGAGAGGAGGAGGACTTGATTCCATACAAGGCGGGCACCACATCCAGCACCGAGTCCTTGTTGACCGAAGCCACCGGAGTCAGGTCAACGGAAGGTTTTTTCTCTGGTGTGCACGTACCGGGAACCACGGCAGTGACCCCACCGCCGGGACCGCCAGAGCCAGAGCCACCAGGGCCGTCGCCAGTTGCGTCTCCTGAGCCGGTGCTTGAGGTTGTGCCTTCGCCCGGAAGTTTGTCGGCAGGGCCACCACTTTTGAGCTTGTTCGCCGCAGACTGGTCGTACTTCGTAACGTATTTTCCACATGCGGCGAGCAATGCCGCGAGGCCACCCACCATCGTGAAGCTCAACGCCTTGCGCCGTTCTGAGTTCATTTGCGAAGTTGCTTCATCCGCTCTCTCGTCTACATCTGCCGAGAGTGTCCGAGAGTCTTGGTTGTCGTGGGTCGAAGTCATGCAAGTGCCTCCTCACATCTGAAGCCGAGATCGGTCGCTTGATGTTTTTCCTTGAGAGTAATTTAAGAAAGCAAAAAAAAATCCGTGATCAAAGCTTGTTAAGCAGGGTAAGAAGTTCTGTGCCCGCTGCCGATTTTGCAAATCCAGGCTTGTTTGGCGGCATCCGGCCCCATTTTATCGCATCCTGCAACGACAGGCGTGGCTTGTTCTTTGCAAGCAGCATTTTGATGTCATTGAGAGAGTTCTTGAAATCGTGGCAGCTGCAGTTGGTTTGCATGCTGTCGTAAAGAGCTTTTGGCTGATAGGCCACGTATGCACCTGCATTTGGGGTGGTCGCAATTGATTTGGAAAAATTTGTATTTGCTTGCTGTTGCTCTTTGGCGGGCGCGCTACTTTGGGTTTCTGTTTCACCAACAACTTCTACTCGCCGCGAGGTGTCTTCGGAAACTCCTCCACACCCCGTCGCAATTTGGCCTAGCAAAACTGCGTTCAATGCAAGCCTCATCTTCCAGCTGAAGAAACGCATGCAGGCCCCCTTCCAACTCTGACCATTTTTCTTTTGTCGGAACCATTCAACTGAACCTTGAGAAGAGCGAATCTCCTCCGGTTAACATAAGGAAAACGCGAGGGGTGAGTATGATTTTTAGAGACAGGCAACACGCTGCAACACTCTTGCTTGAGCGCTTGAGAAACTACATCCATGTCGATCTGGTTGTGCTTGCGATTCCGCGCGGTGCAGTTCCAATGGGAGCGCTCCTCGCGCGGGCCCTTGGATGTCCTTTAAATCTTGTACCCGTGCGCAAAGTCGCATCGCCATTGGCTCCCGAGTTTGCGCTGGGAGCAGCGGATATCGAAGGTAATTTTTATCCAGAAGACGATGTCTTGGAATTACCACAAGAGCAGTTGCGTCTGTGGTTTAAAAAGAGTCTTGATACCATCCGCCACCGAGATTTTCGCTGGCGGCAAGCATTACCACGAGAATCATTAAAAGGTCGGCACGTGATTGTTGTTGATGACGGCGTTGCAACAGGAGCAACCATGCGCGCAGCTCTGATGTGGGCGCGTCGCAAACAGCCCGCCCAAATTATTGCCGCGGCTCCGGTTGCGTCGCGCGAGGGGGCAAGTGTCATGCGGCGATTCGCCGACCATGTTGAATGTCTTGATGTGCCCGTGCACTTTGCTGCAGTTGGAGAATTTTACTCCCACTTTGAAGAAGTGAGCGATGATGAAGTCTGTCGAATTCTTCAATCGATGGCCAAAATTCCGCGCATGAATGAGATCACTCAAACCGACTGAAATCTGACCCTCTTCGTCGAGGCCTGCAATTCTTCATGCTACTTTTTAAAGCTGAAGATCAAGGAAAGTTGATCTCGGATGAGTGAGTCATGGAGTGGCAACGCATGCGTAAGTTTCGGATGCTATTTTTTGCTCTTGTTTTGCTGTTTGTAAGGGGAACAGCAAGCGCCAGCTGCCAAGGAATCGGTTTTCTCATTTTGCGCAGTTCAGCTGTGAAGGAAAAAGTTTATACGCCATTTGAAGCGCTTTCTTGCCTCAAAGAGGGCGTTCTTTCGCATGGTTTAGTTGACTACAATCCTCTCACTGCGAACCAGCCTCGTGATCTGCAGGATCTCACAAAAAGACTCTCTGAACTTGAGCTGCGCACACCGCGTGGGGTGGTTATTTTTGCTTACAGCGAAACGGGGAAATTTGCTGCCAAACTCGCAAGCCTTAATCCACATGTTAAAGGTCTTTTTTTGATGGACCCGATGGATGGAACTCCTCCGTTTTCGCCGGCAAAACGCTTTCCAGTTTTTCTTGATGAAAATTTTCCTCAACTCAATATCCCAACAACAGTTCTTGAGAGTGAGTTTGGAAGCAAAAGCAAACGTCTCGGGTATTCTTGTGTGACAAAAGAAATGGGCCCAGAACATTTCTATAACTTCATTCATCCAGCGTCGTTGAATCGAGTGCTTATGCCGGGCCTGGGCCATGCTGATTTTTTGAAGCGTGAAGGGATCACCCTTGTTGATTTGATGTGTGGAGGTGGGGTGGTTCCGCGCGACGAAGCCTTTGCGCGGGTTGTAGACCAATGGAGTCAATTTGTGAGCACCA
>RGDM01000026.1 GCA_009918675.1 bacterium
CGTGGGAACTATCAAACCTTTGAAGGTTCGAGCTGGGCGCAGGGTAAAGTTCCTTTGGATACGACGAAGGAATTGGGTGCGCATGTGCGCATTCCTGAAGTTCCTGCGTTCTACACAAGTAGCAAAAATGAAACTGTGTTCGCGGCCGACCTTCTTTCTCGCGATGGTTTTCCTGCCAAGCTTTCGTGGGACTCACTGCGTGAGAAAGTGAAAGGTGGCATGCGCAACAGCTTGTGTATGGCAATTGCGCCAACAGCAACCATCTCGAACATTGCTGGATGCACACAGTCGATTGAGCCAAGCTACAAGAATCTCTTTGTCAAAACCAATCTGGGTGGCGACTATACGGTCATCAATGAATACCTGATTGATGATCTGAAAGCTTTGAACTTGTGGAACGCACAATTGGCCCGCGAAATGAAGCGCGCTGATGGTTCGATTCAGAACTTTGATTTGCCTCATGAAATTAAAGAGCTGTATCAAACTGCGTTTGATATTGAGCCTGAGCAGCTCATTCGCTGCGCGGCTGTGCGGCAAGTTTATATTGATCAGGCGCAAAGCTTGAACTTGTATCTTGGCGCTCCGTCGGGCCGTCGTCTTGATGAAATGTATCGATACGCTTGGCACGCGGGGCTCAAGACAACTTACTACCTGCGTACAAAAGCTGCGACCGGTGTTGAGAAGTCAAGTATCAACTCTTCAACCAGCAGCACAAACACGATGAGCACCGCGACGGTCGCCTCTGTCGAACCTAAGGCATGCTCAATTGAAAACCCTGACTGCGAAAGCTGTCAGTAACAAAAAATCTAAAGGAGCAGACAAATGCTTTTGAACGCGTCGCAAACACAGCTGATGCCCTTCGAATATCCATGGGCGTGGGATGAATTTAAAAACCTCTGTAAGAATCATTGGCTGCCACAGGAAATTTCGATGGCGTCGGATATCCAGCAGTGGAAGAGCCAAAGTGCATTGACTGCAGACGAAAAGCATCTGATTAAAAAAATTCTCAGTTTCTTTGCGAATACCGATGTGTTGGTGGGCGACAATATCGTTATGGCCATCTACCGTCATCTCACCAACCCCGAAGTGCGGCAGTATCTTTGCGGGCAAGCTTTCCAGGAGAGTATCCACTCTTGGTCGTATGCTCATATCGTTGAGTCGCTTTCGATGGATCAAAAAGAAGTTTTTTCTGAATTTAAGAGATTCGGAACCATCAAAGACAAGCACGATTTCCAGTCTGCATTTCTCAATGGTGTGATGCGTCCGGATTTCAGCACTGAGACTTTGAACGGCAAGAAGACCTTTCTTGAGAATCTCTGCGCTTATTACATCGGCATGGAAGGCATGCAGTTCTACAGCGCGTTTGTTTTGTTGCTGAACTTCAAGCGGCGGAATCTGATGGTTGGCGCGGCCGAGCAGCTTGAGTACATTGTCCGCGACGAGTCGTTGCATTGCCGTTTCGGAACCAAGCTGATCAATCAGTACATCGCCGAATATCCTGAAGCCTGGACAAGCGAAGTGAATGAAGCCGTGCGCAGCAACGTAGCACGCGTTGTTGAGCTTGAAGACGCTTTTGTTGCTGATTGCTTGCCGCGCGATATTGTTGGCATGAGCAAAGAACAGTTTTCAAGCTACATCCGCTACATTGCCGATCGTCGTTTGGAGTCGGTGGGAGTTGAACCACTTTATGGAATCGACGACACTCCGTTCCCTTGGATGAACGAGATTATGGATCTCCCGAAGGAAAAGAACTTCTTCGAAAGCCGTGTGACTGAATACCAAGCGTCTGTTTCTCTCGATTGGAACTAATATCTTTTAGCCCTGCCCGGGAAACCTGAAGCCATTGCGCTCTCAGTATTAAATCGATGTTTTCGATGCCGGGCAGTTTTTTTATCCCCGCCTTCTGATTTGCTGCACCATCTTTTCGTTCTTTGTGAATCACTCACCCAGGGGACGTGTCTTCTCTGTGTAAAAAAAATGAAGAGATGTCTAGTCTTTGAACACCAGATTCTGGTGCGGATGTACTGATATTATTGGATATTTTAGTTGGTCTAAGGCATGCTTATGGGCATTCATTAGGTTTTTTCAAAAGTGTGCATGTGAGGAGAAAATTATGATTCCTTTGAAAAAGTTTGTCCCGAGAAAATCCTCTCTCGTGCTGTGGTGTCTTTCAGTAGGCCTGCTTGTTGCCGCGTGCGGAAAAAGTTCGTCAACCTCTTCGCAAGTTCAAGACTTCAGCGGTCCGCAGCTGTATGGCAATGGCTTAGCCGATGGAACAGTTGCGCTCACCTTCGATGATGGCCCAGGCCCACGCACCGCAGAGTTGTCGCGTTATTTGAAAGCACAAGGAATTCGCGCGACGTTTTTCATCCAGGGCAGTAGTGCAGCTCGTTATCCTGATGCTCTTGAGCAACTCGCTGCGGATGGTCATTTGCTTGCGAATCACTCTTACACCCATCCGCACATGACCAGCAGTGCAGATCCCGTTACGGAAGTGCGCCGGACCGATGACCTGATTAAGAAATACGTCAGCGATGGTCATTTTCTTTTTCGCGCTCCCTATGGAGACTGGAATGCGCGGGTTGCGCAAATTTTGAATTCCGCAGGTCTGACGAAGTATGTGGGTTCTGTCTTTTGGGATATCGGCGGTGATCGTGTGACTCGGGGCGACGGCTCACTCTCGTCAGCGGCGGATTGGGCGTGTTGGTCTTATCAAGACAGCGTTGAGCAATGTCTTGAGGGATACATGCGCGAGACGCGCGAGCTGGGTAAGGGGATCGTGCTCATGCACGATATCCACAGCAGCACTGTCGACATGGTCAAACTTATGGTTCCGCAGCTTAAAAAAGAGGGCTTTAAATTTGCTCGTGCCGATGAAGCGCCTTCGATTGTTGCAGCACTGGCACGTCGATCTGACTCGTCTAAAGATGGAATGATTTCACTTGAGCAACTCAGCTGTCCTGTTGGCTTTGTTGCAACCCGCGTGGGTCAGGATGGAGCTGCTCTGTGCTTGTCTGAAACAGAAGCACAAGGCCCATTTACGCAAGCAATGCAGGATGCCTGCATGGAAAAGGGTGGGGGAGACGCGTGCAAAAATTCACGCTGGTCGCGCGGTTTGGCTGTGTGGCTGCACGGACAAGGTCGCTGCCCCATCGGTGCTACTTTTGATGCTGACCTTGCCGCTTGTGTCGAAGGAAATAATGTTTTTGGACCTTTTAGCAAAGAGCAAGTGAAGCACTGTAAAGCGAGCCTTGCAGATACTAGCTCCCCTGTCTGTGAAAGTAATCGCTGGGGAAAGGGTTTTCTCGCGCAGGTAAATTGATGCTCTAGCGTCAAGAGACTCGTGTTTCATTGCAATGTTGCTGGCTGTCTTGAGGTGGTTGTTTATGAACGCAGGTTTGCAAAGACACTCGCACTCATCGTTGCTGTCATTCACACTCGCCGGTGTGCTGTTGCTCACGGCAACAGCGGGTGGGTTGATTGGTTGTCAATTCATGCCAACTCATGCAGACACGGAAACAACAAGTGTTGCAAGTGGGGAAGACAACGATCATGAAGTTCTCACTGCAAATCAGAATACGAGTTTGAAAACGAGCACCCTCCAATCCGTTGGACTTGGCGGAGGCGAGATCTGTCCGATTCCGGAAGGAACGATTCTTTCAGCTGAAAGCCTGCGAGCCGAGGGAATTGATCATTGGCGAGTCACAGGTCTTTTTGAACTTAAATTACCAAGCGGCGAGATTGCGCGCAGACAACGGATCTCCGACGAGAATCCGAACCCTGGCAGTTCGAGTGCGACAAAGACTCCTGCTGAATTGCTCAATTGCAAATTGCTCGAGCAGTCGTCGTTCTTGGTTTATTCAAAGCATTTCGTTCGTGCAAAAGCGTCTGAACCGGCAGGAAATCAGTCGTCTCAGGTCAACGTCAAAGATGCAGTTTCCCAAGCAGACGCGCACGACGACAATCAATTTCAATGGCCGACGGTGGGTCGGAGCATTCGCAATGATGCGGGTGGAAGTGGCTATTTTAATGCACCACGCGCCTCTGGGCATGGCCATCAGGGAATCGACATTGTTTCCTCTGTTGGCTCACCTGTGTATGCAATTCGCTCGGGTACAATCATCGATCCGTCGTGGGAGGAAGCTTACGGGAAGGTTTTGGATGTGAGTCATGCGGGAGGCTTTTTGAGTCGCTATGCTCACTTGAGTTCATTCAGCTACAGCCATGGCAGTTATGTGCAAAAAGGAGGGAAAATCGCCGCTTCCGGACGCACAGGAAACGCCTCAGGTTCCGGCATCACCCCACACTTACATTTTGAAATCCGTCAGTATGGTCGGCCACTGAATCCACTCAATGTCCTGCCGCGTTAAAACCAACAGGCACAGCTGAGTGTGGTTAGTTCCGCTGAGTTTGCGTTGCAACTCATTTTGCCAGTTTGCGCGCCACGCACGCGGCTGTTGGTAAACTCGGCGCGCTGAATTTCGTCCGGTGAAACTTCACCTGGATTAAATGCTTTTTCAGCGACCGACATGGTTCGGGTCGTTGGAGTTCCGCCGTCTGCAACGATTTTCTTTTCGAGTTCAAGAACAAAAGCCTTAGCATCATCCCAGGTCAGGTCAGATTTCTCCGGAAACAAAGGCGCACCATAACCATCGGGCTTGTCGGCTGCAAACGAATATCCAAGAACCGAGTAGCGAGCGGGCAATTCAAAATTCCAGCGGATCGAGATTTGCAGACCTTTGTCTTTTGTCTTCCAAAATTGATTCCAGTCGATCACATGTGTTGCTGGCGCTGGCCAGCGCTGCATTGCATCGGAATGTGTAAATGCTTCGGCCCAATCTGCAGGTTGCGCCTGCGGTGCATGGCGCGGATGGTTGTTACAGGCGGCGTTAAATTTTAAGACCTGGGGTTCTTTGCTGGCAAGGGTCTGTAAGTTGCTTCCCCAGTCAACCGGTTTAAAAAATTCAGCGCGGCTGAAATTATTCTCCGCATTCATTTGGCCGCGCTGCATTTGAGTTGGAGTTGAACTGTCGCTTATTCCTTGCGTCATTTGACTGGTTTGGCCAGATGCCGAAGGGCTTGATGAAGACCCCGATTGGTTTGGTTTGGGACTTATGAGCCGAGATGGGGCGGTGCCATCGGGTTGCGACTCCGCTGGATTTGCTGGAGCGTCGGCGTCATTCGGAAACGACGACCTCGACGTCTGCGCGACCCAGATGCCAACCCCAACACCAACCGCGATGAGTGCGAAAAGAGTCGCGCTTTTGCCAGATTTCTTGGAATGACCTGTCATTTCGTTGCAACCATCCGTCGTGTTCTTCGCTTTTTTAAAGAATAACGTGGTTGGTGAGGAAATTCGAGGTGTCGTGTTCAAGAATCCCACGGAAGGCATCGCGCCCTTCAATGGCGGTGCTGCTGGTTGCAACCATCGTGCGCAGCGAGAATGCGCGCAGTGCGTCGCTCACAGACAAAGTCCCCTCGGCAGAGTTCTTTCGCCCCGTGAATGGAAAGACATCAGGACCACGTTGGCAGCTGGCGTTGATGTTAATGCGCGCCACTTGATTTGAAAGAGCGTCCACAAGCGGGCCCAATTGGCGTGCATCCCGACCGAACAAACTCACCTGCATTCCATATTGGGAGGCAACCAGCTGTTCGACAACTTCGTCGACATGGTTGAATCGGATCACAGGAATCACAGGTCCGAACTGCTCAACCTGAGCAAGCGAATGGCTCCATTTGACCTGACTCACAACCGCAGGGCGAATGAGCGTTGCCTGCCCCCGAAGCGCGAGTTCTGAATTATGAAGAATTGCGCCATCAGCAACAGCGTCTTCGACCATCTTGCGCAATTCGCCGGGCTTTGCCGTATCTGGTAGTGGGGTGATTTTTACACCGGGTTCCCATGGCATGCCGATCTTCATTGCAGCAACCCGTTCAGCGAGTTTTTGTGTCCAATGTTCAGCAATTGAATCGTGAACGCAAAGTAATTTTAATGCTGTACAGCGCTGACCGTTAAACGAAAGGGCGCCTTTGATGCATTCATCGATGCTTAAGTCGACTGGTGCATCGGGCAAGATAATAGCTGGGTTTTTTGCATCCAAACCTAAAATACTCCGCAAACGATTCGGACGCGGATGTTGGCTTTTTAACGTGTTTGCAACTTGACTTGAACCAATGAAAGCCAAAACATCTATATCACCGGAGCGCATTGCAGCGCCAATGATCTCGCGTCCTGAGCCGTTAATGACATTGACAACGCCTGCAGGAAAACAGCTTTGGAATTCTGGCAGAAGGCAATCCCAAAGGAGTTGGCCGTAGCGAGGAACTTTGACGAGGGTGGTATTTCCCATAACCAGCGCGGGAATCAGCGTTGTGAAAGTTTCATTGAGGGGGTAGTTGAACGGCCCCATGCATAAAGTGACGCCAAGTGGCATGCGGCGGACGAGGGCGACGTAACCTTGCGCGAATTGCAGACGCGAGGAATCACGATCGAGACCTTTGGCAGCTTCAAGGGTATCGTTAATATAAACGATGGTGCGGTCGAATTCAGATTCAGCATCACCCCGTGTCTTGCCAATTTCCCACATCAATAATCGAACAATTGTTTCACGGTGCGCCTGCATGCGCTGGGTGAAGAGCGCAATCGCCTCGAGCCGGCGCTCCATTCGAGCAGATGGCCATTCGCCGGTGCCCGATTTCCAGGCCTGGGTTGCCGCAGCAAGCGCTTGCATGACGTGATCTGAGGTGGCCTGCGGAGTTTCCCCGAGGAGGACATCTTCTAGTGTATCTTTTTCACTTCTGAGCAGAATCGGGCTGGTGACTGGTCGGGTTTCGAAGCCGCGTTGAATGAGTTCGCCCCCCACCAGAAGTCGCCCCCGAATAGGTTCAAAGAGGCCTGCATTCTCGGGAATTTCTGTGAGTTTTGGGAATAAATTCAGACCGCCGGATTTGTTCATTGAAAGGCTTCCTCCGCAAATTTGCAGGAGAATACCATTTGCAATCCAACTGATGAAGTTGAGCAGGGAAAACTCAATTCGAGAAATCAGGATTTTCCGACAGAGCTTCGGCGAGTCGCTTCATATATTCAGAGTCGCTCATTTCAATGGCACCAAGAGATTCGAGATGTGGAGTGAGGAACTGGCACTCGAGCAGCGAAAATTTCTTCTCGCGAAGTCGATCGACGAGAGCCTTCAGAGCCACCTTCGACATGTTGTCTTCGCTGTGGAACATCGACTCTGCAAAGAAGGCCCCACCTAAACTCACGCCGTAGACTCCTCCCACGCAGCGCTCTTTGCGAAAGATCTCAAGAGAATGTGCAAATCCAAGGGTATGAAGTTCTCCATAGGCGCGAATAAAAGCGTCTGTGATCCATGTTTCTTCGCGTTTACCGCACTCTGTCATGACCTGCGTAAATGCCGTGTTGACGCGAACTTCGAAATCACTGCGACGGAGGATTTTGCTCAGAGAGCGGCTGACGTGAAAACCGTCCAGAGGAATAATGGCGCGAGGGTCGGGCCTATACCAGTCGATCTTTTCACCCGAGCTGTCTGGCATAGGAAAGCATCCTTGCGCATAGGCAAGAAGCAATATTTCGCCGTTGAGGTCGGCCGGATTCATTGCAAAACGGCCTCCTAAACAGATGTGAGCAATGCTGGAATTGGGCTCTTAACCGCTCGGTAAGAAGCAATATACGCAGTTGAAGAGGCGATTGTGCAAAGGAACAGCAGCGACAAAAAATACAGATGCGGAACCAAACCAACGACAAACAAAACAGGATCAGTCAGAAAACCAGCGTAATAAACAAATTCGAATTTCTTGAGAAGAATTGAGAAGCAAAAAGAAAATATTCCACCAAAACACGAACCGAAAATTCCAATAAATAGCCCTTCAAGTGCAAATATACGAGTGATCTTTCGTTGAAAAAATCCGAGACTACGCAATGTCCCAATTTCGCGCCGGCGTTCGTTGACACTTTTCACCATTGAATTCAGAACCGACATTCCTGAAATCGTAAGAATCACTGCGGTGACGAGGTTTCGGAAAACCTTGAACAGGCTCATGGTCCTTTTATAAACACGCGCCAAGATGTGGTCGCGCCAATCAATCGCACGCAGTTCGATCTGCTGGTTGCGGGCTTCACGTTGAAATTGATCAACAAATGTGTCGAACTGAGACGGGTCTTTAAGGCGCAGGCGAACGTGAGAAATGGTTTGAGTGTCGAAGAGTTTCTGAGCTCGTTCGAGTGGCATCATCAGATACCAAGAGTCAATACCGCGCAAACCAACCCCACCCAAAGCACCCACTCTGACTTGTGTTGCGTTGACCTGTCCGGCATCGGTTGTCACACTCAATTGCAGTTTGTTTCGCTCACAACTGAGCGGCCGCTCGATGGGTGGATAGCCGCCCACCTGTGTTAAAATTCGTTCTTTGCTGAGCGAGACGCAGCCAAGGGTTTCAGCTATATCTTGCCCGAGCATAACCGCGTCATCTTCTTGTTGATCGAGCGGCTTGCCCGCTTTGCTATTCCACTGCCAGCTGGGTTCGCGCAATTTAAGTCCATCCTTAACATCGTAGGCAAAGCCCCAAAAAATTGAGCTGACTTTGCCATTGTTGGCAAGCCCACTAATAATTAAAAAACGCGCGCGAGCATCAATCAAATGAGGGTTTTTCTTGAAAAAACTCTCCATAAACTCTTGCTCTTTCATGGTGATTCGCGAATCTTCAAAATCTATTGCTTGCCCGTTTTTTGTTTGCTCAATGAATACGTCACCAAACATGCTCCGACGTGCGTAGTTGTCTTCATATAAATCTTCAACAACGCTGATATAGCCATTGAATAATGTGAGAGCCGAAAACCCCACAGCAACGGAAAGGATGGCACCTATTGAATGGCGCCAGTTGTTAAGGGTATTCTTTATTCCAATCTTTACGCTACTCATCTAACATCCCTGGTATCTGAAAAAGAAGTCCGAAAGAGAGTCTCCTGAGTCATGAAACGTGGGTTTGAAGGAGTTTGACGATTTGCCTCTTGCTGCTGCGCCAAGAGGTGATCCAACCAGATAAAGTTGTGATCGAGATAAGAAGGCACGCTATGATAGTGCATTGCAACGGTTCGATGTTGAGAACCACCTGTACCTTTGTGGAAACTCCCGGCACCTCAAAGAGAATTTGAGAGGAGTTGATGATTCGGGTTGTAACAGTGGCAAGAAAAAGTCCGATAGGGATACAGAGAGAGCCAAGAAGTGCGCCTTCTTGAGAAAACATTGCTGTGACCTGCTGCTGTTTGAATCCCACCGCCCGCAGGGTACCGATTTCGCGCGAGCGTTCAAGAACGCTCATGGTCATTGTGTCGCTCACAGTAAGCGTGACGACACTCACTGCTAGAGCTAGAAAGAAAGTCGACATGACATAAATGAGATTCATAAATCCTGCATAGAAGGAATTGACTGAAAATTCTTTAAAATGATGGACCTCGAGGTTGAGTCCTGCCTCTTTTAAAGTTTTATCGAGGAGCTGTGCGGCCGGCTCAACATCACTGTCCCATGGCAAGTAAATTACCATGTTCGTGGCACCGTCGGTTTCGAATAATTTCTGTAATGCAGGCAAGGGAATCAGCGCAGCCGACTCCTCAAGTAACTCCAAACCGCTCGAGAAATGCCCAACAATTTCTCCGTCAATGGCTGAAAAGTCGTTGTTGAATGTACGAGATGCAAGTTGCACATTGGAGTCTTCCGCCATCACGATGCGAATATTTTCACTTGTGCATTCGATTCGATTTGAGGTTGAGTTCTGGTTGACAGGGAGTGCTTCATGAGGCGATTTTAATTTATTCTTACCCAGATTTCGTGCAACTTTTGCGGTGACGAGAAGAGGGGTGATGTCTTGATGTTGCCAAAGACCGCTGCCGCGGCGTGATTCAAGAATTTCAGATGAGTATCTTCGAACGCTTGGATGGTTGAGCAGTTTTTCTTCGAGCGATGTTTCCACACCATTTATTTTGACAGGCCAGGTTTTGCAACCATTGCCAATCAATGTGAACCCTTCGAGTGACGCGCCAATTCCCTCATTCTGCGGAAAAATGCGCTGTGCGACTTCGCGAACGCTGCTTTGCTCGTTTCGATTGAGGCTGTACTTCTTCGGTTGAAGCAAATGCTTTTCGACGCCGTCTGGCTTGTAGACAGAAAGAGTCCCAACATGGTTCATGTAAATTGAGGTCGCCCGAAAGAATTTTTCGATACGGCTGACAAAACCACTCAAAAGCACAAGCCCAGCATAGCCAAGAACAATTGCGCTTGCCGTTGCCATGTTGCGTCGACGGTTGCGACCCAAATTCTTAAACGCCAAAAGCAGGCGTATGGACATGGTTGGTGATTCCTTTCGCGGCTTTTTTCAGCTTAGCATGAGCGTAGTGACGAAGCCGGAAAATTCTGCATTGCGCTCATGGCTTGTGACGTTTGCGAGTGTCCGCAAGATGACAAAACTGCTGCATGTTTGCGGCAAAGTTTCAGGGTTAGCATATGAACCGGGAGATGTAAGCTCAACTCAAAGAGATGAGAGGAGCGATTGGCTGTTTTTCTACTGAAATCGAAAGCAGATCGAAAAATTTCGCTGATCCTTTTAGCGGGATTGTTCTTTTTTTGCTCTGCAAAGGCAACAGAGATTGATCCGTTTGCATCAGAAGTTCCACCTGAAAAGTTTGGCATGCCGAGCTCTTCAGTTCCTCCGAAAGATGCTTCAAAGCTTCTGCTTAAAACAGCGAAGCCTGCCACTGGGAAAAAGAAAGCCGACAAGAGTGCGAATAAGCCAACAAAAAAATCCACGCCGCCGCCCCCGCCAACGCCACAGCTTGCTCGTCCGGGGGGGGATGAATTTAGGCTCACGATAGGTCTTGAGAGCGTTTTATCTGCGGCATATGTAAAAAGTGCGGTCGATTTTGCTGAACTCACCTCAGACCAAAAAATGCTGCCTCATCTGGTTTTCAGCGAACAACTGTATCCAAATTTGAAGCTGAGCAATGGCCGTTCATTTCTTTTAAATGCACGGCCAAGAATAAGTCTGCTGACTCAAAGAGCAAAAAAAACAAACACACGTGACCAAATCGAGAGTCGTTTTTCCGCAGAATTTTCTGAAATTTATACAACCCTTTCTCCCACTGCAAATCTGTCGATCAGCGCAGGTAAACAAAATTTCCAATGGGGGATGGGCGACATGGGTTCGCCGAGCAATTGGATTTTTCGTCCCTCAAAGCTGGCGGAAAGTTTGCTGTCGACACCGCAGTCGGCGGTCGAGACCCGCGATTTGGTGCGCTTGAACTGGAGCTCTGGGCAATTCTTTAATTTGGTTACAATGGCAGAGTATGAAGCTCAACCACAGTCGATGCCTAAACTCTACTCGGGTCGACGGATGCTCGTGAAGCCAGAATTCTCGTGGAACAATGGGGCTAGCTTTATCGGTTTTGTGCTTGCTGGTGCTGAAAAACAGCGATTTCCATTTTTTGGAGAATACCTGTCGTACAATTTCAACGATGCTTTGACAGCGTATATTGATGCCGCGCAGTTGAAAGGCAGCGACATGTTACGGCCCGTTTCGGCAACTGTACCGACCCAGTTTGGCGAAATGAAGGTGATGGTTTTTGATCAGAATGAATTGCAGGATGATTCAATAAATCATGAGATACTCTTGGGATTGCGCTACACCTTTGAAAACGGCGCAGAATTGAAGATTGAAAATCTGTACAAATCCTCTGGGCTTTCGGCCGCCGAAGTAGATAAGGTTCAAATTATTGAAAAGACAACTCCCATGTTGTTACCTTATTATTTTGAACCAGGGGTTGAATACCGTTCACAAGATGTTCTGCTCTTTGCCTTTCGTCGCAATGGTTTTGGACCGAAAAAGAAATTGTCAATTTTGCTTCGCTATTTAAAGCCTATCGCAGATTCGTCGGGAGCTGCTTTGATGTACTCTGAGTCTGCAGTGTCCGATAATGGGTTAGTTTTTCTTGGTGTCGGCGGTTACCACGGGGCAACTCTTTCACAATCATCATTGCCACAGCGTTTTGCTCTGACTTTGGGGTATAAATATGTCTGGTGAAAAGCTTATTGAATTGCGTTCCGTGCACAAGTCGTATCAGCTTGGAAAAATGCTGACCCCTGCGTTGCGTGGGGTTCATTTGTCATTGAACAAAGGTGATTTTACCGCAGTGATTGGCGCTTCTGGGTCGGGAAAGAGCACACTACTTAACATGGTGGGCTGCATAGATACCCCTGATTCGGGGGAAATCTATATTCAAGGTCGCTCAGTATTGAGCTTGGATGATAACGAAAAAAGTGAACTGAGGAACCAGAAAATCGGATTTATTTTTCAGACGTTTAATCTCATTCCTGTGCTTAATGTCTTCGATAATATTGAGCTTCCTTTGACCATTCAAAAAGGCTTCGACAAACGTCAACAGAGAGAACGGGTTCTGGAAGCGCTTGAGAGGGTTGGATTGAGTGAGTTTAGGAATCATCTCCCTGATCAACTTTCGGGCGGGCAGAGGCAGCGGGTTGCAATCGCGCGCGCCCTTGTCACACGGCCGATTCTCGTTCTTGCCGATGAACCTACTGCAAATTTGGATTCTGTGACGGCACACAAGATTATTGATTTGATGTTGGATATCAATGAGCGCACGGGAGTTACATTTTTATTCTCGACCCACGACGAGAAATTGATGGGGCGAGTTAAAAATGTCATTCGCATTCAAGATGGCGTGATTGCATAAAAGAAAAGGTCGCAAGTGGAATGCTTGCGACCTTTGTCTGAGATGGGGCTCTTTTACAAGAGCTTTTCAAACCGTGGGCGTGTTCAATTAGAGCCCAAGGGGAAGAGCTGGTGCCCAGATCAGTTGCTCGTCGGCAGTGCTCAAAGGAGCGCTTTCGTAAGGTGTGTCGAGATCTGGCACCTCTTTGAGTGCCTGAGATATAGCCTGCACGACAGTCGTTGTGTGCGCAAGATTCGCTGCGCGTACAGCACGGTCGCGATTTACGATTCCCGAGCTTTTCACTTTGTCTGCAAGCCAATCGCGCTTGTCCACAGTCCCCATAATAATGCGTTTGATGTCGTAAACGCTGAGATCTGGATTTTCATCTTTAATCGCAGCTGCAACTTGGGTCACATAGGGCGTGGCTTGGCTTGTTCCGCTCAGGATCAGTGATCCACCACCTGGCATGTCTGAGGTAATTCCAACCCCTGGAGCTGCAACATCAACCATTTGTCGTCCGTAGTTGGAAAACGACGCTAATTTGCTGCGGCCAAGAGTTGCTGCCACGGTCAGGGTGTTCGCTGCCTTGGCGTTTGCTGGCGATGTTGGTTGCAGATCGTTGTCTTGACCATCGTTGCCGGCGGCAATCACAAAAAGTGTGTTTGGTGCAAGTTCAACCCATTTTTCAGCATTGTCGACGATACGAGCCACCAAATAAGCTGCGTATGTATTGACTTCTGCTTCGCTTGGTTCGCGGCCATAAACGGCCTTCAGCAAAGGTTTAACCAAATTGCTTGCAGCTGCCGTGCTGATGCCGATTGAGTAGTTGGCAACGTCGGTCTTCTTGTCGTTGAGATAAAGGGCAACTTTGGTGAACTGTGTGCTTTGCACTTCAGCGAGTTTATTGAGTCCGGCTTTAAGACCAATATCCCGAACAACAGGCCAAATGGTTTCCCAGACTTTTGCGAGAAAGCGTCCCGCGGCTTTTGCGTTGTCGCCAATTCCGTAAACGCTGTCTGGAGCAAGTGGATTTTCGGTTGGAATAATTTTGATGCCAAGAATTTCTGCGTTTGCATTCTTACGAGCAGAGATTCCCGCGACGTGAGTTCCGTGCACAAAATTGCCAAAAACTCCGAGTTTTTTGCGGAATTCGGGTTTGTTGATGTTGTCCTTCAACCACGTCTTCTCGTCGTCGGTTGCTGTGCCTTCGAGAAGTTTTTTCTGAATTTCGAAGAAACGTGTTGTTTCTGGAGGAAAGGTATTGAGGTACTTGCCGTCGAGAAGAACGCCGCTGTTGTCGACAAAATTCCAACCGTTCAAATCGTCTACATAACCGTCTTGTTCGTCATCCAGTGCGTTGTTTGGCAATTCGCCTGGGTTAACCCAGATGTTTTTTGAAAGGTGTGGGTGTTTGATGTCGACGCCAGAGTCAACAATTCCAATGTTTGCTGCCTGTGCCGCGAGTGTGACGGAACCAGTGAGCAGAGCCAGAGCAAGCGGTAGAACTCTCATCAGGGCACTCCTAGCTGTCTAAAGGTGTCGGACATTTGGTTTGACGTACATTATCAGTCCATGAGCTATTGGCAAGCCCGGCAAATGAGAATGAAAGTCCGTTTTTAAACCACTAGAACTCTTGAGTAAACGCATGATATTTTAGTTTACACAATAATGCTGCCGAACCACCCCAAAATAAGGTGGCGGCCGATGACGAACTTTGTTGATCGCGATATTCACATGGCAAATCAGCACGATTCTAGGGATAAGCTGAGTTGGGTGACGCTTTATCAAGAGCGCTTTGCCAGTTATTCCTTAGTTGTTCTCACCGTGATCGGCTTCTTGCTGGTGACGAGCTACCTGCTTGGTGGTTCGGTGGTAAACTCTCGACCTGTTGCCTTGTCGTATTTTGTTGAGTCGGTTGGCAACGAGCTAAAACCGGAACAGGCACTGGCTGAGCTCAGACAAGGCAAATTTACGAAAGTTGACAGAGAGGCAGGACAACTTGACCTTGGATACATGCGCGAGGGTGTTTGGGTTTTGATGCAATTTGAAAACCCGCCGCAGTCTTCCAGTGAAGATTTTGTTTTGCAATTGCGACACACCTATATCAATGGATCTTTCACACCACTTCAAATTGTCGACGCGCAGCGAGGGGTATCGACCGCTCGCATCGACTCCACGACCGCATTCACCGACAAACTCCTCCCTCGGACTCAGAACCTAGCGGATATCCGGCACGTCTCATTCCAATTTCGAGTCAAGGCTGGCGAAACATATCATGCGTTAATACGCTTGCGCGCGCATGTGATGAATGTTCCATTTTTATTGCTTGAAAATAAAATATTTCTGAGTTCCGTGATTCGCGAGTTGATTCCGCTGGGTGCAATTTTTGGTGGTCTCGTTCTCCTTGCCGTTTATAACATGATGGTTGGTTTTGCGCGCCGAGAGTTGGAATTCGTGTTTTATGGTTGTTACGTTTGCGCAATTGCTTTGTTGAGTGTTTCTATCAATGGGCTGGGGCATATGTTTATTTGGCCCGATAAGCTTTGGATTCACTATAATTCTGCCAATATGCTAATTAATTTGTTGAGTCTGAGTTATTTGGGATTTTTCTATTATCTTTTTCACCGCACACCCTTGGTTGGCTTAGAGCGAGTCGCATGGATTGGTTTGCTCGGTTTGGGGACTGCTGGACTTGTATTGCAAGTCTTCGAAGGTGGTTTTTTCGCTTCGATTGAGGCGGTTATCATGTCGTTGGGTTCGCTTGTTCTAAGCCTCGTCCGTGGATGGCGCGCGCGCAAAGAATATGGTCGAATTGCAAATCTATTTTTAATTTCCGAGAGTGTTCTTTTTTTGGGGGCTGCAACCTATTGTGCAAAAATGGCTGGCTGGTTGCCGTCGACAAACTTCACCCTAAATATTCTTCTGCTCTGTACAACGCTCGAAGCTATTTTGCTGTCCTTTGTGCTTTCTGAAAAGATGGCTCTCACCATCGATGAGAGAGAATATGCCCTCAAACAACTTGAAGTTGCTCATGCTGAGTTGGTCTCAAGTGTGCGCGATCGGACGTTAGCTTTGGCGGCGCGCTACACATCGCATGAGGTTCTCAATCCTGTTTTTGCTATTCGGTTGAAGTCGGAGCGCATCCGCGATGAGATACACAACGAGCTCTCGAGTCAGAACCCTTCGCTTTCGCGTCTGTCTGAGCAGGTGCTGACGCGAGTGAATGAAATGTTTCGTTTGATAGATTCTATCATTCATACCATTCGAGCTATTAAGTCTCTCTCCTCAGATGGCCTACGTGAAGAAGTGGTTCCTGTTGATGTGGCGCTTGCTTTAGATGATGCTTTAAAAATGCTTGAAGTTAAATCGAAGCAGGTGATTTTTGAATTGCGAAACGAATTGCCGAGCAGCATATGCGTTCTTGCCCGCCGCAGTGATGTTGTGCAGATCTTTACGAATTTGCTTTCAAATTCGTTTGATGCAATTTCGACTCAAGAGAAGCCCTGGATAAGAATTTCGGCTGAATTTATTAAAAAAGGCGAAAGCAGATCTTCGGCCTTTGTCATTAGCGTTGTCGATAGTGGTGAGGGGCCCTCTGATCAGATCCGTTCAAAGCTTTTTAAATCAGAAGTGAGCAGCAAAGGACCTGAACTTGGTATGGGTTTGGGGTTAAGTTTTTGCAAACGACTTGCTGAGCGCAATGGTGGAATGATTGCATTTGATTCTGGAAGCGGACATACGCGGTTCTATTTTACGCTACCGTCAGCTTTCTCAAACGGAGAATACCAACAAGGAGAGTTCGAATATCAAAAGGCGGGATAATGAGAACGTTTTCGCATGAGAATTGTTCTTCAACGAGGAACTTTCAGACAATCCCTTTGATTGTGAAATTCCAATAGAGGGTTGGAATGAGATAGCGGTGCACAAACCATTCGCGTCGTGAGGGTTGATTCGGATTCTGCCAGAAAGAACCTGTTGCGACACCTTGGTAAGTTACAGCACCCGGAATTGCTTTGCCAAATTCGGTGAACAACGGGCATGCGCTATAACCATCATAAGTGGCCGGTAATTGAATCTGCACGCCTTTCTTGAAAAGCGAGGCGAGATTGGCTGCAACAATTTCGGCCTGCGCAAGTCCTGCACTCGCGGTTTTGAGGGTTGGTAAGGCTGCGCAATCTCCGAGGCCAAAAATATTTGCAAATTGCGGATGCTGAAGGGTCTGTGGATCAACATTGAGCCAACCCGACATGGCTCCTGATGACTGAATCAAGCCCGAATGGATGAGAAACGAGGGCGCCTTCATGCGTGGTGTGATAAGCGCAAAATCATATTTCAAGTTTTTCAGATGGGCTGCTCCGGTTTGCTGAGGCGTTGCTGCGAATATGGCCACGTAATTGCGCGTGTCGAGCTGGTTCAGTTCATGCTCTAATATTATTTCGATACCTTTCTTGTGCGCATTGGTTGCCGCAACAAAATGAGCAGATTCGATGTTCGACAAGAAGCTAAATGGGGTGATGTAGACGAGCTTACAGACCTCACGCATTCCTGACTGACGGAGCAGGTCATCGATCAAGAAGACCGACTTCAACGCCGTCGATGGACACTTGACCGGTGTCGACGGGAGCGTAAAAAGCATTGTCCCACCTGCAAAATTTTGCAGAAGCGTGCGGCATTTGTCGTGCGTGTTGGAATCATAAAGCGAACAAACTGGATTCTGTCTATCGCTCAGACTCTCTGCAAGTCCCGGCGTGGATTCAACATCAAGTGCAAGTCCTGCAGCAATAATTAAAGCGCGATATGCGATTCTTTCTCCGCTGCTTAAGCTGACCATGCAGTGTTGAGGATCAATCTCTGTCACAGCATCTCTGATCCAATTGCAACCCTTGGGGACAACCTCAGCCATGCTCTTTTGTGCCGTGCTGCGGTCGGCCAAACCCAACCCAACCAAAGTGAACGCGGGTTGATAAAAATGGTTTCCGGAAGGCTCAATAATTCCAATAGAAAGAGACGCGAGCTTCTTTCTTAGAAGTGCCGCAACCCGAATTCCGGCAATTCCGCCACCAATAATGAGGATGTCGAAAGCCTTCATTGCCTCACTCCCGAGAGTCTGAGGTTCTGCTTCCTAAGAGATCTGTTCGGTTGGAGAAAGTCACCGTAAAGTGCAGTGATTATTCGTGCCGTGTTACTTGCACTTAGATAGAGTGCTAAAAAAGCATGTTATTTGCGACCGAGTGGTACAATTTAAAATTGTACTCAGTTATCTTCGAATGTTACGCGACATTTCACGCAGCGTGCGTGATTTAAAAAAAAAGTCACAATTATCCCTCTAAAGTTGAGGCTGATCGGGACGATACCCCTGCTGTATCAAAGGGGTCGTTATGAAAGCATTTGTCTGTGGTCTTGTTTTACTTGCGACCCAACTCACGATGTTGAGTTGCAAGCAAAAAACTATCCCCTCCGCAGAGGATTCAGACTCGGCCGATGTTCAATTTCTGCCAGTAGCTGCAGCGGCAGCCTATGGAATTGGGGTATCGACAGAGGCAATTGCTGCGAGCTTGATAGCTGCAGGAGGTCTTTACACTGTTGACTGCACTCGACCGGTGGTCGCCGGCGAGATTAGGTTTTTCTGCGACGGACCAACCCGACTCGGCGTTGCAGCCGTTCAGTTGATTTTGAATTCGACACGCACCCTTGCTTCGGCATTGCATTGGTCAGGAGCGAATATCGTTTCACATTTGGCGGAACTCTCGAAATTCAGTTCACCGACACATCTCAAAGCCGCTCTGGCCGGAACTTCGGCGAGTGCAGGAATCGCCGCGGCAGAGATCTCTCCACAAATTACATCCGAGAGCGGGCGACGAAATTTTATTCATGCACTGAATCAATCGATCGAAATTAAGGATCGCGATAAGAAAAGCTGCAACTTCATTGCGCAGTATGAAGCGCGGTTGGTTCCGCGCAACTACAAGGGCAATTACATGGGTGGAACAATGACGCGCTTTTTTGCGCGTGCTCAGTCTCCAGAGTCGGCAGAGGCTATGGCCTTAACAGCGTGTGATTGGTTTGCTCACACGGTTTATCGGCTCGCCCCGGGTTTTGCAGGATATTCGAGCGCAAAAAACGACTGCCGCAAACCGAGGTCAATACAGAACTATAAAGAGGTTTTTAAGACTTCTGATATCGGTTGTCCGAGTGTGCGGGTTTGTAAAAGCGAAGCTGATTGCGCCGATTTTCCCACTCAGTGATCGAGCTGGGCTTTCGGCCCGGTGTTGAAGAGACTGACAATAGAAATATCATAGGGGAGTTTGTCCCAGTCGGTGACGCTGGCTGCAACAACCCGCGAGCTGTCTGGGGCAGACAACATTTTTTCTGCTTCAATGATCAATTGTGCTGCATGAGCCGAAGGTCTTAGCCGTTCAAAAAATGTTCCCGCGCTGAGGTGCAACTCAGAGAGCCTTTTCAGCACAGATTCAGTGATGAAAAACAGACCCGCTCCAACCGGCAGGATTGCTGTTTGATGGGACTGCCAATCGCGTTGTGCACCGATGACAAAAGGCTTGCTTGTGACGGTTTGGGGAAGATGAGCGCTATCGGCTGCTCGCCCAAATAAAATCGGCAGAGGCAGGCCTGCATTGTGCCACTTGCAGGTGCTATTTTTGAGGGAAAATTCAACCAATGAGAAGGAAATTTCGTCTTGAATTGTGAGAAGATGCGAGAGACTAAAGAGACTTTGTGCAAAGTGTTGAGCAAAGTCGTTGAAAGACGATTGGGTGTTCGCAGATTCAAAATACCGAAGTTGAGCGGCAAGACTTGAAACAAAAGCAGTGGCTCGGGTGGCCGAAGATTCTGCTGTATCTTGGTTCATTCGAAGAATTAAGCTGCGATAAATTTCTTGTTGAGGGTTGTGATGGAGAAAAAGATGCTCTCGACCATCTTGTGCACTTTGCAAATGAAATCCACGCAGCACTTTGGCAAATAGAAAGGGTGATGATGCTTGATGAATGGCCGTTGCGAGTCGAGAGCCGATGATTTTTTCGACTTTTAATTCCCAATCAACCTTTGTAGAGAGATGGTCTTCACGCATAACAAGCGCTTGTTGAATAGCACGCGTATAGCCTTCAAGCACCGGAGCGATGATGCCTTGAGAGTTGGCGGCATCTTGTGAGTGATAGATGACAATTTCAATAGCGTTTTTGTGGAGTTCGTAGGGTATGACACAGATGGTTTTGTGCAGGTCATCGCGGGTTGTTTCGGTTGGCCGAGTTTGACTCGACATAAGAACACGATTTTGCATTCGGAAGAATGAGTCTAATTTGAAAGTCGAGTCAGGCAGCCAGAGATGCGAGGTTGTGACGTCAATATGAAAATGCGCTGCAACCGGTTGGAGCGGCGAAAGTCCATGACAAATTGCGTCGGTTGCATGCCGTGCAAAAGATTCAAAATTGAGTGAGGGTGAGAGGTGAGAAATATGTTTGAGAACAGAAGCTAATGCTTTGAACCAAAGGTCAAAATTCACGGCGCTTTGCTGTTCACGCGTTTTGCCAAGAAGATCGCTTATCAGAGATTTCATGATGGTTTTTCACCCGAGCAAAAGGGAAGAAAGCAAAACTTCGTGATTCAAAATAACGCTCGAAATGAAACCCTCAACGTTGGGCCGAGGGTGGTTGCGCGGGCTGTGTGGGTGCAGAAGGTTCGTTTTCAGCTCGGATTTCCGCCCAAGTCGTATCAACGAGTTCTGCTGCCGCGCCCAGGTCGCCAAAAAGTTCGAGACGCGCTTCGACCTCTTTTGGAGGGTAAATTGATGCATTTTGCAGTTCAGAAGCGGGCAGCATTTGCCGCGCTTTCTCGTTTGTTGTTGCATAATGAATTGACAACGCAATGCGTTGATTGATTTCCGGCGTGGTAACGAAATTAATAAACTCGGCGGCGAGCTCCGGATTGGGAGCGCCGGTCGGAATCGCAAGATTGTCGACCCAAAGCGTGGCTCCATCGTCTGGAATCACATAGCGCAGTTCAGGGTTTTTGGTCTGCATTTTTACAATGTCTCCGCTGTATGCATGCGCGACCCAAAGATCACCTGAGGCAAGGAGATCTTTGTAACTCATGGTATCAAAGCGGCTGACGAGTGGCTTGAGGGAAAGAATGCTTTGTTTTGCTTTTTGTAACTCTTCGGCTTTGCTGGAGTTGAGCGAAAAGCCATTTGCCTTCAATCCCGCTCCCAGAACTTCGCGAGGGTCGTCAAGTAAGCTGATGCGTTTATTTGCTTCTTGAATGTGCCTCACATCAAAAAATTCCTTCCAACTTTTGGGCGGATTTTTTAGTTTGTTAGAATTGTAAGCAAAGCCTGTTGTTCCCCACATGTACGGCACGACATATTCGTGGTTTGGATCGTACGTGACTTTCCGAAATTTCTCCGACAATTGGCTGAGAGTTGTGATTTTGTCGACGGGAAGTTTCAAAAGCAGGTTGTCCTGCTTCATAGTTGCAATCATATAATCAGAGGGGACGATGACGTCAAAGCCTCCGCCTCCTGCTTTGAGCTTCGAGATCATCACTTCGTTGGATGGAAAGTTCTCTTCACTGACTTTGACATTGAATTTCTTTTCGAACTCTTTGATGATCTCTTTATCGATGTAATCTGTCCACACATACAGGTGAAGGGTCTTTTGCTCTGATTCAGAATTTTTCTTGAGCAGCGTCAGAGTTCCACCAAGAACCCCAACTGTTACCAAGGCGATTCCTGCTTTCATCAAATTCCGCATTGTTTACCCCTTTTCTGTTTTGTCAGGCACAGCCTTGCTCTGGTTGAGCCACAAACCCGCCACAAAAAAAATGACTGCGATGAACAGTAGCAGGGATGATACCACGTTGATTTCTGGTGTCATCGCTCGCCGCCCTTGGAGCGACCAAATAAAAATAGGGAGTGTCTGTAAGGCGCTTCCGCCCGTGGAGAGAAAGTAGCTGACGTAGAAATCGTCGAGTGAGACTGCAAATGACATGCAACAAGCAGCAGCAAATCCCGGCATTAGCTGAGGGAGCATCACACGGCTGAAGACCTGCCATTTGTTTGCGCCGAGGTCTTGTGCAGCAAGCTCCTGTTGGCTGTCGTACGTCCTGAATCGGTTGCGTAAAACGAGGCAGGCGTATCCGACAGCGAGGGTTGTGTGGCCAAGAACAATTGAGCTGAGCGAACCCAATTGTATTCCAATGTGACCTGCGGCGGGGCGCAAGATATGCACAACCATGACAAGTAAGCCGATTGCGATGACAATCTCAGGTATAAAGAGAGGCAGGCTCATGAGTGAATCACTTGCGCCTTTGAGCTTTGTATTACTATTTTTATGGGCCCAGAGAGCATAAAAAAATGCTAGTGTGACTGCTAATGCAGTGCTGAGCAATGCAACGAGTAAACTGTTGAAAAGTGCGGTCAGCATTTCGCTATTGCTCAACGTGATTTTGTACCAATGCAGGGAAAACCCTTCCCAGCGTAAAGCAAAGGTACTTGCATTGAAGCCAAAGAGCACGAGGCTCAGGACTGGCAGATACAAGATTAGAAGCAAAAAAAGGCACCAAATTCGCATGAGGTTGCCTTTCAAACGATGTGTGAAATGGACCATCCAGTCTGTCGCTCCGCTGTACTTCGTGAAAGAATTTTGAAGCAAATGACAAGAATGCATGCTGCAGAGAGTAATAAACAGATGCTTAGGGCGGCACCAAATGGCCAGTTGGGACGCCCGCTTCCAAGAAACTGACTTTCAATTTGCGTGCCCAATGTTGCAACAAGCCCGCCGCCAATCATTCTCGGGATTAGATATTCGCCGAGCATCGGAACAAAAACAAACAAAAAGCTCGCAAGCAATCCGGATTGAGTTTCGGGAATAATAACATCTCGCCAGCGCTGCCAACTGCTTGCTCCCAGGTCTTGTGCTGCTTCAATATGAGAGTTTTCAAGCCGCTCAAAAACGCTATAAAGAGGCAAAAAAATCACTGGTAGATAGCCATAAACCAGGCCCAAAAAGACACCGAACTGGCTACTGACGAGCGGAATTGCAAATCCGAAACGACCAAGAAAAACAGTCAGCAGACCCTCCGGTCTGAGCAAAACAAACCAAGCGTAAATGCGGACGACGAAATTAAGACCCAAGGGAATTGTAAAAAAAGCTAACCAAAGGTTTCGTTTTGCGCGGGGGAGTCGTGAAATTAACCAGGTCACCGGAACTGAGATCATCAAAACTGCCAGCGCTGCTGCAAAGGACATGAGCAGGCTATCTCGGATAATTCCCCGATAAGGATGGGTCAATGCGCGATTGAACTGGTGGAAATCGAGTTTGGTTGGTGGTGAAGCGGTATATGAAGTTTGCAGGCTGAGAACAACTAACCAAACGAATGGCAAAAGTATGAAACAGGTCATCCAAACTTTGGCTGGTAAACCCCACCACTTCATTGCGCAGAGTCCGCTGGAAAAAAAGGCAATGGAGATTTTGGCAGTCTCATTAAAACTTTCTCTCCAGGCTGGCAAATCGTCTGCTGTGTTGAGGGTTGATCGACGATCATCATGCGTCGCTCTGGACCTTCGAGTTCTAAATGGTAGCGCACGTTTGCGCCAAGAAATTGCCGCAATTGAATTGTTCCACTGAGCGAGTTTGTTTGGTTGGTGAGAGGTGTTGAGACAAGTTCAACTTGTTCGGGCCTGACCAAAACGTCGCCAAGAATGTTGTTTGCGTTTGAAGCTGAGTTTGAAGCTGAGTTTGCAAGTGATGTGTTTGCCATATTGAGTGAATATTCTTGCTGAGAGGCAAGACAACGGGCGGTTGCGAGGGCTGTTCGTTCGACCGGAATAAAATTCGCATTGCCAATAAATTTTGCAACAAACCGACTGGCTGGAAGTGAATACAACACCTCAGGCGCGTCCACTTGCTCGAGCTGTCCTGAGTTCAAGATGGCGATTCTGTCGGACATCGAGAAGGCTTCTTCTTGATCGTGTGTTACATAAAGAAAAGTCATTCCAAGCTGACGTTGCAGACTTTTTAATTCAACTTGCATGTCTCTTCGGAGTTGCAGATCGAGAGCTCCGAGAGGCTCATCAAGCAGCACAAGTTTTGGACGCGGCGCCACAGCACGCGCGAGGGCTATGCGCTGCTGCTGACCACCCGAGAGTTCAGTGACTCGACGCAGTGCATGTTCACTCATCCGAACGAGAGCCAAAGATTCTTTGACCCTTTCAATAATGATCCTTTCGTCAAGCTTCATCATGCGTAGGCCGAAGGCGACATTTTCGAAGACGTTTAAGTGCGGAAATAATGCATAGTTTTGAAAGACAAGATTAAGGTCGCGACTTTGTGGCGGCAGGTGAGTGATGTCAGTGCCAGACCAAAGAAGCTTGCCGCTGTGCGAGGTTAAAAATCCGGCGATAATCCGTAACAGAGTTGTTTTGCCGCATCCTGAAGGACCCAGAAGCGAAAAAAACTCACCCTGTTTGACATCGAATGAAACCTCTTTCAGCACGGCTCGGCCGTTGAGCGCGGCTGAAATTTCCTGCAGCGTCAGGAGAGATTCGTTCATGTGTTTCCATTCACCTCGTGTTCTAGAGTCACCTAGCTTTAGGTGCGTCTCAAAATTTGAAGACACCACGCACGCCGAAACCTGCGGTGGTTTGTTTTGTGAGTTGTTCCATAAAAGGCTGAAGAGAATTCAAAATTGCATCGAGATTCGCTTCTGAAAAAGTTTCGACGGCCGTGGAAGAATCTCTTTCGTAGCTAAGATCGGTTAAACCGGTAGACCAAAAAGGGACGTGGAAATGAAGCAACGCTTCAACGCTAAAGCGGCCTGGCGAGGTGAACAGCTTGGTACCCGTTCCGATATTCACACCAGTCGAGACACCCCAACCACTGAATGTGAGCGGCTCGCCAGCCGAGGTTGTGTAGTGCGAAACACAGCGCGTGAGACGAAGATCGCTTGAGAGTGATGTGAAGAGGAAAGGAAAGGGGTTGAAGGTGATCTCCGGAAGTGTGAGGTCGGAATCCCACATGTAGGCCGTCGTACTTGGCAATTTACTTGCATATTCGCTCGATTCCGCAGCATCCTTGAAGCTCGAGTTGAGATTGGCATAAGACACCCTCATGCCGCCGCCCAGCCGCACACTGCCGAAGGGAACGGCGAGAGAAAAAGTTCCACCAAGGCGGGGGCGCGGATACAGCTGCAGCGCACCCAGTGAGATCTCAGTCGATTGCCCATCCTGAGCACGCGCGTGCTGAGGCAGAAAAACAAGTGTCCACAACAAGCCAACAACCACAATAAACTTGCGGCTTGCGGCTGTTGAGTTGAATTGCGGCGATGCGAGCAATGCGAGTCCTTTCGCTGCGTCTCTTGTCACTATAGACTAGCTGTTTACCACGGAAAACAGCAGGTTGCTTGAACGTCGGTTGTTGCTTTTTGACGTCAGCGGTGGTAACCCGCAGGCTAAGGAGATTCCACTCATGACAATGTACGAAACCCGTGACTTCCGCAGAGGCCTCAAAATTGAGATGAACAACGACCCATGGGTTATCGTTGATTTCCAGCACGTGAACCCCGGCAAAGGAGCCGCTTTCACACGCACGAAAATGAGAAATCTCCGCACGGGCCAAGTTCTCGAGCAAAACATCAAGAGCGGTGACAAAGTTGCCAAGCCCGATACAGAAGAGCGGAACATGCAATATTTGTATCGCGATTCTGAAGGCTACCATTTTATGGACCAGGCCAACTACGAACAAATCTCGTTGACCGAAGACTACGTGGGCGACACGAAGTTCTATCTCCTTGAAAACTCCGTACTGAAGGTTCTCTATTATCAGGGAAAACCTATTGCATGTGAAACAGACACTTTCTGCGAACTCAAGGTTGTGGAAACTCCTCCAGGTGTGCGTGGTGACACTGCAACCGGCGGTTCCAAGCAAGCAACTTTGGAGACTGGTCTGGTTGTGTCCGTGCCTTTCCACATCAACGAAGGTGATATCCTGCGGATTGACACCCGCGATAACACCTATGCTGACCGCGTCAGTGTGCGCGGAAAATAAGTGCTCGGTTTCTTGTATATCTAATGTTGGGAATGCAGTTGATTGAACTAAATTGAAGGGAGAAATCTCCACATGATCGATCTTGGCAAAGTTGAAAAACTCATGTCGCTGATGGCTCAATATGGAGTCGATGTAGTTCAGGCTGAAACTGGGCCTGAGAAAATTGCCCTTGCAAAAAATGCAAACGCAATGGCAGCGATGTCGGCGCTCTCGTCGGCCTCGGCCTCCGAGCTCTCGGGTACACGGGTGGCGGCGAATCCTACAGCATCTTCGGCAAGCGCGGCGTTGCCCGTGAGCGCGGCAGCCACGTCTCCTGCGGCTCCAGCAGCGGCAAGCTCCACACCAGCAGCAGCAAAGCCGATTCCAGAAGGAACCACCATCAGCAGCCCATTTGTTGGAACATTTTACCGCTCGCCATCGCCCGATTCTCCGGTTTTTGTCGACATCGGCACACGCGTAAAGAAGGGGCAAACACTCTGCATTGTTGAAGCGATGAAGCTCATGAACGAAATTGAGAGTGAGCTCGATGGCGAAGTTGTTGGTATTCTCGTCGATAATGCGAAGCCTGTTGAATTTGGCACACCGCTATTCGTGATTAGGCCTTAATCGACCGGGGTAGGCACGGGGGACATATGAAGAAGATTCTTATTGCGAATCGCGGTGAAATTGCGGTTCGAATCATTCGCGCTTGTCGTGAGTTGGGCCTCAAGACCGTTGCTGTCTATTCACAAGCAGACAAGCACAGTTTGCATGCGAAGTTAGCTGATGAAGCGATTTGCATCGGCCCGGCGGAAAGCAAAAAAAGCTACCTTAATATCCCCGCGATTATGGCAGCGGCTGAAATCAGTGGAGCTGATGCAATTCATCCCGGTTACGGTTTTTTGTCGGAAAATGCGGCCTTCGCTGATGTCTGCCGGAAATGCGAAATTACCTTCATTGGTCCAACTCCAGAGCAGATGCGTGACCTGGGCGAAAAAGTGGCCGCGCGAGCTGTGGCACGCCGCGCTGGATTGCCATTTTTGCCAGGCTCGAATGGTGCTCTTCCTGATCAGGAAACAGCGCGTCGCACGGCACGAGAAATTGGTTACCCAGTGATTCTAAAAGCCAGCGGCGGTGGCGGCGGTCGTGGGATGAAGATTGTCTACAATGATGCTGAACTTGAAAAAGCATACCTGAACTGCCGAACAGAAGCCGCTGCTGCGTTTGGAAATTCAGAAGTGTATCTTGAGAAGTATTTGGAAAATCCTCGTCACGTTGAAATTCAGATTTTGGCCGACAAACACGGCAACGTGATTCATCTCGGTGAGCGCGATTGTAGTGTACAGCGCCGCCATCAAAAAGTGATTGAAGAAGCTCCTTGTCCACACATCACGCCTGAATTACGTGAGAAGGTTGGTGGCTATGCATTGTCATTGGCACGTGAAGTTGGATATCACGGCGCAGGCACTGTTGAGTTCCTCATGGACGACGATAAAAACGTGTATTTCATGGAAATGAACACACGTATTCAGGTGGAACATCCGGTCACCGAACAGGTGACAGGCATCGACCTTTTGCAGTGGCAGATTCGTGTGGCGTTTGGCGAAAAACTCCCTTTCAAACAGAGCGACATCAAGATTAAAGGCCACTCGATTGAATGTCGAATCAACGCCGAAGACCCAAAGACATTCGCACCATGGCCAGGACTCATCAACAATTACAGTGTCCCTGGTGGCTTCGGTGTTCGGGTTGATGGATTTGCCTACCACGGATACACCGTCGTTCCTCACTACGATTCGCTTGTAGCCAAACTTATTGTTCATGCAGACACGCGTGAGCAAGCACTTGCAAAAATGGAATCGGCACTGCGTGAATACATCATTGATGGGATCCGTACGAACATTCCATTCCACTTGGATGTTTTGGCACATCCCGAATTCCGCAATAGCAGGCACTCCACCCGCTTTTTAGAACGCGCCGGATTCGTGAAAAACAAGGGGACCTAATTCACTGGCTTGCTCGCAATGGCAGTGTTCAGTTTGTCTCACTGAAAGAAACAATCACCGTTGCAATGGCTATGTCACCGTCGTGCGCAAGCGAAACATCTGCTTGCCAGTGTCCAAGTTTGGCCAAAAGGCTCTGTGCCTCTGTGCTCAGATTTAAAACAGGGCGTCCGTGTGGGCTGTGTTCAATCCAAACGTCTTGTGGCCCCATTCCTTGCGTGAACAAGCCTGTTCCGAGGGCTTTTAGAAATGCTTCTTTGGCAGCAAAGCGGGCTGCAAAAGAGGCCGCTTGTGCGTCGACAAGAGGTTTGCTCTGGCAGTAGGTGATTTCGTTGGGATGAAAAACTTTTTTAATAAATGAATCACGGCTAATGGACTGAGCGATGCGTGCAATTGAGACCACATCCGTACCAACGCGAAATGTCTGCCGAGGGAAAGTGATTTCATTCATGGCTTGCTCTCGGGTTTCTGAGTGCTCAATAGTTTTTTCTTTTGACCGACAGGAATTCGACTTGGTTCGCTGATCTTTGCATAGTTTGTGCCGCGCTCCATCCCCATGCGCCCAGAGAGATAATAGTTCGCGCACAAACATCCGCCCGCTTGTGAGCTACAAAAGGGTCCCGCTGCACGTTCGGTAAAGTCGCGCAGGAGAGGGCTTTCGGGTTGGTTCAACAAATCATTTGCACTGCGGCAAACCAGTTGAGCAAGGAAGTCGAGGAAATCGGGATCAGAGTCGAAATTCTTGACCCGGGTAAACGTCTTTACCCCAAGCTGCTTTGCCTTTTCTGCATATTCGACGTCAATTTCAACCAGAGTTTCAATATGGTCAGAAACAAAGGCCACGGGCCAAACGAGCATGTGCTCGACACCCGTCGAACACAGGTGATCAAGGCTATCATCGGTGGTTGGGCTCATCCAACGGACCGGTCCAACCGCGCTTTGCCAGCACAAGGTCCAATCAAGTCCTTCGTGAAGGCCGAGCCGTCGAGTGACTTCTTGGACGGTGCGGCGGATTTGATCGGGATAGGGATCCGCTTGTGCCACATAACTGAGTGGAAGATTGTGCGCACTGATGAGGAGATGCTTGCGGCCAACAGGAAGGTTGTTCCATGCGCGTTGCAGTCGTTCGGTCCAGAGTTCAATAAATTCCGGGGAATCGCCGTAGCTGGCGAAACTGCGCACCCGCACACTCAGAAATTCCGAGTGCGCCTTTTGCAGCAAACCAATTTCGCGGACGCTTGTGCCTGTCGTTGCGCGCGCGCAATGCGGGTACTGACTCAAAAGCCACAACTCTTCGATGTGTTCTTCAACGCATTTGCGCAACACGGTTTCGGCGCGTGGTTCGCTGTAGCGAAAGAGCGGCATCACAGCCGCGAGTTCATAGGGGGTTTGTTTGCCGGCAGGCGCGAAAAGCCTTTGTGCGTCTGGTCGTGAGCGCAGTTTGGTGTCGAGCATTTCGGCGAGTGACTGCGTTATGGGAAGCTGTGGCGAGCCGCCGCCCATGAGTTGGTAGCGGTCTTTCACTTCAGATAATCGCTTTCCAATGATTTTATTTGCAACAAAGGATTGCAGAAACCGACCGAAGGGGATGTCGAGAAGATCGGGGTCGGTAAAAAGCGCGCGCAGAAACGGTTCGACCTCAGTCTGGTTGGCAGGTCCACCCATGTTGTAAAGTGCAATCAAGACTCGTTTTTTCGACTTTTGCATCGGCTCACCCCTTCGCCTCAGTATCATAGTCTTCAGCGTTTTGTGCACAAATGTGCCTATGGCACATCCTGACGCCATGACAACTCTTTGTTGGTTCAGCACGACACAAAGGACGTTGCCCAAAGCGGGGAGCGCCACGTATAGTCGGGATTGCGGTCTGTTACCTTTGTCCTTTGATCCCTGCGCAACGGAGTAGCACATGCCAAAGTTAGAAGAATTGTCCGAATTGCTTGAAGGCAATACAACTAAACACCTGTTCCAGCAGCGGTTGCTGGTTTTGAGTGAGCCTATCAACGCGGCGGTTGCAAAGCGCACTATCGAGAGTCTCTTGGCATTGGAAGCGGCCGATTCTCAAAAAGACATTTGGCTGTTTCTCAACAGTCCGGGTGGTGAAGTGAACTCTGGTTTTGCGATCTATGACACAATGCGTTTTATTCGGCCGAACGTGAAATGTGTAGTGACCGGCTTATGTGCATCAATTGCCACGGTTATTCTTTTGGGTGCCGACAAAGCGCATCGTTATTCGATGCCCAACAGCCGAATCTTGATTCATCAACCGCTCATTGGCGGCACAGTCCAAGGACAAGCTACCGATATCGACATCACCGCGCGAGAAATTCTCAAAACACGCGAGAAGTTGGTTGATCTTTACAACAAAGAAACTGGGCAATCATTGGAGCGTTTGCGCAAAGACATTGAGCGCGACTACTGGATGAGCTCGAATGAGGCGATGGAATACGGACTTATTTCACGCGTCATTAATGGCTGGGGCGAAGTCCGCTAAGCCATTCTTCAAAACTATCTTTTCCGCTTTGCAGGGCGTCGGCAACTCCGACGCCTTTTTTATATATTCCTGCAAAATGTACATTTGGATGTTCAGCTTGGATACGCCACAAGGCGCGCATGCGTGCGTCGTGGTCGCGATCGGCAATGCCAATCGCGCGCGGCCAACGAACAATATCCACGTGTGTGGGCGATTCATTTTCGCCGATGAGCTTCAGGGTGCGCAGTTCTTGAAGCGAATATTCACGGAGTTTTGCATCGTCCCAGAGAATCATTTCAGGGTTGCGATCTCCTGCAAGCAGGGCCCGATAAGAATACGAGTTGTGCGGAACATGTTGCGGATAAATGGAATGGACAAAGAGCACGCCAAGGAGCCCATCGGAGGAGCGGGGTGCTAATGCACCAAAACCGTCGCGCGTGGCTGGGCTGCGCGGTCCAGCGAGATTGACGACAATGAGGCCGTGCGTAGGAGTTGATTGCAGCGAATCCCATTCGCGTTGTGAGTCTTTTTGATTCCATTTCAGTTGTGGTGACGACCATGGGGTGGCGGTCCAAAAGACCGTGTCAAATTCAAGTGAATCATTCAGCAGAAGTGTACCCTGTTCGGTTTTGCGGATGGATTGAACGGGAGTTGTAAGCTTGAGTTGAATGGCCGATGAAGCGGTGCGAGAATCTATTTGTAACACGCGAGAAAACTGTTCAATCAATGTGTGCATTCCGTTGGGGAAACTGAGCAATCCTTGTGGCCAAGCGTGTTTAAGCGCGTCACCTGTGAGTTGATTTTTTTGCTGCTTGCCTCGCAGTGCGCTTGCAAGCATGCCTCGCAGCAGGCTGCCATAGCGTATTTCCAACTCTGCGAGCCTCGGAAAGGCATGGCGCAGAAGAAGTTGCTCTGCACCACCGCCCCAGATGCCAGTGGCAAAGGGAAGGATGAAGTTTTCCGCAACCGCGTGGCCAAAATGCCGTTCGAAAAATTTATAGAGAGTTTCGTTCGGATCGGGCGCGAGCTCATTGCCAATCAACAAGTCTTTAAGAATACGCAAAAACGCTATCGGTGAAAGTAAACCATGCTTCCAAAGTTGCAGCAATGAAGGTCGCAGCGCAACCAGATTTTTGCTGCGGTTGATAAGAAAGCGAGTCTGAAGTTGGCGTTCTTTGGGCGGCGCAATGAGGTCTTCTGGAGTAAGGCCGAGCTCCTCGAGAGTCTCAAGAAAAATCGTACGGCTGGCAAGAACGCCTTGCGCCGCGTGTTCCACCTTTAAGCCTGATAAATGCCGCTGAGTTTGTAAGAGCCCACCCACTCGGTGGGTTGATTCGAGCAAAGTGATTTTAAGGTTGAGTCCCTGCGCTTCGGCTGACTTCGCGTATTTGGTGATAAGAGTTGCAATTTTAAGAGCAGTGCAGCCTGAACCAACAATTGCAATCCGAAAGTCGCGCTTTGATTTGTTGTTGGAGTCATGATCTGGCAAATTCACTGCGCAAAATCCTCGCGATTTTGAGATCTCTGACGGGAGTCTTGGATCAGCTGTTCAACAGACAATCTCATTGTGTATCATGTGAGTCACTCCCCAAGCCAGGCAAAGGTCACACATTATGACATACGGCGCATCGACAGCAGACCAACGTGAACGTGCCTTCGAACAAAGCCTTGATCGTTTGCAATCGGCACGTCGGCGGGTTGAATCTCGATTGAGCGTCTGGGCTGCGCGAGAAGAACGCTTTGCTTTATTGCGCCTCATCCTCGCGGCTGTGCTTGTGATGGTTTTGGTTGGTTTTTATCGACGCATGGATGCAGCGCAAGTGTTTCTTGCGTGGCTTGGTTTTTTTATTGTGTTTTTCCTTCTTTCAGCTGTTCATTCCTCTCTCAAACGTGTCCGTGCCCGCTGTGAAGGGCTTTCTGGGGTTTTCACAAATGAGATCCTGCGTGCGCGTCGCGACTGGGACGAAATACGTAAAACTCCGATGGCAGAAAAAACATCGTCACGCTGGGTGCATGTTGCGCACACGACTTCCGAACATCCTTATAAAAGTGACTTGGACCTGGCGGGAAATCTTGGGCTTTGGCTCGACACATGCACCCTTGAAGAGGGTTCTCAGCGGCTCATAGATGAGCTTTTGCTGCGCGGGACCAACCCTTTGTCGGTTGCCGATGCACAGCTCAGACGCGCTCGAGTGGAAGCCTTGTCAGCCCAGAGCAAAGCAATGCGGCGTTGGGAATCGTATCGGATGGGTGCCTGGCTGAAAGAATTGCAACCCGTTCGATTCGAGCGCGGAGAAAGTCCATCTGCGGCGAGCAGTGAAGAGCTCACAGCCGAGCAACTCGAAGCTCAGCAACGAGTTCAACGCAGTGCTCTGGAGATAGCTCTCCTCGCCTGCGTTGCAGTGCAATTGGCGCTCTGGGGTTTTCTGTTGCTGCCAACTTTGTCGCAATTCCTTGAAACTGCGGACACCGCGCAGCTCTCGCGCCCTCTATCCATTTATTTTCCGATTCTCGTTTTGTCTGTGTTTGTGTGGGAATCGTGGCGACGCAAAGTTCAGATGTCCGCAGGAGCACTTGGTCTGCGTGAGTTGAAGGTCTTGGCGGCGCTTGAGGATGTCGCCCGTTGTGTGCCTGGAGAAAAAATCAATCGTGGACTTGTTCCTGTCTCTGCGGGAAGAAGGTTTAAATTCTTGCGGATGACCTTTGAACTTGGAGAGGTGCGCCGCAATCCAATCCTCTGGCTGTTGTTGAATGTTCTTTTTCCCTATGACGCACTCTCTTTCTCTGTCACGTTGGTCGCGTATCGACTCATTGATGGTCGCTTTGAACACTGGTGGAATCAGGTCGTTGAATTCGATTTTCTTTCCGCACTTGCACGCGTTCAGCTTGAAAACAAGAATTTTACCTGGCCAGCTGAATCGCTTCAGGAAATTCATGCCGAGGGCATGGCACATCCGTTGCTCCGCTCTTCTCTGCGTATCGGCAACGACCTCGCTCTCGATGCGAGTCAGCGCTGTATGCTGCTGACAGGCAGTAACATGGCTGGCAAAAGTACTTTGCTTCGAGCATTGGCTGTTAACGCATTGCTCGCGCAATTGGGAACGGTGGTTTGTGCTCGTCAGCTGCGCCTGCCGCCTTTGGAAATTCTTTGTGCAATTCAAGTTTCTGATTCATTGGAGTCAGGGGCAAGCTATTTTTATGCTGAAGTGCGTCGCTTGGCGGCGGTTTTGCAACGCTTGCAATCGCGCAGTGAAAATCAACCTCAGCGGCTTTTTCTCATCGATGAAATCTTTCGTGGAACTAATAATAAGGAGCGGTTTTTAGGCTCGTGGCAGGTGATTTCCGCGTTGCTCTCGACTGGCGCCTTTGGCCTTCTCACGACTCATGATCTTGCTTTAACAGCGCTCGAAAAAGACGTTGCCGGAGTCAGGAATTTTCATTTGCGCGAAACTGTTGGAACACAAGGCGCTCTAGAATTTGACTATCTTCTCCGACCTGGACCATGTCCAACAACAAATGCTTTGATTATTATGCGGCAGGCAGGACTCCCGATTGAGTTGAATTTTGTTCCCTCGGTATAGCAAGGAGGAGCGCATGTTTGAAGCGGTTGTTTTTCTTGCAGGTCCATCACGGGCACGCCCTGAAGAGATGTCTCAGCTGTGGAATAAATGGCAGCCATTGAATTCAGAGCATCTGGGGCAAGAGCGCTTGTATGTTTACATCGCCGATGCAGGCCTTGAAACTTTCTTGCCTTGGTTCGAAAAATGTTCGCAAGCAGAGAAACAGCGGATTCATCAAATTGTCTGGTGTGGGGATGGTGATTCGCTTGGTAAACATGGCCAAGAGCTTCTCAAAAACACCGCAGCTCGTTTCGAAGGGCGTTGGCGCGAACATAAATACGCATCTGACAAAGATTTTTCAGATTGTGCCGCAATCACCTCGCTGATGGAATACGACATTCGTCATGCGCAAGAAGGGTTGCATTCTGTGTGGGTGCAAGTTCATGGTGCTCTGGGTGGACGGCTTGATCATGAACTCGCAAATATATTGGAATTCTCAGAGTCGATCGCTCGGATTCCCTTGCCAGCTGCATTTCTTTTCGGCCCCGAGCAGGTCTTGACGAATCTCCCTTTAAGCGGAGAGTTTCCGATTGGTCAGAGGTTTTCAGTGATGTCTTTACAGCCTTCCGCACACGCTCGAGTTAAAATTTCTGGGGCGCGCTATAAAGGTGAAATTGAATTGCGCCAGCCTTCACACGGCCTCAGCAACGTCTCTGAGGCGGCACGCATTGAGATCATTCCTCTCAGTAGGAAGCATCCTCTGTTCTGTCTTTTGGTGTAAGCAGAACACGGTTTTTTCTTGGCGCGGAGTTTTTCATGAGTCATCCATCAGCAACCCGTTCAGCAACACTCCTCCAGCATGCAGGTCGAGACGCCAGGTTAGGCTCTGGACTTGTGGGTGCACTCGAGCAGTCGGTGACCTTTGCAACAACGCGCGTCGATGACATGCCTATTTATGCACGATTGTCGAATACAACCAACCACGTTGAAGTGTGTGCACTTGTTGCAGCTTTACATGGTGCTCCAGCAGCGCGTGTTTTTGCTTCGGGTATGGCAGCTATTCATGCTGTTCTCACCACCCGGTTGCGACCCGGGGACCACATTCTTGTTCAAGAGAATTGCTACGGGACGTCGCAAGGACTTTGTCAGAAGATTCTTTCTCGTTGGGGAATCGAGGCGAGTTTTGTGCCGCTCGAACAATGGCAAGCCGCCCTGCGTCCGAACACTCGGGTTTTGTTTTTCGAGAGTATTTCAAATCCCTATTGCATTCCGCAAAATCTTGCTTTTGCACTTGAGGCCAAAAGAGTCTCGTCTGGCTTGCTGGTTTGTGACAACACATTCGCGAGCCCGATCAACTGTAAACCGTTTTTGCATGGTGTTGATGTGGTTGTTGAGAGTGCGACAAAATACATGAACGGGCATTCTGATTTGATCTGTGGCGCGGTGGCATGCGGCTCTGATTTTGCACAGGAGTTAGCTGTCACCGCGATGTATGTGGGCGGATTTTTGTCGAGTGCTGGATGTATGCACCTGGCTAAGGGCTTGCGCACGCTGCAGGTTCGTATGGCTGCGCACAATGCGAATGGGCGTGCATTTGCCTCGGCAGTGCGTGAACTGCCGGATGTCAGCGAAGTTTACCATGGCTCGTTGTGCGCAATGCAAGATGACTGGATCAAAGATTTTGCCGGAATGGTGACCGTCCGCTTTGCCAAGCACATCGATGTTTCGCGGCTCATGCGTTCCTTGAACTTAGTTGCCGATGTGCCGAGCTTGGGTGGAACTGAAACCACCGCCTGTCTGCCGTGGTGGACCACCAACCGTTGGATGGCTGATTCCGAAAAGCAACGCCTTAAGATAGATGAGCAACTCGTGCGCTTCAGCATAGGGCTTGAAGATGTTAATGACCTGCTTGATGATCTCAAGCAGGGCTTGGCGCTTGCAAGGCGCTAAGCGAGTTATCCGGGCCGGCGTAAAACGCGCAAGGGAGCCTGCTTCAGAATTAAGAGAGACGTTGCGAATCCAATTGCTATGGAAACCACAACAACACCCAGCGCAATTGAAATTCCCGACCAAGGAGCGGTGGTGAGTTGGTCGTTGATGTTCAAAAGAGTTGATTGCACAATGGCGCTTAAACCCAAGCTTGCAAGTAGTCCTATCGTACTGCCCAAACCAGCAAGCAGAATAAACTCCGACAAACATGCGCTCATGATTAAAGAGTTGTTTGCACCGAGACATCGGTACAAGGAAAAGTTCTGCGAGCGCAGGGTAAAAGATGTCCAAGCGCTCAGGCCTGTGTTGATAAGAGCTCCTATCAACAACATGATGCTTAACGAGCGAACGATGTCGACTGCGGTGGTCATTAACCGACTCACAAGTGTGGTTAACTCGTGAGCATCAATTGCTGTGACCCCCGGATGTTGCTGAAAGAGTTGAGTGATGACGTCTTGTCTGTTTTTAGACTCACGGACGGCAGCGGTAATAAGGCTCGCAAAGGGAGCATCTTCGAGCACACTCGGATGAAGAATAAATAAGAAATTTGGCCGAAAGCTTTGCCAGCGCACGCGCCGCAAGCTTGTTACTTTGACCTTGAGCGGAACCCCTTGCACATCGAAGGTGAGTTGATCACCAAGGTCAACCTTGAGTCTTTTGGCTATACCTTGCTCGACAGACACCTCGGTCAGCTTCGCTTGGGCCGATTCTTTGCTCCAAAATCTGCCGCTGATAATCTCTTCATCGCTTCCTGGGCTCTCGTGGCTCGTTAAATTTTGTTCTCGATTGAAGAGCCTTTGCGCAGTTTGCTCTGCCTCGCTTTGCGAGGTGAATTGTGCAAGCCATTGGTCTTGGTTTTTGCCATTGATAGATGCCAATCTTGCTCGTGTGATTTTTTCACTCCAAACATGTTCAGCTCGGCCAGAGCGAAGGATCTCGCCAATGCTCTTAACAGCCTCCGGTGGTGCATCAAGTACAAAAACATTTGGCCGTGTGTTGTTTGAAAAGACATTGGTGAGTTGATCGACGATATTGCCGCGAATATTCCACAGAAATCCGAGCAAACAGACCGACAGACAAAACAACATGAGGCTGAGTGTGCTTTGTGCCGGACGGGCGGAAATTTCACTTGTCGCGAGCCTGAAAAAAAGAGGGAGCCTGATGCGCGAACTAAGACCAAGTGAAGATATGTAGCGGACACAGAAATGGATAAGAACATAAGCTAGGGAAAGAATAAGGACAAGGTAGAGATTGAAAATGATTTGGCTTGAAATCACAAACGATAAGATAAAAGCGGCAAAAAGCCAGATTATATCGGGAAAGTCGCGGATCAAATCAGCGACAAGCGAAACTGATTTTGAGACCCTGTTTTTAAGTGGACTGATTGATGCAAATCCGGGATTTCGTTCTTGCGTTCGTGAATGATTTTTTTGCAGAAGAAAAAGTGCGCCTGGTAAAACCAAAGCTGAAGTTAAACAAAAAACTGCGATGGCAAAACGAAAAGTGAGCGCGACCATTCCGGCTTGCGGAAGCTGAGCGGTGAGACCAGGGGTCCAACTCTTGATTTTAGGTAAGAGGTAAAATTCATAAATGGAAAACCCACACCATGCACCTAGAGCAAGCGCGACGGCAGCAATAACAGCAATGTTGCCAATATATAGAAGTGCAACCTGCTGATGTGGAGCGCCTATCAGTGTTAGAATCTTTGCATCGCTGCGTCTCCTTTGTAGGTATGAGTGGATACCTTGTGCACAGCCAAGTCCAAGCAGAAGCAGCATTGAAAAGCCAATTCCATCGTAAAATAAGAACAAACTCCGAGCCGGTTTAAATGTATTAGCTAGCGCGTCATCTTTGCTTTTCAACGATGCTTGCGGCGAAGGAGACTTTTTTATTTCATCTAACAACCATTCTTTACCTTTTTTTGCATCAATGTGTGATGCAAATTGCACCACAAGCTTGTCGCGCATGCGTGCTTGAGTCGAAATGAATTTTTGTTTTGTTGCGATTTCACGCGCAAGATAAATGCGTGCGCCGAGGCTGAAGCTTGCGAAATCGCGCATTTGATCGTTTTCAACAATTCCGACAATTGGATAAATCTTTTTCCCAATCCGAATCGCTTTGCGCTCGCCGACAAGCTTTTGCTGCAGCTTTTCTCCAGGCTCGCCCGACCACCGTTCTTGAGTCACTTGCAGCGAAAAGGATTCCGCAAGCGACCTTTCGAGCCAAATTCCACCCTGTCTGAGTTGTTCGTGCGAGAGCTTCGGGACAACATTCATTGCTGGCACGAGCGGAAATGCATCGTCCACTGCAAGCGCCTCAACTAAGCGGGGGCGTGCCCCTGGGGCAAAGCTTGCCATTGTGAAGAAACTGCTCAGGTGTGTTTTTCGAACGATTTTTGCTGAGTTTTGGATGTTTTCGAGCAGTGTTGCGGGAAGCGGGCGAACGTCGGAAATTTCAGCATCACCACCCAGCAGCAGGTCGGCTTGCTGTTTCGTTTGATACTGTAATCGCGCGTCCGATAAGATCACCGCGGTGAGAGCAGCAGTGGCTAGAAAGAGTGAGAGCGCAGCCAGCGATAACTTATTCCATGAAGCTTTTAATTCGCGTTTAAGTGCCGGCCAGAACCATTGATTCATGAAAGTGCTCCACCGGAAAGCTGCAGGCGCGAGAGCTGGCCACGCTCGAGCTCAATTCGCCCTGGGAGTTGATGAGCAAGGGCGTAATCATGAGTGACAAAAAACAGCGTTGCCGAAATTTCCATCGACAAACTGCTGATCAAACGAAACACTTGATCCGCGCTCTGCGGATCAAGATTTCCTGTGGGTTCGTCGCACAAAAGGAGTTTGGGGCGATTGACGATAGCCCGCGCGATTGCAACCCGCTGCTGTTCTCCGCCCGAAAGCTGATCGGGGCGATGCTTGAGGCGCGTGCTGAGGCCGACCCATTCGAGTGCCTCTTGTGCCGCCGAGCGAGACTTGCTGTGGCCTGCAATTTCTGCAGCGACCTGAACATTTTCAACGGCGCTGAGGTGTTTGAGGAGTTGGAAGGTTTGATAAACGAAGCCAACTTCCCGAGCACGAAAGCGTGAAAGCTCGGCTTCTCCCGCAGTCGAAACTGGAAAACCATTGAACCGGATCGTCCCTGAATTCGGTCGTTCAAGGCCTGCGAGCATCGACAGCAGGGTGGTTTTGCCGCTGCCAGATCTCCCGACAACCCCGAGTTGGCTTCCTAATGGTATATTTGCAGTAATGGAGTCGAGGATCCGCAGGCGGAGTCCTTCGGGAGAGGGGTATTCTTTTGTTACGTTATCAATTTCAATCATTGCAACGGCCCCCAGGAATCATTCGCTCTTGGTTCCACATGGAACTTGCTGTTTTACTCTGCGTCACGTCCAGTTTTTTGCAAACAGCTTGCACGAATCTTATGTTACAACGGGCGCTGCAAAAAAACTCGCCAGGCGAAACTCAAACCGTGACTGCTGTCGAAAGTCCTCGCGTGGTTGCCT
>RGDM01000027.1 GCA_009918675.1 bacterium
CGTCGATCACAAGCAGCGAGCCTTCACCCAAACTGCTTGCCATTTGCCACTGCTCAGTGAGCCATATCTGTGAGGCCTGCAGCGTGTCATCTGCGCTGACAAAGTGTTTTTTTCCGAGCCATGACTCAAAGATTCTCAAGATGCCAGTTGTCTTGCCAACTTGCCGAGGGCCAAGAAGAACTTGAATCAGTGGGCTGGGTTCTGCCAGCCGCCCGCGGAGCTCGGTTTCAAAATTTCTCATGCAAATACCCGATTATATTTGAAATAAAAAAATAATAGATCGAACTACTATTTATAATAGGTTGTCCTAGTATTTTTTCAAGAGTGCATGGTCGGCAGATCATTCCAAAGTTGAGTCTTTACGAAGATGGGCTCAAGCTAGAATATTTTTCCTGCCCAGAGAGCTTCACTGAATTGTGCAAACGGTAAGATGGTCAGCGGTCCATCAACGATAACATCATTCCCAAGGTAAACGCCGTAGGCCGCGGTCACGCGAGACCTCTGGTCTGATGCAATGGCAATCAAAGGTTGACTCCACTCCTTGTTCCAGCGTTTCGAATACTTCACTTCCACAGCGACGTAAGCTGATGGTCGTTGGAGTATTTTCCTCTGTGTTTCGATAATAATGTCGATATCGAGGCTTCCAGCAACATCATAGTGGAAAAGGGAGCGTTCCTTTCGCTGATAGGAATTGTAGGCACGTATCTCATTGAGGACCAGCGATTCAAACGAGAATCCCCTCCAGCTGTCGGGCATCGTTTCTCGAATCCATCCTGATGCTGCGCGTGCCACACCTGAATCAAAAAAATAAAACTTGGGATGAGCTGTTTCTTTCACACGCCAATTCAGTTGCAAGGCTGGCAAGCGAAAACCAAGCAGCGTGTCCTCGAGGATGCCGAAGTAATTATCGACTGTGCGTCGCTTCACCGATGATTCACGGGCCACTGATTCAACGTTCAGATGTTGGCCATGATACTGAGCAGCAACACGAAGAAATCTTGCAAAAGGTTCCAGCTGTCGCGTGACTGCCTCTGAGGCGATTTCCTCTTTGAGGTATGTTTCAACATAAGCGGAAAGGATGTCGGCAGCCATATCACGGTCTGAAATGACGGGCGGAAGACTCCCGAATTCGACGCAGAATTCAATCTGATTTGGGTCCTTAATTTCCGCAAACGCAAAAGGGAACAAGTCACATCTCACTGCACGTCCAGCAAGAAGATTTGCCTGTGCTCTTTTCAATTTTCGTGCACTGGAGCCCGTGATTGCAAATTGTATTCCTTTGCTTTCGTAGAGTGAGTGGATCTCATTGAGAAGCTCCGGAACCCGTTGTGCTTCGTCGACAACGACCCACTCGCCAGCAGCGACGTCCTTGAGGTCCTCGCGCAGAGCTGCCGGGTTGGCCTGGTAACGAAAAAACTGATCGGAATGTAGAAGATTGATGAAGACTCTGGGGGTGAGCATTTTCTTCAGCCAAGTTGTTTTGCCGGTTCCGCGTGGTCCCAACAAAAGAAAGGTTTTTGTCGGGACTACGATTTTGCGCTCATAAAAGTTCGACATAGTGGCCCCGAAGTAGGTAATGGATATTTCGTGGTCTGAGTGCGACAAGTTGCGACAAAGGAGAGTCTGGAACAGTGGGTTTCTGTGGGGCTTGGTGGGGGAACTGCAGAGTGTCTGCCTGCTAATATGATTATAAAATCTCAAGATATCGGTTTGTTAAGAGGCTCAGGGACCATTCCCGGCACCTCCACCATTCCTTAATGGTATTAGGTTCTTATCAAAAGAATGTAGAAATAAACTAATCAAAACGGATGTTTGTGAATAGCAGCATGTTCTAAGTTCATCTCTCCAATATCACTCAAAATAACGCAAAATAACCCCTGTTGTTGTCATTCTGTTGTAATCGGCCGTTGTCATCGAGTTTCGATGACAACGGAATTGTGTTCCGCAAAAAGATATCTATGCGCCGTTTGGATAACTCTCGGTTAAAGATGACAACGCGAGCGTTCAGGGAGGGGCGAAATTCAATGTGATTTCCGGTTGTGTGTTCTTGTGGATGTCACTGCCTCAGGAAACGCCGCTGGCTCTCGTTTCCCGAACCCTTCCCCAACCCTCCCCCGCCCCTGATGGGTGGTGTGCGTCAGGGTGTTAGGTGCGGTGTGAACTGCACCGCGGTTTGATCACCTTCACCAAAGTGATGGACCAACACGTCGTAAGCCCAATCGAGATTGAGCTCCTTCAACGCCACTTTCATCTTTCCATACTCATCACCATGGTAGCCCTCATACAGAGAGCACATTGAATGACCGACTACAGGTGTGCTCAATGTGCGTACTTTTCAAGACAGAGTGCGACGAGTCCAGTCCATCCGGTTTGATGATTCGCTCCCAGTCCTTTGCCCGTGTCGCCATGAAAATATTCATGAAACCAAATCAGTTCTTTCCAGTTTGGATCATCATTCAGAAGTGCGCTGCCGCCGTGACATGGTCGCTGTCCGTCCTTGTCTTGCAGGAACAGTGCGCTCAGGCGCTTTGCCAACTCGCGGGCAATTTCTCCGCAATCCATCATGTTTCCGGAACCGGTGGGACACTCGATTTTCAAAGCCGCACCGTAATAGGCGTGGTATCTCTCCAGCGCTTCAATAATTAGGTAATTTATCGGAAACCAGATGGGCCCTCTCCAATTGCTGTTGCCTCCAAAGAGACCGCTAGTGGACTCTCCGGGGTCGTAGTCAACCCTATAGGTCTCACCGTGCATCTCGAGAGTGAAGGGATTCGCTTTGTGAAAAAGCGACAGAGAGCGAATACCAAAGGGTGAGAAAAATTCGTTTTCGTCGAGTACATATTTTAAAATTTTGAGGAACCGTTGCTTCGAGGAGAGTGCCAATAGACGATGCGGGTTTCCTGTATCCTGAGCAGCCTCCATCCAAGAGATGGAGTTGGCCAAATCTTTTCGGTTCTCCAAAAACCATCGGAGACGTTTTGAAAATCCCGGCAGACGCTCCATGACGTTGGCATCCAGAATCTCAACTGCAATGAGTGGAATGAGCCCCACCATGCTGCGGACACACAAAGGCACGGGTCCATCGGCTGTGTTGAGCTTGTCATAGAAAAACCCGTCGCGTTCATCCCACAAGCCATCGCCACCCAGATGATTGATGGCATCGGCGATCTCGACGTAATGTTCAAAGAATTTCGAGGCAATATCCTCATACGCAGGATTGTATTTCGCAAGTTCAAGTGCAATGGTGATCATCCGACCAGCGTAAAAGGCCATCCATGCTGTTCCGTCGGCCTGCTCTAGAGTGGCTCCTCCAGGCAGTGGGCGGGATCTGTCAAATACACCTATGTTGTCGAGACCAAGAAATCCGCCTGCAAAGAGATGTTTCCCGTGGACATCTTTGCGATTGACCCACCATGTGAAATTAATGAGCAGCTTTTGGAATGCACGTTCGAGGAAAGAGATGTCACCACCAACCGTGTGGCCTTTTTCATCGAGCTTTGCTGTCATGCGGTAGACTCGCCAACACGCCCACGCGTGCACGGGCGGGTTCACATCTCCAAGTGCAAATTCATAGGCGGGGATTTGTCCATTTGGATGCATGTACCACTCGCGCAGAAACAGCAACAGCTGTTCTTTTGCAAAATGAGCATCAACACGTGCAAGAGGAAGACAGTGAAAAGCCAGATCCCATGCAGCATACCAAGGGTATTCCCATTTGTCGGGCATTGAGATCACATCACGATTGAACAAGTGTTTCCAATCCGCATTCCTTCCCCTTCGGCGTTCCTCCGGGGGGGAGGGGTGGGCCGGGTCGCCGTCGATCCATTCCTTGACGACATAATGGTAGAACTGCTTCGAACACAGGACACCCGCGTAGGCTTGCCGAGCCACATGTCTCTCGCTGTGAGGCATGCCTTTGGGAAGGACTGCGAGATAGAATTCGTCCGCTTCTTTTTTTCTTTGCACAAAAATTTGATCGTATGAGTCGTCGAAGGGTTCAGATTTATCTTGGCCAGGGCGCAGGCGCAAGTCAATTGTCACTGTGTGTCCTGGATCGATGTTCAGACGATAATATGCAGCTGACTTCGTCCCACGGTTCCTCGGATTCACAGAATCCTCGACTCCTTCAACGATATAATAGTGAAATGCATCTTTGGTGTAGGGGGTTTGATTTTCAGAATCAAACAGCCGGCTATTGTTGGTCTCATTTTCTGTGAACAGGTACCTTGGTTTTTGTCCATTGGATGCTGTTCGTGCATGAAATGAAAAATTTCCCAACGTCGGATGTGAAGTCACAATAACATCATCCTGGAGGCACAGGTTTGGTTTGAGAGTGCAGCCGTCATGATCGCACCCCCATGACCAGGTGTTGCGGAACCAGAGCGTTGGAAGAACAGTGATTGTCTCCCTCTGAGCGCCACAGTTGGAGATGCTCAATCGTATCAGAACATCATCCTGGGACGCCTTTGCATATTGCGCTGTGACGCCCCAATGTCCGTCAGCAAAGATTCCTGTATCCATGATCTCGAACTCGTCGCAATCACGCCCTCTGTTGCCATTTTCATGAATCAGGCTGTTGTAGGGGAACTCGGACTGAGGATATTTGTAATGCATCTCGACCCAGGAGTGGGTTGGAGTGCTGTCTGTATACCACCAACACTCCTTTGCATCTTCGCCGTGGTTGCCCTCCGGACCGGTGAGTCCAAAAAGTCTCTCCTTGAGGATAGGGTCTTTTCCGTTCCATAGCGCAAGCGCAAAACACAGACGGCATTCACGGTCGGTGAAGCCCAACAGACCATCCTCACCCCAGCGATATGCCCTGCTTCGTGCCTGATCGTGAGTGAAATAATGCCAACTGTTGCCTTCGGCCGAGTAGTCCTCACGGACGGTCGACCATTGGCGCTCTGACAAATAAGGTCCCCAACGTTTCCAATTCACCTCTCGGCGTGCGTCCTGTTCCAGTCTTTGGTGCTCGGCTGTTGTTTGGAGGCTCATGACTCTCATCCCCGTGGCAGATTGAACCGAATTCAATTCTAACGGCGACGTGTGGTTTTGGATGGCCAGCGTCAAATTCACAATCCTGGACAGTCCTGAGATGTGTTGAGGAGGTTGTCGCACACCTGTGAGCAGCTCTTGTTGCATTACTGCTTCTCCTTCAACACTCGCGGCTCTGGGGGGGGGGGCAATTTTTCATTTGAATTCAGAACCAGACATTTGCACGTTCTAGGACTTCAGTTTTTCGGCGTGGAACTGTGCACACCGATCAGATTGCGCTGCACCCCACAACGCAGATATGATTCGAATTCCCTGACGATAAATTTTGGAAGATTGCGGCCCTCTTAAAAGCGCAACACGAGCGTCGATCCGAAAGAATAAGCTACAAAGTGCAATTACGAATGCGGAGATTAGAAAATGGATTTTTTGCCTTTCCTCATTTGAAATCGTAAATGCCAGCATATCTCACCCCTGTGAGCTTGGCGATGTCTTCTTTGATCGTGGTTAGGTCGCGGATATTGAAATCTGAAAGATGACGGTGCCCACAAGCACGTGCCATCACCTTCATGAGATGAACAGAGGCTTCAAACCAGTTTTCCAGTCTTTTAGAGCTTGCGTCGACGATCAGCCTCTCGCGCAGATGTTTTTTCTGGGTCGCAATCCCCACTGGACAGTTGTTGGAATGGCAAGAGCGCATTCCCAGGCAACCGATAGCCTGCAAAGCTGCATTTGAGACTGCAATGGCATCAGCACCCAGCGCAATGGCCTTTATGAAATCGCTCTCGGTTCTGAGTCCACCCGTGATGATGAGAGTGATGTCTTTCGCGCCAACGCGATTCAAGTGGGCCCGCGCTCTGGCGAGTGCGACCATGGTGGGAATTGAGATGTTATTCTTGAAGATATTTGGTGCAGCTCCAGTGCCGCCCCCGCGGCCATCGAGGATGATATAGTCTGCGGTTGCAGCGAGAGCAAAGTCGATGTCATCTTCAATATGCTGTGCCGAGAGTTTGAATCCCACGGGAATTCCGCCACTGAGCTCTCGAACTTGGTCGGCAAGTTTGCGAAAATCAGCAGGTGTGATGAGGTCGAGGAATGTGGGAGGGCTGATTGCAGGCTGGCCTTCAGCTAATCCGCGCACTTGAGCAATTTTTCCCACAACTTTCTCACCAGGAAGATGCCCGCCGGTACCGGTTTTTGCCCCTTGGCCGCCCTTGAAATGAAACGCCTGAACCAATTTGATTTTATCTATGTTCCAACCAAATTTTGCAGAAGCTAGTTCATAAAAGTATCGACTATTTTCTCGCTGCTCTTCGGGCAGCATTCCGCCTTCACCGGAGCAAATGCCAGTGTGTGCCGCCTCTGCTCCTCTTGCAAGTGCTGTCTTGGCTTCCTCGGATAAAGATCCGAAACTCATATCGCTGACGAATATCGGAATACCAAGTTTCAAGGGCCTTCGGGCACGTGGTCCGATGATCACTTCAGTTCCCACATGCGCATCTTCCATCAATGGCCTGCGAGCAAGTTGCCCGGTGAGGATCTGGATGTCATCCCAGCTTGGGAGATCTCCACGCGGGACACCCATTGCACTCACCTGGCCATGATGTCCGATTCCCTTGATTCCACCTCTGGCGAGCGCATCGACGTATTTGACTTTGTCTTCTTCTATAGGATTGTGTGAGGGATCTTTGTAAAGTCCCAGATACGCCTTGCGGTCGAATGATTGAGGATGTTCCTGTGCCCAATCCTCTATCTCTTGCTGGTCAACCCAGACAAGGTCGTTGTCTACCCATGTGTTGAAGCGTTTCAGCACCTCGTGGTTGTTGTATTCCGAGATACCTGTGTCAAGACGATAGTCCCAATCATGGACTCCGCAAACGAGATTGTTGTCCTTCACATACCCATCTGCCATCAGGGCACCACGATGCAGGCAGCGGCCATAGAAGACCCTCACCTGATCATCAAACCGAACGACAACCAGATCGACCTCTGAAACAAGGGCGTAGGTGGGTTTTCGATCGGGCAGGGCAGACCAACTCAAAATTGAAATGGCTTTCATGGAATCTACTCCTTGCAGTACAATTTTTCAGATGAGCGCTGCATCAGTGATGATCTCAAGAACTGCAGGTCCTTGTGCCGCAAACAGCTCTTGCAATGCAGCATGCACCTCTTCATCCCGGCGAATCTGCTTTCCCCATGCGCCGCATGATTTTGCAAACAATGCAAAGTCAGGATTCACAAGTGAGGTACTCCACACATCAAAGTTTCCGGAACGTTGTTCTTTTGAAATTTTCCCGAGTTCGCAGTTGTTCAGGATGATCAGTTTCACTGGAATGTTGTATTTTACAAATGTGGTGATCTCGCTCAGATACTGACTTACGCCTCCATCGCCAGCAACTGCAATAATGGGTCTTGTGTTCTTCACAGCTGCCCAAGCACCCAGAGCAGCAGGAACGGCAAATCCAATGGAACCCAAATAACCCGACATCAGAAAATCATGTTCAGCGCATTCAAAATAACGGCCAAACGAATACGCATTGTTACCCACGTCAACACACATTACAGCATCATTGGGCGCAGTTTCGTTCATGCTCTCGAAAATCCGAATGGAGCTCACACCCTTTTCTGACTTTTCATTGAGTCTCTTTCTCTTTTCCTCGCGCCAGATCTTCCATCGTTCCGAAACTTCGGAGCGTTGATCCTGACGTGTTTCACTTTTTGTTGAGACTCCTGCTGCAAGCAGCTCAACAGTTCGAGAAATTTCACCCCACAAAGGAAAATCAATCTTATGGAACTTTGCAATCGCGAGCGGATCGGAGTCGATTTGAATGATGGGCTTGTATGTGGATATCCCCGTATGCTTCGAAAATGACGCCCCGACCACGATCAGAAGATCGGATTCATTCATGAACCAAGAGGCAACCGGAGTTCCACTCCGTCCGATGACTCCACATCCGAGAGGATGCCGATCGGAAATCAAGCCTTTTCCCTTGAAAGTTGTTAGGACAGGAGCATTGAGTTGTTCAGCAAGTGCAATCACACTTGCACGATGCATGCGTGCACCATGACCCATAATTATGACAGGACGCTTTGCCTGACCGATAGCAAATTTGGCGCGCTCGAGCGATTCGTGTGACGGTGTAATGTAAAAGTCTGCCATTCTTGAATGAGGGGAGCCTACCTGTACGGTGGTTGGAGCCGCTGCCTCTTGGATTTCGTCAGGGAAGGTGAGATGAGATACATCCCGCTTGATCAGTGCATGCTTAATAGCAAGTCCCATCAACTCTGAATGTTTGCTGTCTTTTTGAACGCGCTGATTGAAAACGGCAACGGTTGAAAATGCCTGCACCAAATCGAGCTCTTGAAAATTTCCGGTGCCCACGACCTGAGTGGCCACTTGCCCGGTAAGTGCTAGCAGAGGTGCTCTATCGACCTTTGCATCCCACAAACCTGTGTACATGTTTGTTGCCCCAGGTCCAGCTATGGAAAAACAGGCAGCCGGTTTTGCGGTGAGTTTTCCATAGGCTGATGCAGCAAAGGACGCGGCTCCCTCATGCCGAACTCCAAAAAATTCAAGGCGTCCCTTTTCTTCCTGCCGCCTCAGAGCATCGGCAAAACCAAGATTGGAGTGGCCAACCATCCCAAAAACCGTCGTCACGCCCCAATTTATCATGGTCTCCACCATCACATCAGAGAGTGTTGTGTGATGAGGCGTCTCCTCTTCTAGACCAACGTAAATTCCACCGTTCTCTTCCTTCACTGGAAATGTTTCGAGACAATCTTCGAATCCGGCGGGAGGCTGGCCTGTGCAGGGATGATAGTCATACCCATGCCATGGGCAGCGGAGCATTCCCTTTTCAATTGATCCCTCACCGAGAGGGCCTCCTTGATGAGGACACTTATTTTCGAGGGCAGAAAAGCGTCCTTCAAAATGTGTCAAACACAAATCTCTACGCCCCGCCGTCACGGTTCGAACCCGCCCTTCGGGCAATTCGTTCTTTGAGTTGAGCACTTTATACCAAACTAGTTTCCGACTCATGTTTTGTGTCCTTCGGGATTTTCCCATTTCGTCCAGGTTCATTTGCAGAACCCAATAAGCATAGGCGGACAGGCGAGGTATAAAAAGTCGAATGAGGGAAGAATTGTCGGTGGCAAATGGAGGGGTTTAGGCGAATTCAATTGTCCTGCAGATTGGGACGATTTTGTTCATGCCAAGAACAAATCACCTCCGCAGCTTGAAGACGTGGCTGGTGCGTCGATTGGAATTCCGTTCCTTCAGTTGAAAATGACAAATATCCACCGATCTCAGCGCTTTCAAAATTGAACCCCAAACTCCCTAAATCATAGCCTCATATTATCAGCAAATCGAATCTCAGTCCGCACATCATCTCCTCAGGTTTTTTTAGACATTTTGCGTTTCAACTATCTTCACCGTCATTCCCATGGCATTGGAGGAATATTATTCTTCCATTCAAAAACCACTGCGATTAGTGTTTATTCCCGAGGTATTGACCTCTAATTTTTTTCTCATGGGAGAGTTGTTACATGAAGGTTATATTGGCTCTTGTGGTTACCGCCGCAGTGATCTCTTCGCCCGCATTGGCAAGTGCAAAAACAAAAAAGAAAACTGAAGCAGCGTCTGCCGCTGCAGCAACTCCTGCAAAATTTGAAAAGGGTCTGTTGGTAGATAGCAAGGGAATGACCCTGTATACCTTCGACAAAGACGTTGCCAACTCTGGAAAGAGCGTTTGCAACGAAGGCTGTATTGCTGCTTGGCCTGCATTAACAGCCACTGCGACCGACAAGGCCGCTGGCGACTTTACCGTGATCACGCGTGACGACGGCTCAAAACAATGGGCTCACAAAGGCAAACCATTGTACCTCTGGGTGAACGACAAAAAACCAGGCGACACGACTGGCGACAAGTTCAAAGACGTTTGGCACGTCATCAAGCAGTAAATTTTACTGGTGTCTCGCTTCACGTTTATTTGGGAAGCGAGAGCTTCTGATTGAAAAAGAAAAACCCGCCGCTGATATTTCCATCAGCGGCGGGTTTTGCCTTGGAATCGAGGTGAACAGAGGAATCTTGAGATTCCTAGAATCACCACATTGCAACAGGGTTAATGATCATCTGCACTGCGCCCTTAATACGTGCTTGTCCCAAGACAAACATGAATTCCTTCACATTCTCTTTCGCAAGAACACCAGTATCAATGTTTTCCAGAATGTAGATGCCGTGCTCTTTCAAGAACACCACAGCCACAAGCTTCATGCGTCCACCGCATTTGTCACACTTGAGGACATCGATTTTGAATGTGCGCTTGAGAAGCTGTGCCCAGGGGATCCGGTGAGCGACTCGCAAGCACTCCGTAGTAACGCGTGGTGTGGAACTTGGGCGCCGGAATCAGAGCGACAAGTCGTTCGAGGAATTCACTCGGTGTAAACAGAAGTGAGTGCGTTCCATCAGCCCAAGCACTTTTGAGTTTGATGCGAATCGACGCAGGCCCTTCGATGATGACCCGTTCATCCGAGATGGCAGGTCGGGCCACAGAGACGTTTGCGATTTCAGGCGTCGAACGGGCTGGCCTGTAGAACGAACTTTTGCCATGCGTCTCAATTGGATTTTCTCGACGGATCAGGCGGTGAAACCCTAACCGCGACTTGGGCTGTCAACGACAAGTGGAACTTACACGGGATGGGGTTGGAGCATCTTCAGCAGGCTCTGGCAAAGGTGTGACTGTGGCTCCGCCCGATGTAGGTTCACCATTGATGGTCGACAAGACAGCCACAGGATAGCCCGAAAAAATATTCAACACTGAGCCGCTGTCGCCCTTTTGGAACTGAAAAAAATTTTTCGACGGCAGATAGTCGAACAGAAAAGCACTCAAGTATCCACCTGCCGGAGCAACCCTCTCGGTGTTGGACGCCAGGCGAAAGAAATGAACACCTACGTCTGCCGCGCTCTTGTGTGAAGGTGAAACCACATTGAAATAATCATCGGGTGTCAAGCCCTTTCTCTCGGACTCGCCGAGCAGCTGGAAGTTGGCCAACCCATCGCGGACCCACTTTGTAAAAAAGCCGCGTGTGGGAGAGATCAATTGGCAAGATGACATCTCTTCTGCCCACCCTGAGGGCGGAATATCGCAACCTATGTGCCTGTTCCGCAGCTCCAGCAGCGGAGTCTTGTCGTCATTCTGAATTGCCTTCAGCCGATCAAATTCGGCATCGGTTGAAGATAGTTTGAAAAACATATCGCGATTTTGAGCGCTCATATTGCAAAACATTTTTTTGCCATCCAAGACGAAGAAAATCTCGTTCTCTTTGGCAATACTTTCTGGAGGCGGAATCGATGTTGCCGCACAATATTGGACATTCGAAAGGTAGGCAAACGCCCGCAAGTTTCGTTTGCGTATGTCTTCCGTGTTTGTCGAACGCCACAGGAGTTGAATGCCTAGCCTCAATTCGTTAGGCAAATCGGCCAATGAGGCGCCTCTAATCCTCTTCAACTCCGTCAATGCTGCCTTATAAAGCTCAAGTTGCTTTGTGCCGGTTTCAATTACACTGGCATCGATAATGCGAAGATCGGTTCTCGAAAAACATGCTGTTTTGGTGTCCTGTGCACTACCTTGTCTGAAGTCGCTCGTCCAGGACGTGCAGTTGCTGGCTGCGTAATCCGGGAGCCAGCTGGCAAGCTGCGCATCTGGAATCAAAGGAACTAGAAATTTGTTGATCAGCTGACCCATTTTCAAAACTTTATCAAGATTATGGATATCGATTGAAATAGGTATGTAACCATCACGAAAGTAAACATGAACTTTCGATTCCACAACCGAGCCGGAATTTTCCGGAACTTCCGGAAGACAATGGTTCGCAGCGGCAATCATGACCTTTGTTCCATCGGATACATCGGGGACAAGACTCATGGCACAACGCTTTTGTTTTCGAATACCATCAGCATCCCAGGTCAGATCCATCCAGCCTCGAAGAGCTTGTATTCCTGTCAAAGTCGAATTCAGGTTCAACTGGTCGCCAGCCAAACCATGATTCATCGAATTCTGGATTTCTTCTGCAACAAATCGGGACGGACAATTTGCAGGTGTCTTGATGGCACCGGCTGCGCAACCAGCCAAACTGAGTGCCAAAGATGACAACCCAACAAACGGCCTCATAAAGTTCCTCCCAAGGTCTTCTTCGGCAAGCTGAGAACTGGACTTGAAGGAAGACTTTTATGTTTAAACATGCTCATTTAAAGCCCAGAAATGATTGAGATATATGCCGCTAATCGCGAGGGATTTTGTGTGATTGCTGACGAATATTCGTATGGCGAATCTGCACCTCACCCATTATTTCCACGGTTTGTGCGAACATTCGAGGTTGAGTGAAAATGCAAATCTGGGTGTTAGTCGGAACTCGCATGTGCACCCGTGCAAATACGAATCACGAGGAGATAGTAGTGAAGTTTAAGAAATGCTCTCGCTTTCGTTTTGGCATCTTCTCTATTGCATAGCGAAGTCCTTCTCGCGAAAAACTTGGGTAGTTTGCACGTATAAAATTCTCAACACGCTGCGGCTCAGCGAGCCAGAGTTCCCTCAGGACCCATCCAGTTCCGAGTTGTGTAAACCTCTCGGAGTTTTTTATTGTACTAGAGCAGATACTCAACACTTCTGTTGTTACGCGGCCATGCCTTGCTAAACATACAAACGAAACCGCAGCCATCCGCTGCATCCACAAAGAAGAATCGTTGCGCCAAGAAACAATTCGCCGAATTGCTCGTTCATTGCCGATTTCAATGAGATGCCGAAACACCTTGCTCGACAATGAATCAGCCGTCCCCCAGTCATAGACGTGTGTGCGGAATTCGGTTTCAAATTGGATCAAGAACTCAACACTCAGTTCTTTTCGCAAAGAGTGAAGAATACGAACTGCAACTCCTTTTTCCTCTGCAAATGAGGAACTGAGAAGACACCTCGCAAGCTCGATGCGCTCTGGGGTTGTTAGTTTTTCAATCTGTTGAGTGAGCTCTTTGTATGCCGAGTTAAGGTCAGGTGTCTTAATGCCATGAAACTCAACAACGCCACGAAAATAGCGTTGAAGCGCTGCTTTATTTTTTAAGTCGCCCATCTTCGCAAGTTTGCAATGAATTGCAGAGCCAAGCTCTAATATAGCATGACTGCGAATAACAGATTTTTCTGGTTGTCTTTTCTCAATAATTCGACCGGTTTTGCTAGTCATCAGAAATTCAACTTGGTGAAGATTTCAACCATATCATCGCACCTCGCGAGAAGAAATGGGTGCACCTTGAACGAGACCTTTTTCACGTCACTTATCCTCATCGAATTCGTTTTACATTTCTTGAGAAGATATCACTGAACTGGTATACAAAGAAGCATAACTAATTTCCGTTATCTGAAAAGTTTTGAGAATTGAGCGCGAAGAGTTCAATTTTTTTGCGAGAGACATAAATCATGCCAGCAGGTAAAAATGGACCAAGTCGGTTATCGGAAGCTGATCTGAAAAAACTGCTTTTGAAACTGAGAACAAGATTTATGGAAAATCCAAGCCGCCACCCAGAACTTGCATGGTCCGATGTGGAAGCCAGGATTATTTCAAACCCAGTGAAAGCTAACTCACTGAATGCCATGGAATCGACCGGTGGCGACCCTGATGTTGTGGGCTTCGATAAATCCACGGAACAATTTATATTCTTCGATTGCTCTCCAGAGAGTCCCGACTCACGCCGCAGCCTCTGCTACGACCAAAAAGCGTTGCAATCACGCAAAGAAAACAAACCAAAATCCAGTGCTATGGAATTCGCAACCGCTATCGGAATAGAGTTGCTGACAGAGGAGCAATATCGGTATCTGCAAACGCTTGGGCATTTCGACACCAAGACGTCAAGCTGGGTTAGAACTCCCGAGTCCATTCGAAACCTAGGCGGCGCAATTTTTTGCGACTACCGATTCGGGCGTGTTTTCACTTATCACAACGGTGCCGAATCTTACTATGCTGCGCGGGGCTTCCGCGGTGTCCTGAGTGTCTGATCTTAATTGCAGTCGACTCGGTCGTTGATCTGCCGCCCAGATGAACAGGACACCTGGTTGGATGAGAGAGAATTTGTAATGTAACTTGCCACAAGAAATCTGATTCTCGACACACCTGAATTTACACCAAAGACCTACCCATGAGCGAGAAGGTTAAAATTAAGACTGCGAGGCAAAGATACACAAAACTGAGTGCCAGAACTGACCCTACTGTTTTGAGAATATAAAAAGATAGAAAGGGAATCACCTGAAGAGCATGCATGCCAAAGAAATGCACAATCCTCAAATCACCAAAATTTTTGCTCCAATTTAAGAATGGAACACCCGGTGTTCCGTCGCTGGCACCAACCGTATGAGACATTCGTGATCCCATTAAAAAACCTTCGAACGAAAAAATTACGAAAATAAAAATGCCGAGACGAATTCCCCAAAGATAGTTTCTGGGCAGATCTTTAAATTCCTGAATGAAAAAAAGAATTCCGATATAGGCTGTCCATAAAGTAACAATGCTTGCGGCGAGCGCCATTAGGGTGAACATGGCGCTATAAAAGGGAGTGCTTGTGTTGTAATGCGAAGGTAGCTTTCTAAATGCTTGAAGGGCTATGTAAAATACTTCAAAACCCAGAAGCGATATCACTCCCCAATTGAATGCGTTGAGATGGAAGTTAGAATTTAAGTAATAACAAAACCAAGCCATGGCCCAGGTGTATGCGGTGGTTGATAAAGCAAATTTAATGGGCTTGTAAAGTGCGTGCGTTCCCAGATACTCGAGCTCAAGGAAACGAGAGACTAAAAAAAGCCCTGCCGCAAATATAAGATTCAATAGACCAAAATAAAATAGGGTTTCATTTCTGGTTTTCAATACTAAAAAAAAATCTCCAAGGTCATTGTAGAGGTTTGTCACGTGATCATTCCAATCATAGTTTTCTTCATTGTTTGATTTCGAACAGAGCTATCCAGTATTTCCAATAAGTACACTGAGAAATTTATGAGAAAATTGATTCTAACAGCGACATCGGCGGCGCCTCAACGCCCTTCAAGCAACTCAATGGAATATCCATCGGGGTCTTTGATAAATGCCATTCCACCTTTTCCGCTCGGGGTTGTTGAAGGTCCCCAGGAGAAATCCCAGCCCTCTCGCCTTATTTTTTCCTGAAACTCCTTAAGAGAAGAAACTGCGAGCGCAATATGACCATAGCCTTTGCCAAGGTCGTAGTTTTCAACACCCCAGTTATAGGTCAGCTCCAACTCGGGTTCGTCACTTGTCCCAGCCCTCACTCGAAGAAAAGCAAGGGTAAATTTATCATCAGGGTAGTCGCTTTTTCTAACCAGCTCGAAACCCAAGACACGCGTATAGAAATCGATACTTTTGTTAAGATCGCCCACTCGAATCATAGTGTGCAAAAACCGAGACCGTTCGTGTAAACTGAGTTTCTCGACCAAAATGGAAACGAGTTTTTCGAGTCCCTGACGATCAGTTTCATCGAAGCGATCTTTCGTAGGGCTGTCGACGTCAAGCACGCCAAGAAGCTTTCCACCTATGTTGATGGGAATGACGATCTCTGAACGACTCGCGCTATCGCAAGCAATATGTCCAGGAAAGGCTTCAACATCAGGCACCAATATTGTTTCGTTTTTAAGAGCCGCAGTGCCGCAAACTCCGCGGCCGAGTTTTATTCGGGTACAGGCAAGCTTTCCCTGAAAAGGAGCAAGCAACAATTCGTCGGATTTAAGAAGATAGAAACCTGCCCAATTAACGTCTGGCAAATTCCAATAAAGAAGTGCCGCGGTATTTGCTAGATTCGCATGAAAGTCGGACTCTGCGCTTAGGAGTGAGCTCAGTGCAGTGTTGAGAGACTCGTACAAAGCGGATTTGCTCAATGAACTGAATTCGAACTGCATCATCATATCATCCCTCTTTCGATTCTTTCATGGCACTGTGGCCGAGCTTGGAACAAAGCGAAATTGAAAGAGCAAAACAGATAGGCAAATTCGATTGATCTTTCAAGCAATAGCCCTAGCAAGATCTTTTCTATCTCAGTGCACCAAGGCCCTAGCTTGCGGCTTCAGGCTGAAAGAGCTCAGTCAACAGGGTCGTCTTGTCCGATGCGCGAGGGTCGAACAAGAAATAATCTTGCGATTCCTTGTTTTAAAATTTCGATTTTATTTCAGAATGCGATTCAATCTTGGATCCCGCAAATAGAGCCCCAGCCAGATGAAAGCTCCTACGTAGACCGGAGATAATGTGTGAGAAAAAATGGGATTGCCGACCCGAACGTGGCTCGCAACTGCACCACCCAAATAACCAGTCAACAAAATTGCGCCAACTATTGCAGTTCTGGGAATGAGGTGAAGAGCAAGACATGAACTTAGAATCAAACCAACCAAGGGCATTTTTTCGATCGGCCATTGCAAAGCCGCGCCGGCTTCAAGCGCCTCTGGTGGAAGTTTATCCATAAAAAACTTGATAGCCGAATCAAAGGCAAGAAAGGCAACTGCAACAAAACTCAGACCACGGCCGATGACAGTTTGCTTCTTGAAAATGTGATCCATTTTTTTGTCCTCGTTTCGAGAATTCAATCAATCGAAAGATCCTAAATTCAGCATAACAGCAAACTGGGAACGCAGATGCCAGGCGAAATGACCTATGAGCTGATCATCGTAAGTGAAAGTGATTTGCACTTGCGTGTGATCACTCCTCCGACGCGGGCGGTGCGGGGCGATGAGCTTTTCGACCACCAAGAACCAGCGGCTGCTCTGGTAAGGTTCCAGCAACCATCAGTCGAGCCAATTCTGCGCAGCGGTCTACGAGTGCTCGCGAACCTTCACGCAGCGATTCTCCTTCCGCAACGGCTCGAATGTTGTTTTCCATATCTTCGGCGTTCCAACCTCGCGAGTGAGCCACATACGGATACTGCGGGAACTGCACCCCCAATTCTGAGAAAAAGCCGAGCATCTGTCCTGCCGTTCCTTGAATGTTGTCTTGCCCACCGGTGATGATGAAGCCTGCAGTTTTATTCTTCAATACCGATTTATGAGCAATCGTGTTTTGGTTTTGAATGCAGTTCATGCGTTCAACCATTTTGAAATAGAGGCTGCTTGCTGCGCCCCAACGGATGGGCGTTGCAATGATATAAACATCGGCCCAGTGAACAATGGCTTCGTACACCTGATCGAGTTCATCTGTCGGGTCCATTTGTGTGATGGAACAGGGCCATGTGCATGCCTTTGCCGATTTCGAATAAAAGCCTTCGCACGCTCGAAATTTCAAATCCCGCAAACGAACAAGTCGTGTCTCCATTCCAGAAGCTGCTGCGTGTTGCAGAGCCTCTTCGAGTAATTCATCGGACGTTGAAAAACGGGGATGCCCCTCTGTCATGTTGGTTGTCGAAAGTCCAAACACCCGAATGGGTCCGGGTTCGCGATTGAATGGACGTGCCAGTGGGTGAGGTTTGTGGGGTTGCTTTGTCCGCTTGGTTGCAGAAGCAACATCCACCAACAGTCGCCCATCTTCAATTTTTGTAGCAAAGGATGGAACTTTGTCTTGCTCGAATCCGGGCTCGCCAACTCCCGTTCGCCTGTCGAATTTCCAAAAATGCCAAGGGCACTCTACGAATTCTCCAGCGAGTCGGCCATCGCCGAGCGGACCACCCACATGATTGCAAACTCCGGAGATGGCACCAAAGACTCCATCTTTGTAAGAAATCGCAAGACGCATGCGTCTTGCATAAACTGTTTGAAGTGGCTTTTCTGAGAGGTCTTTTACACTGCCAACATCGACCCAATCATTTTGCTCCGCCATCGCTCCTCCATATTTACTCAATCGCCCGCATAAAATTATTTTAAAAACGATTTTTTTTAAAACACTGCAAAGTGTCAAAATCGAGTTAGCAACGGAGATGTAGGCACGTTTACTGTGTTCACATTTCTTAAATGCACAAGTCGCGAAGCACTGAGGCCCACAGCGTCGGATTGACCTGTATCAACCCATGAGTTCTCATAGGGACAATAGAGGACCTGTTTGAAACCTAGTGAATGCCCAGCAGCGAGGGCTTGGCCTTGCCGCCACGATGTTGCTCGAAAAAACAAACAAATCGAATGATTTTGAGAAGATCGATCCTCAGGTTGGACCCAATTTCCGGGGCAAGGTGACGTAATAACGGCAATATGACGATCAAAATGTTCCCGAAGAAACCTCTTATGAGCCGATTGGAAGTGCCGAACACCCTCCTAGAAAGGATGGCCTTGAAGCCCAGTGGATGCGGACGTTCGCTGAGTCGATGATTTGGTTGCATTTCAGGCTTTTAGGAGTTGGCGAATTTTAAGAAGTAGTCGCAGATGGAAGTTAATTTAAACTGATGCAAACAACGACCGACTTTGCCGAAGTTTGCGCAGGAGGTGATTATGGATATGTTAAGTGTCTCCCAGTATTCACTCATTTATAATGCCTTTTCTTTTGCGTTCGCAGCAATGGGTGCTGCCACGCTCTTCTTGTGGTTTGGGCGTTCCCAGGTGTCAGAAAATTACAAAACAGCCGTGACGATTTCAGGTCTCGTTTGTGCAATTGCCGCCTACCACTATCTTCGAATTTTTGAGAGCTGGGGGGCTGCTTACCAGTTGAAAGGCGGCGTTGTGACGGCCACGGAAGTTGTCTTCAACGATGCCTATCGTTACGTCGATTGGCTGCTGACTGTGCCCCTTTTGCTCATAGAATTGGTTCTTGTGATGCGGTTGAGCCGAGAGGAAACAGTGAGCAAGGCGAAGAAGTTGGGTTTTGCGGCCGCGCTCATGATTATTCTCGGTTACCCCGGGGAAATTGCCGCTGACGTGCCAACAAGAGCAGTCTGGGGAACTCTTTCGGCAATTCCCTTTCTGTATATTCTTTGGGAGCTTTTCACAGGACTCGGCGAATCCATTGAACGTCAGCCGGAGAATGTGCGCGAGTTGATAAAGCAGGCCCGATTGTTAACACTCGCATCGTGGGGTTTTTATCCAATCGTTTTTATGGCTCCTTACATCAAAATTTCAGGCGCAGATGCGCAAACAATCATTCAGATCGGTTACACGATTGCAGACTTGGTTGCGAAGGCCGTTTTTGGTGTTGTGATTTGGCTTATCGCTGTTCATAAATCTCAAGCTGAGAGAACGGGTGGTCATTGAAACAAAGGCTTTGCCCGAAATGCATGGATGGAATTGCCGGTGAAATGCGGTACAGTGGAAGAGGTCTGAGCGAAACCGAGAGCCGCTCCGACCTCTTGATTTTTTCCAGAAGTTTCGTAGCTTTGATGAATATTGAATGCGCAGAATTCTGAAATCAGCATCCACTAGAGGAATCCGCGATATGGAGAAGTCAGTTTACGAAGTTGAGGTTCTGGACATCAAAGGTCATCCCACCCTGTTGAGCCGCTACAGCGGTCAGGTCATGTTGATTGTGAATGTTGCTTCCAAATGTGGACTCACAAAACAATACGAAGGTTTGCAGAAACTTTATCAAGAATATCTGAAAATGGGGTTGGTCATTTTAGGGTTTCCTTCCAATGACTTTCACGGACAAGAGCCAGGCACTGAACAGGAGATTCTTGAATTCTGTTCGCTCAAATACAATGTGACATTTCCGTTGTTTGCCAAGATCCCTGTCAAAGGCGTCAATCAGCATCCACTGTTCAGACTGCTGACCACCTCAGTTCCGCGTTGTGTCACTCCAGAAAACAGCAATTTTGAGCAAAAATTGACCGAATCTGGGCATGAAAAATCAGAGCCACATGAGATTCTCTGGAATTTCGAGAAATTTTTGGTTGGGCGCACAGGACTCGTTTCAGGACGCTTCTCACCAGATATGAAACCTGATGATCCTGTGTTGCTCAAGGCAGTGGAAAAGGCCCTCGGATTTCTAAACTAATCAATCTCAGATCCACAAGAGTGGTATCTAGTGAATTAGCTCATTCGTTTTGTTGACGAGAGCCCACCATCGACAGAAATAATTTGTCCTGTGACCATTGAGCTTTGCGCTCCAAGAAGAAAAGACACGACACCCGCCATATCATTGGGCTCGGCAAGTTTTTGGATGGCTTGCAGCTGAAGGCTCGACTTGAGTGCATTTTCATTGCCCACGATTTTCTGACTCATTCGTGAACGGGTTAAACCTGGTGCAATGGCGTTAAAACGAACGGGTGCATAGGTCGCCGCACACGAGCGCACCATGGCTTCAAGTGCGCCCTTGGCCGCAGCGATGGCCTCGTGATTTTGCAAACCAATGCGCGCAGCTGTGCTTGAGACCAAAACAACACTGCCTTCGCCCTGTTGTTTAAAAACAGGAAGCACTGCCTTGAGGGCCAAGAAAGCGGTTGTGACGTGCCTGCTAAAAATATCGTTCCATTCATCGAGGCGAGTCATGTGCAGTGGCTTCAAGAGAATGGATCCACTAAAATGAGCGTATCCATCGATGCGTTGCCAAGCTGCGAGAGCCTGTTCAATGGATTGCTTCAGAAAGTCTTCATCCAAAGCCGAGCCAACAAGAGAAATGTGTTCACTCTGAATGGCTTTCTCGAGCGGATGCTCTGAGAGAAGCAAAAAGCGAGCATGGGTGTTTTGAGCAATGAGTTCTTGCGCCATGGCTGAATTTGCGCCTTGAATCACATAGACAGGTGCACTCATGGTTTTTTCCTCTGCCGTTTTTTGAAAAATTTGTGAATGCCGCAGACTCTACTTCAAAATCCATTCATCAATAAAGCGAGATTCAAGAATATCTCCGTGTCCAACACAGAACGTACGGTATCCTATTTTTCTCAAATTGATTATTTGAGCGCGGCATTCCGCTTGATCTTTGCTGCTCGGATGAAGCGCGGGAATCCATGCGGGAGGCAACCCGAAAACGCCTCCCATCAGCAAATCGCCAATACAGGCAATTCCGTTGTCGAGCAGCACCGAAAGTGAACTTTCCGTGTGGCCGGGTGTTCGCACAACTTTTCCATCAATGCCAAAGTCTGCGAGCGAGACTTCGGATTCAACAGCAACATCAACCTCAACAGGAACAAAGCTGAGTAATCCGCTTTTCTGAATCAGTCGATCGAGTCGATTTGAAAAGCGAGCGATACGACCGTGTTCTTGGATTCCCTCGGCCAGAAAGGATTGCGACTTCGCACAGGCGATAACAGGAACTCCGCGTTTCTTTAACTCTGCGGCGCATCCGCAATGATCCGCATGGACATGCGTGAGAACCACGCCGGCTAATTTCTCAATGGGAACACCGCGTGCTTCAACTTGTCCGCTGAGGGCGTCCCAGTCGGATCTGCATCCGGCATCAACCAGAATCGGCCGACGCCCCTGAATTAAGAAGGCATTTGAGATTGCTAGCGAGATTTGTGAAACCTTCACGGCCGAGCTTTCCGTTTTTCTGGTTAGAGCCTATTCTAGATCTCGACCATAAATGCTCAAATTCGAAGTGTCATTAACGCTTGGACAGCTTGCCTGATCCGGATCTCTTGGTTTGGGCGAGTTGCTCAACCGTGTCGATATGAATCCATTTCTCTGAAAGAATTCGATAGCGGTCGCCTTCCCACTTCATATAGAGAAACTTGTAGCCTGTGTCTGTTGTTTCGGATGAACTGTAGTTTTGCTTGAAAAGCGCAAGCAGCTGGTCTTCAAAGGCGACAATTCCAGGTTGAGTGAGATTCACTTGAATGGAATCTCCGCGTCGCTCTTTCAAACTTGACTTCAAACTTAACCATGCCTTCTTGTTCATTTTGGCGGCGGAGAAATCGTTGGAGTAGTAAGAACTGTAGGCATCAAAATCAGACTTCTCCCAAGCCGTGCGCCATCCCTCGATCATCTTAAGCGCCTGTTCTTTGTCTTGATTCAAAAGAACTTCATTTGCAACGGTAGTAATTTCGCTGGTGATAACAACGGGAGTTGAATAGGGCTCCAGGTATTTTGCGAGGTCGAGGAGATCGTTGTTTGCCAGCGCGACACAACCTTCGGTATCAAATGCTTTTAAAATACGCTCAGATGAAATCACCCCGTGGATCCAAATGCCCGAACCGGTTTTGCGTTTTTGGTTGTCATAGATGTTCGGGAAGTCGAGAGTGAACGCAGCTGGGCCATACTTAGCAGGCAGGCCGCGACCATCTTTTTTGCCGGTGATGAAATAGAGTCCTTCGGGAGTCTTTAAATCGCCTCTGCGTTCTTTGTCACCGAGTTGCTTGCCGGTGATGGCGCGATAGCGCTTCACGAGCGTGGTCTTGCCTTGTAAATTTTCGTAGACGCTCAACCGGTGGTGAAGTTTCTCAACGACAATGGCGTAACGAGATTCCGCGCCCATAGAGATAATTGCTTTTGGGTGCCCAGTGGGGGTGCGGTGGTCGGAATCCGCTTCATCCTCGAGAATTCCCCCACCTGATTTAAGCTTGGCTGTTTCTTTTGCGGTGAGCTCGGCAATCCGTTTGGCATCTTCGGGTGACGTTAACGAATGACCTATGGGTCGAGCCGGCCCACGGGGAGTTTCTGCTTTAGTCTGAGCAAACGCGTTGACGTGGAGAAGTGCAACAGCACCCGCGAGCGCCACTTTTCCCAACTTCATTTAGAAAATCTCCGCCATTGTTGCCATAGGGTGCGATTTTGCTCGACAGTGTTTGCTTACGCAACGCAAAGAAGTTCTACCCTCGGGAGTTTGACGTTTTGTTATTGAGATGACGGAAATTTCAGCAATTTTTGAGCTGAATTGCTGGGAATTTTATGCCGCTGGGTTGGGCTCGACGGAGGGCGAAGCTCCTCGTACCGCAGTCTGTCCTATTCCTGGAATCTACGAAAATGTCTTTTTTGCTCACTGAATCCCCGATTTGCATCAGCATTTTGGCGTACCTTGCTTGTTGCATTCGGATTAAACTGAGGACTTAAAGAAATCCTTTTGCTGCGAGGGACGCGATGATCCGCAGAGACCTTTTTTATTCCGCCTGGATAGTCCTTGCGCTGTTGGTTTTCTCTTCTGCCTGCAACCGACGGAATTTTAATAGCCGCGGCACTTCGAATTCCTCGGACTGGGGAATGCGGGAATATTCGGTTGCGTGTTTTCAAGAACTCGGCCAGCTGCCAGAGGATGTTGATTGCGACAAGGCGGTTGAGGTTCCGATGACTCTCAATGGAGCGTCGTTTGAAGAAAAAATATTTGCCGCAGCAAAATCGAAATCGAATGAAAAAATAAAATGCGACAATCCAATAATGTCGGTTCGAGATGAAGCGCTGGGTGGTTGCATACCGGGAACCAGGGTTCGCCGCATGTCGACAGCAACAACTGATTTTGTATTTATTTGCCGCAGAAGAAATACGTTTCTTGAAGGAAAAACTGTTGAAAAAGGCGGTGGACCAACGCGGTTGTATGACACCGTTGCCTTCATTGGTCACAACCGTGAGTCGAATAAGGCCTGCTTTGTTGAGCGCTCAAATACTGTTGAAGTGCAAAACAGTGAGACGGGTAAAACATATTTGGCTGCGGCAGGACGAATGAATGGAGAATACATTTCCCCTCTTCTTGCTGCGGACGACAAACGACTGCAGCAAGTTGCAAGCCAGTGGGAACCCATGTCGATTGATTGCACAACCTGCCACTCGACAAAGCCCTTTGTGTATTCACCCGCTGTCAGCCGACTCAAACAGGCCGCGAAAAAAGACAACACTGAGATTTATGAGTTAGTTCTTCCAAAGCCGACCCGGGTTTTGCGCTCACGAGAAGGTAAACTTTCGGGTGCACCTTACACGCTTGTGGCAGAAGAATTTCTTCGGAATTATATCCCTAGCAAGGGCTATATTACCGAGCTGCATCCGGGCTACGGGGTTGCGGTTGTGCCAGAGAAATTGAAGCCACTTGCTAAGCCAAGGCTTCTTGATAATTCCGAAGGTACTGTCTGTGGAAAATGTCACGATATTGGTGGACGCGACTATTTGGGTTTGCTCGTTCCGCAAATCACCGGCTACTTTCCGGAGGCACTTTTGAAAAATAAAGATGCCTGGGCAAGTTTCTCGCAGTATGCAGGCCGTCGGGCGGATGCGGAATTTCTTGATGGCTCCGCGCGTGTTTCAAGCGTGAAGGGCCATCATGATGAAACAATTTGGAAAGCTGTTTTTGCAGGGTCTCCTGAGCGCAACACCCCCGACGGGCGAAAAGCGTTGTTGGATGCACTCGTTCGCTGTGGTGTAGAGGCAAAGTCGGGCGGCTGCAATTGGGCGCCTTTAGGTGCTGTTCCTGAATGAATTATTTCATGCTGGCGGCGTTGGCCTTGAGTTGGCCGTTGGATATGCAGCGCCGCCTTGCGATTTGATTGAGCTTGTCATCCTCTTTGTCTTTTTCCACTGCGGAATCGCCGGTGTGAGTGTCTGAAGTCTTCCATTCAAAATCCTTCAGGAACTGTTGAAGAACCTTGGCGCGCTCCTCTGATGCGGGCTTGGGAAAAATTTCGCAACCTTTTCCTGCGTCTGAGATCATGTTGCTTTCCAGAGCGTCGGATTTGTTTTTCAAGACCCAAAATCCATCACCGTCGCTGGAAACTAGTTTTGCAACTGGGGTGTTAGGATCTGAAGTGTAACCATCTGCAATTCGGTTCTTGGCGATGCATTCTTCGATGCGGCTGTTGAGCGGACCTGTCAGACCACAGGGGTTCCCAACAGAGGCGGCAAAATGGATTTTTTCAGCGGCACGAACTTCGTAGGACGTTGAGTCGGAATCTATCCAAAGGGTTTTTCCATCTCGCGCAACTTCACGAATGGTACGTTCAATTCTTTCGGTGTTGCAGCTGCGATTTCCTCGTCTGTCGCGGTCGGTACAAACTGTGGATTGAAGATCGATTGCAATGTAACTCGACTGTCCTTCAACAATCGTACCCTTTTCGAGTTGAGTCTTGCTTGGTGCGGCAGCTGCGAGATTTTTGCAGTTTGCCCAGACGCGTTCGATTTTCTCCTTGCCGCGCTCCGAGAGGAAGCTGTTTATTTCGGGACACAAGACATCGTCGATACTCTCGGAGGCTTGTAAATCGTCCATGATCAGAAGCTTTTCGGGGACCACAGTTTGTCTGAGTGAGGAGATTTTGAAATCGGAATCGAATTCGATAAGGTACCTGACGTTCATCCGTTGCTCGGGAGCCATGATGAGTGTGGAACGTGTACCATCGTTTGAGCCATACTTTAGCTTAGTTTTCTTCAAGCCCTTTATGTCCATCTTCCAGGTCAATTGCACTTTAAGTTGCACAACCGAGTGCTTTTCTGGGGTCGATTCAAAGCTGAAAGATGAGTAATCGGGCTTTATTCGAATTTGCTTTTTATCTGAGAGCCATTTTTTGAGCTCGACAATTGAACCTGCGCGAGTGACGTTGTTGCGCGACAAAAATTCAGCAAGATGAGGCGCAAAGTGTGGGAGAAGGTCGTCGTATTTATGCACAGGTCGCGCTATTTTAGCCTCAAAGGCAGTAAAAAAAGCGCTCGTTTTTTCAAGCGCCATGTCCCATGCAACGCCGTGTGAGGAGACATTTTCTTTCAGTGACGCAGCAATTCCAATGAGGTCTTCTGGAGTTGAAAAGTTATTGCCGTCGAGCTTCATCTTTCTCGTGAGCTCACTTTCAACGAGGTGAGAAGTGTCTTTGAGTTTGTTGTTAGAAAGGTCGATGCTTGCAACCTTTTCAAGCGTGGTTTCTCCGACTTTCAACAACGGAAATAGATCTTCGTCGGAAATGTTATTACCCGACAGATCAAGGTGACCCGACAATGCAAATGCTTTGAGAGGTTCAAGACTCCGGATACCGGAAGCGGACAAAGACAAATGAGGTAAAGTGTAACAACGCACATCTGCAAAAGTTGACGCGCTGTCTTCACTACTTTTGACTCGTTGCAGTTTCTTTGATTTTGTTGTCTTGAGTTGAGAGCAGGAATTGACCCCAATCCGCTTGAGGATTGCGGAAAATGTTTTGCCCTCTTCACCCCCTGCCTTCATCGCAGATTCACAGAGGGGCACTGCGTCTACGTTGCACGCAAATGCGGGCAGCGACAGAGATGAAAGTGCAAAAATGATTGTAAATCTTTGAGCAAAGTTCAAAGCCACAACCTCCAGCTGAAACTTCTGCCGCGTCCAAATCCCGGCACCCCTCTTATCGGCAGGATGGGCCAACCTTTATGGGTCTTTGAAATGATTTTAATCTTGGAATTTCAATCGAGAATTTTTAATGCCGAGGATTATTCGACTCTTGCTCAGGTTTTTCGAAAAACAAAAAATATCAAGTGCTTCCCGCACGTCCGAAATTCCCAAGGGAAACGCACGAGAGACATCTTGTAAGAACGCTCAATACAGCGAAGAGAGTCTTATTTTAGAGTGGAGCAGCTGAGCCAAGAGATGAGCTTTTGGCCATCGGCACTGCTTTTGAAGCTCGCGTTGCCCTCTGGCATTCTCCCGGACGAAACTTCGGAATACACTTTAGTCTTGTTGGACTGCAATCCGCTTAAAGTATCGTAGCCCGGGTGACAACCCGCGCATGCGCCGCTTCCGCCTGATGATACAATTGATTTGATATCGGTTGTGAAGCTGAGTGACGAGTTGCAGTCTGAGGTGCTAGGGCTTGTGGTTGATTCATCTTTCGATTTTCCGCAGGCGGATAAGACAAGCACAGCGGAGACAATATACGAGAGTTTTGGCATGTCAGATTCTCCTCATTTTCTCAGTAACACTCTTCTCGACGTTATCAGAACCACTCGGGCTAGGCTAATCTAACGAGGTTGGTTTTCGTTCGCTTGTTCAAACAGATCTGACAGCTTAGAAGCCGGATAGGGTCTCAGAACAAAACAAACTTCATTCGGAAATGTGTCGTGGCTTTCATGGATTCTTAGTCCAAGACGTTGGTCGGCGCGCGAATCAAAATTCGCACTGCATCGGGTCAGTTGATTTGAGATCTCCAATTCGAACTCCCGCTTGAACGAGTCTCAGATGAATTCCAGCGATGACACTTTCCGGGAGCTCTTTACTGCGAGAAAGAATCCAGATTGGGGAATTGCCAGGCGAAACAACGACCGCGTATTCGTAATTTGGCCCAACTTCTGTCACGACGTAGTTTACGCCGCCCAAACTTATTGGAAAAAATTTAACCTGCAGTTGTGCAGGTTTGCTCTCATCAAGAATAAGAGCTTTTCCTTCAATCGTTGAGATGCTGCCGTTGTCTTTGACGCAGGTGTTGGTGACCTTAATGCTGCGAGCATCAATGGCGTCGTACTCCGCCTTTGCGCACTTGCAGGCGCGCTGGAAGAAGGGATTGGTGGATTCGATTTGGTACCAGGTGCCGAGATATTTTTCGGGTTGGAAACCAGGCGCGCCGGAGAGGTCGACCGCGAACGCTGCGGTTGGGAAAGCGAGCGATGCAGCAAGAATCCATTTGGCTTTCATAGAGCCTCCTAAAGAGAAATGAAGTGCGAGAACGCTCATAATGCAGCGAATTCAAATTAAGCTTTGATAATTTTCAGAGTCTCTTTTTTCGTTTTTGTGTCTGTCTTTTTCTCAAACACAAAGCCACCTGAAGAGAAGCAGTCGAGCGTTGTGGCCTTCTTAATAAATTCAAGATTGCCGTCTTTAGCGCCGCAGCCATTCATTCCTGCGCATTCATGTGGCTTTGCATTCTTGAATTTATTCTTGAAAACCTGATTGGCCACCTTAATTTGCTCTTTTGTTACAGCACAATTGCCAGTGCCTTTGCAGGTGTTGATGCCAAAGCAAATAACTCCAGTGCCGTCTGCGTGTGCGAGAGCCGGAGCAGCTGATTCATTTGCGGCGTGTGCCATCATTGAGCCAGAGGCAAATCCTAATGAGGCGGCAGAAAGCAAAGATTTTTTCAGTGACATAAAGAGCTCTCCTACTTTATTTCTTGGCACTTCAGTGAAGTGTTCAAAGCGCTCGGGATACTATCAAACTATTTCCCGACTTTCTGCAAATTGAGGGAAAAAAAGCGAAATTGATAAAGGCCTTTTTTTACTGAATTTTTACACGGACGGCAATCATTCTTCGAGGGCGAGCGTTGGCTCTTCCCAGACAGTCAGGTTTCGTTTCTCCAGATTCGAAACACTGAGCCCGAGCAGGCGAATTTTGCGCTGACCCGCCTCCGTCTTTTCCAAAAGCATTTCTCGCGCAGCAGAAAATAATTCTTCGCTGGCGACAGCTCCTGCCTGCACACTTTTACTGCGCGTGACTTGCTGAAAATCGCCGTACTTGACTTTGAGGGTAATCGTTCGCCCTTGCAACGCTTTTCTCTCCAGATCTGCGGAGACTTTCTTCGCGAGCAGCGAAAGTTCTTCTAAAAGCGCAGGCAGGCTGGTGAGATCGTGCGCAAAAGTTTCCTCGCGTCCAAGTGATTTGCGTGTTCGGTGAGGATGAACCCGCCGATCGTCGATGCCTTGCGCCGCAGAGAAGATCCAGTGGGCAAACGAGCCCATGGCGTGTTCAAGGCGCAGGAAGGGTGTGTTTAGAACATCATCACAGGTGCGAATGCCGATTTCGTTGAGTCTTTTTTCTGTGGCAGGGCCTACGCCAAAGATCTTTCTCACTTCAAGCTGGCGCATAAACTCTGCAACTTTTTCTGGGGGAACGACGGTTAGCCCTGCGGGCTTACGAAAGTCGGATGCTATTTTTGCGACGAGTTTATTTGGTCCAACGCCAACAGAGCACGATAATTTGAGTTCATCTCGAACGGCGGCCTGTATTTGTTTACCGATTTGCGATGCGTACAGGCCTGAGGTGTTGCTTGTGACATCAAGAAAGGCTTCATCCAGAGACAGTGGCTCGATGAGATCGGTGAAGCGCGAAAAAATGGCGCGGATTTCCCGCGATACCGACGAATATTTATCAAAATTTGGATACATAAAGACAGCATCAGGACAAAGTCGATACGCCTTTGCGCACGACATTGCCGAACGTATCCCGAATTTTCGAGCTTCGTAGCTCGCGGTGCAAACAACCGCACGCGACTGCGGAGAGCCACCGATGACAAGTGGTTTTCCTACCAATGCCGGGTTGTCGCGGATCTCGACCGATGCATAAAAGGCATCCATGTCAACATGGATGATTTTACGTTTTAGCAGAGATGGATGTACGTCGCTCAAGTGAAATTCCCTGGCCTGTTGAAAGATCCCGACCCGAATTTAGCTCACACTAACACAGGATGAATTGATAAAAAAAGACAGATTCAGTAAGACTCCAATCAACGAAGCTTAAGCAACACCTCATTTGGGGTTGGAGTCGACGAGTTATGATTTCTGTTGATGCTTTTGGTGCTGTTCAGGCCAACTTGCTTTCGCCGGTTGTGCTCTGCTTTTTCCTGGGCTGTGTTTCGACCTTGGTCAAAAGTGACCTACGCATTCCTGAGTCTGTTTATTCTTTGCTGACCATCTATCTGTTGTTCGCATTGGGCCTCAAGGGTGGAGTTGAGCTTTCGCACGCTGACCTTGGCTCTGTTTGGAAGCCCGCGCTTGCCACACTAGGGTTAGGATTGTTGACCCCCCTGATCGCTTATTTTGTTGCACGTACTTTTGGCAAGCTGAGCGTGCCCGATGCTGCGGCCTTGGCGGCGCACTATGGTTCTGTGTCGGTTGTCACGTTTATTGCCACGCAAGCTTTTTTGAACAGTCTCAATATTGCTTTTGAAGGCTTCCTTTCAACTCTAGTTGTTATTCTTGAGGCACCCGCGATTTTGGTCAGTTTGCTGCTCGCGCGACTCAAGTCTTCGAAGGAAGAGGCCTCCGACTGGTCTGCGCTTCGCTCCGCATTGCATGAAATTCTTTCTGGTCGAAGCTTGCTTCTTCTTATTGGTGGTCTCGTGATTGGGGCATTGAGTGGGCCTGCGGGTTACGCCCGTGTTGAGCCCCTTTTTGGCGCGCCCTTTCAGGGTGTGGTTGCACTCTTCTTGCTCGAAATGGGGATTGTTGCCTCGAAGCGTTTCCGAGATCTGAAGAAGGTTGGCGTGTTTGTTGTTCTTTTTGGAACGATTATTCCCGTCATCAACGGCATTCTTGGGTCTATTCTTGGTCACGTGGCGGGTCTTAGCTTGGGCGGCACGGTTGTGTTGAGCACTTTGGCAGCAAGCGCTTCTTATATTGCAGCGCCAGCTGCTGTTCGCGTTGCTTTGCCTGAGGCAAATCCAGGACTTTATTTGACGTCTGCCTTGACGGTGACATTTCCATTCAACCTTGTGATTGGTATTCCATTGTATCTGAAAATTGCCCATTACCTGAAGGACCTCATACCATGACCCAGACACTGACCCCGATGAAGCTCATCTCGATGACCTGTGAACACTCGGTCGCTCAGCGTGCGATGGATCTTTTGCAGACGTTGGGTGTGCGCAGTGTGCGTGCCAGTGAAATTCGCGTTGAAGAATTTGGCAATGAGACTGTTGTTGATTTACTTGAGTCTCAAGTAAAGCTCGAGTTCCTTGTGCGACCCGAGATGGTGAGCAATCTTCTGAATCAGTTTTCTGCAAAATTCCTGACGCGGTTTGACGTTGGTTTTTACGTCACTGATGCGCAAGTGTTACGTCCCGAAATATTTTGTACCTCAGAATCCACAGCAAAATGAACAAAACCTTGCGCGAACGAGTGAGTATTGTTGTTGTTCATCAAGGAAAGATCCTTGGTTTTCATGCCGAAGATCCGCAAAACAAGAAAATGTATTTTTTTATTCCAGGGGGGCGCATTGAAGATGGCGAGAGCGCTCTCGAGGCCGCTCAGCGCGAAACCTTCGAAGAGACTGGGTATCGAATTGAGGTTCTTGAAGAGTCTGTGATCAGGCGACGCTATGATTTTGAGTGGGATGGCCGAGTGTTTGACTGCATCACACTTTTTTTTGCAGGACGCCTGATCTCAGAAGATGCAGAACAAGTTCGAGACGCCGATTATCATCGTGGCGCAGCATGGGTTTCGCTTGCAGAGGTCGATGAGATCTTCGCTTATCACAAAGACATCCTTGAACCGGTGAAGGCATTGCTTAAATTGGCTGAGAAATAATTCTCTCGACAATTTTACATTTTCCAATCCTCTGAAACCGTGTTGAAAGTCTAATTTCAAAATAATTAGATTCCTTAAATATGCTTCGATCTCGAGAAGCGTGCAGATGTTGAATTGCGCCAATTCCTGACGCACCGGACACGGAAAAAGTCATCTGCAACTCACAAAATTGAATCATTCTCGTCCGCTATAAGATTTGGCAGGTCCAGCAAAGGGCGAGAATTTTCTTGACCGCCCCCCTACTCTGTGGAACGTCTCGGGCAGCTCTGCGGCAAAAGGTGCTGCAAAGACTTCTTTTTTCACTTCAAATCCGCTCCCGAAGTGAACACCACAGAAAGCCATTGTGTGAACACAACTGAACTTGCCTCCGAAATGACTGTTGCGTCTGAATCTCAAGAGAACAAAACCGCGAAGGCTGCAAGCCCCCGCGATGTTCTCGAGAATTTTGAATCGCTGCCGCAGGCTTTGCGTTCCGCTTTGGCTGCTCAGGGCATTACAGAGCCAACTGCGATTCAGGCACAGGCGATTCCTGCTGCTCTCACGGGTCGAGATGTTCTTGCTCAGTCGAGCACAGGTTCAGGAAAAACCCTTGCTTTCTCTATCCCCGTTGCGTTGCGCCTAAAGAAACACGGCGGGCTGCGCGCTCTTATTTTGACTCCCACCCGTGAGCTCGCGACTCAGGTCGCAACAGTTCTTGAAACAACGCTGTCTTCCTTGCAATTGCGCACGCTGGCTATCACGGGTGGTGCGAGCTACTCGCGGCAAAAACGCGCACTGAATGAAGGCGTCGATATTGTTGTTGGAACTCCGGGCCGCATGACCGACCTTCTTGCGCAAGGTGCTTTGGATCTTGCTCAAATCGAATCGTTTGTTCTTGATGAAGTCGATCAAATGCTCGACTTTGGCTTCGCCGAAGACCTCGAAAAAATTCGTACACAGCTTTCTGAAAAAGCGCAGACGTTGTTCTTCTCTGCGACTCTGAGTCCTGAAATTCGTGCACTCGCGCGCAAAACTTTGAAAAATCCAATTGAAGTCAACATCACTTCAGCAGGCGGCCAGTCGCCTTCAACCATTCGCCATGGATACCTCGAAGTGCGCGGATTCGCCGAACAGAAAGCGCTGATCAACGCCTTGTTGTTCCACAACCCCGTGCAGGCGATGGTGTTTTGTAAAACACGTCAAGAATGTGCAGATCTCACCGACGCATTAATGCGTCGTGGGTTTGATGCAGCTGCTCTGCATGGTGATCTCACCCAGCAGGAACGCAACCAGACCATGGAACGTTTCCGGGAAAAGAAACTCAAGTATCTGATCGCAACAAACGTTGCAGCGCGCGGGATTGACGTTCAAGATCTTCCTCTTGTGGTGAACTTTAATGTGCCATTTGATCTTGAAAGCTATACCCACCGTGTGGGCCGAACCGGCCGTAATGGTGCAGAAGGCCAGGCATGGACAATCGTTACTCCGTCATCGAGCCGATCGTATGAATTCATCATGCGCAAGTTGAAATTGAATCCGGAAGTGATTGGTGTTCCCTCGTGTGCAGAGGTCATTCACAGGTCTGCTGAAATGCTGTTGAGTGAATTGAAAGACGTACGCGAGAAGCCTGCGAGCAAAACCGTTCTAAAGGCAGTTGACCGAACTTTGGCAACTTTGAGTGGCGAGGAAAAGGATGCAATTCTTCGCGAGATGATGTCGCGCCGCTTGGAAAAACTTGATGTTTATTACAATGACGACATTGTTGTGCACAAGCCACTTGTAAATCTCAAAGGAGATTTCAAAGAGCGTTCATGGAAAGACCGAGGAAATTCTGGTGGCTCGCGCGATCGCGGCGACAGAAACGGTAAACCAAAATTTGGTAACAAATTTTCGCGTGGCGGAGGTTCAGGAAAACCTGGTAAGTTTGCTGGGCCTGGTGCTGGCGGCGGCTTTGGAAAATCCAAAGGCAATTTCTCCGATAAAAAGCCGGGAGGCTTCAAAGGCAAGCCTTTTTCTTCGGGTGAAAAGCATTCAGACTCAAGAGGATCTGCTCAGCAGTCCTGAGAGTTCCAACTGCAAAATGCGCACTGCCGAAAAAGTGATGAAGCCGTTCTCCTGGTGAGAGCGGCTCTTCTTTTTTAGAGGCGGTTTTCATTCGCCTCTGCGTCGTTGCTTTCGTCACCATCTAGCATTGACCCAAACTCTCCCTCACACTGCTCATTGGGAGTGCGGAGATAACCAGCCCCTTGTTCGTAAACAAGGGTTCCGCCGAGATGCGCTGTCCAAGTGAGAAGCGAAACAGTTGCAGCAAGCGCAAGTAATTCAATCGCTAAAATAAGACGGGTAAAGAATGCGAGACGCTTGGGAAAATGCAAAACGGCATGTTCAATTTTTTCTCGCAACTTGGTTGATAAGAGCCAGCGCGCAAGCCCAGTCACAAGAGTTGTTCCTGCCGCGATTAGCGTGAAGACAGCGAAATCTTCGTGCTCGTGGGTGACTGTTGGATCGCAAATAATTTTGTTGATGACTCCCTCAGCCGAATCACCGCTCAAATAAGCTGCAACAAGTCCCACACAACCTAAAATCCAGCTCCAGAAAAAAATCGAACGCACATGCGAGGTCAGCTTTTGTAGCCAGGTGGATTTTAATTTGCTGATTTCACAAAAAAACAGGATGAGGCGCGCCAGTGCGCCAGCAAGCAGGAGTGCAATCGGAAAATGCACCAGCAGCGGGTGGAAAAGCTCCACCCGCTGAGGAATGAGCTCGATCATTCGAGGATCTCGGCTTTGCTTGGGTTAAGCCGTTTGCCTTTTTGGGTGTACGTGACGCGAACTTTTTGCCCTTCTTTCAAGGCATCGAAACCAACAGGCTGGCCTGCTTTCACAAACTGTGCATTTTCTGGAAAATAAAATTCCATCTTTTTCCCGCCGGCAGAGGGAATGACGTAAATTTCTTTTTTCTTGCTCACCAATTTTTTGATTGTGCCTTCAACGGTCTTTTCAGCTTGTGCTGCTGCTGAAGAGCTGGGAGCTGCAACAGGTGCTGTGGTTGCAGCGGCGGTTGGTGCATTCGCAGGAGATGCTGCGCTTGGTGATTGGGCAAGAGCGAAAGACGCGGTTGCCGCGGAAAGTGCCAATGCGAGGCCGGAAAAGAATCTTGTGTTCATAAAATTTCTCCTCAGTCACCCGTAGCGGGTTCGCCCGATTGTCTTTATTCCGAAGTGAAATGCAATCGTCGGTGTCTATTTCTTAGACATATTTGGATCCACCTATCAATTTAATATATTTAGTTAATATTTTTTTGGCCCAGAGGTTGCTGTCCTTGGTGAGCAGTTTTGTTTTTGGAGGCGTCATGTTCGCTCGAATCTTTACAATGGCTTTGGGATTGACTTTTTTTGTCGCCTGCCAGCCACGTGCGGATGTGGTGGCGCAAGATTCAACAGTTGAAAGTATGAATACCACAAATATACGTTTGCCTATTCGAGGAACCTGGAAAGCAACGGCGCTCAAAGGATTTAGGCACAATCAGGGCAATTCGCTTGTTCCCGTCTCCGCGCAGGCTGATAAACTTTCAACCGGGCTTTGGCGGGTGCGTTTGGATCTCGACTCCGACGGCCAAGGAGTGATCTATGGTTTGTCAAAGTGCACAAGCCTTTCTGGAACAAACTCTCTGCCCTTTAACATTATGGAAACTTCGCAGCTCAATGGACTGTATGGTATCTTGGGTCTCATTCGTTTACTGAATCGCACTGCAGATGATGTCCGCTGCGCAAACTCAAAAGATGGCAATGTTGAAAGCTTTGTTTTGTCTTCTCCTTCACGCAATTTCCTCGGTGGAGAGATGAACGAATTGGCAAAGAATTTGGGTTTTGTTGGCGAAGCATCAGATTTGAAAGCTGCAGATCGAGTTTGCAGAAATTTGCGCGGAGTGCGTTACGTCAATATCAAAGACGCGTCTTCTTGCGTTGGCTTTCTCAATTCCGCAGCCACTCAAATTAGGTTCGTAATTATTCCTATTGGTGAAATTCACGCTGTTCAAATTGATATGCAGCGTGACTGATTAAGGAATTGTGTAATGGTGGCAGCTCTTGGGTCGCAAGGTTGAATTGCTTGTCACACCAGAGCTCCAGTTCACCAAAGCCGGACTCTTTGAGCAGTATAGAGTTGTTCCCGATTCGGCATCGCAATCGTCTGCACCATTGTCGCTTGCAGCACTGGTTGTGTCGTTGCCAAGCTGACCCGAATCTCCAGCACCCCAACACTTCACAGTTCCATCCAAGAGAACAGCACATGTATGATTTCCACCTGCACTGAGCGCCAGTGCGCTGTTGGAAGAAGATGACGCAATGGCTTGTGTTGGGACAAGGCGTTGCGTTGTTGATGCATCGCCGAGTTGTCCGAATTCGTTTTTGCCCCAGCAATGAACCGAATGATCATTTTTCAAAGCACACGTGTGATTGTGTCCAGCCGTGAGTGAAACAACGCCTGAGCCAGCGCCTAGGCTATTGACTGCTGTTGGGATGGTGCGTTCCGTGGTGCTGTTGTCGCCGAGTTGTCCGAATGAGTTTGCTCCCCAGCAGAAAACAGCTCCGTCGTTGCGTAGCGCACAGCTGTGCGATGTTCCTGCGACCACTTGTGTGAACCAGGTTCCCGAACTTGTGCTGCCCTGGTTGGTGGTATCGACTGGTGTTGCAACGTTTCTATTGGTTGTGGAAGAATCTCCCAATTGACCATTTGAGTTTGAGCCCCAGCAATAAATTCCTGCTGTGTAACTTGAATTATACGAGAGTGCAGCACACGTGTGCGATCCGCCTGCTGCAATCGAGCGGACGAAGGGGAGCGCGGTTGAGCCTCCCGCCAGTACAACTTGAACGGCCGACTGCGTGCTTGCTGTTGAATTGTTTCCAAGCTGTCCACTGCTGCTGCTTCCCCAGCAATACACATTGCCACTGCTGTTGATTGCGCAGGCATGCCCACCCGACTTGCTTGCGCTGATTGCAATTGGATCTGAGAGGTTTGCAACCGTTGTTGAAGATGGGGCTAATACATTTGTTGTTGAAGAAGTGCCGCGACCCAATTGATACGTGCTGTTTTTACCCCAGCATGTCACTTTGTTGGTGGTGGTTCCCATCAGGCAGGTGAATTCTGAACCCGCAGCGACCATCGTATGAGTGAACGATGAGATATTTGTTGTGACAATGGCCTGTGGCAACGCATATTGACTGTAGGTCGCGGTGCCGATTCCCAACGCACCACTTGCGCTTGCACCCCAACACTTTGTTGTACCCGTTGATTCAACAACGCAGGTGTGTTTATCGCCCGCCGAAATCGACACAATCGCATTGTTTGTGCAAGCGCGGCAGCCAGCTGGAGATGCAAAATCAACCTGCTGACCATCCGAATGGGTCTCAGCAAATGTCGATGCCGCTCCCGAGGAACCACCTTGACGCACAGCAAGAGCCTCAAGCGTGCGGGTGATGACATAGCTCGAACTGTTTGATGCAGAGCTTGTGATTTGTCCGCTGGGTGGGTTCGCAGTTGCGCCAAGCAATGTACCTTGAGACACCGAAATAGATGCTGTGGTTCCTGCAATGGTCGTGGCTTTTGTTGGTGTGCTTGGCATGAAAGTGGAACTCAGCAATTGGCTTGTGATGTCCGTGCTGAAGCTCGCAGTTCCGGAAAGAACACCTGATGATGCGCTGATGCTTCCGGTGCTTGCTGAAGATCCGGGAGCAGAGGTGTTGGCCTGCCAGCTGATGCTTGAAAGGTTTGCCGAGCCCGAAATGGTCGCGCTTGTTTCGACAAGGCAGCTGTTGTTGAGTGTCGGGGTTGTTGGCGAACCAACTGTGAGTTCGTACGATGAAATGATCACCGAGTTTGAACTGAGCGCGGTGCATTCGTTTGAGGAATCGCAAGCCTTGAGTTTGTAGCGGCACGAACCATAAACACCAGAGCCACTTGGGAAGTTGCCAGAGATGCTGCTTCCGCCCGAGCTCGATGCCAGGTTTGTTGGGCAAGGGTAAGACGAAGAACTTGTCGCCCCAGTTTCGACGTATTCCAGTTTGTAGGTCAGCGCATCGCCGTCAACATCAGATGCCCCAGTGCATGTTCCAAGCGCCCAAGAACCACCATTCGCAAAACCGGTTTTGAAAACGTTTCCTGATGAGAGTGTTTCACAACTGACCGCTCCGGTGGGTGCGTCGTTGACCGGTGTCACGTTGAGTGAAACAAGTGCGGTTGCATTCATTGCGCCGCCAATTCCACCGTTGCCATTGTCGCTCACGGTGATCTGAATGGAAGCCACGCCGTTGGCATTCGGTTGAAGTACAATGGTTGCTTTACAGTTCGGCCATGTGTCGCTGAAAGTCACAGCTCCAGTGGCTGCAATTTTGCTTGAATCTAAACTCACATATGAAAGATATGTGGTTGAGCAAGCCAGGTCACCATCGATATCTGCAAGAGTGAATGGAACGACAGGTGCAGTGACAGGATCTTCGCTCACGGATGGCAATGCTCCAATTGTAATCGATGGTGCATCGTTTGCGGCATCAATTGTTAACGTGAAAGTCCGCGATGCTGATAACGATCCGCTCACTCCGCTCGCGTTCCCATTGCCGCCGTCGTTCACGGTGAAGGTCAATGACACCTGTCCGTTGGCGTTTGCGACAGGTGTAACCCTTGCGCTGCAATTTGGATACGTTCCACTCCAAGTAACAGCGCCAGTTGCAGCAACTTTATTTGAGTCTGCGGATGAGTAACTGAGATAAGTCGAACTGCAATCAAGATCACCATCAACGTCGGCCAAGGTAAAGCTAATGTCTTTGTAGACATCTTCAGTGGTGGATTGCGACGCGATGCTTGTCATTGTTGGAGCATCGTTCAACTTGGTGACAGTGAAATTGAAAGATCCCGAGACAGCAGCCGCAACACCATCGGAAATTTCAACCGCAACCGCTGTGCTGCCAAATTGATTGCTTGCTGGTGTGGCGGTGACGGCGCACACAACCGTTCCGGCCGAGCTACTGACCTGCGAAACACTGATATTCGCAAGTGGCAACAGTGTGAGGTCGGCGGGTGTGAGCTTCAAGTAGGGCGTTGATGCATTCGAATAGCCACTGCAGCTCAGTGTGTTGTCAACATCATACAGGCTCACATTAAAGGTAATCGCCTGGTCTTCGTTGGTTGTTTGAGTGCCGGGCGTGGTCAAAACGGGAGCATCGTTGACTGGCAAGAAGGTCATCTGGAATGTGCGTGAAGAAGAAAGAGCTGTTGCCGAAGTTCCGTCCGTCACAAGAATAGTGATAAAGGTTGGTCCATTTGCATTGGCAACGGGGGTAATCGTTGCTGTGCAGTGAGGATATGTTCCCGTAAATGCCACAGCACCGGTGTTTGCGACCTTGCTCGGGTCTGTTGAGAGTGCAGTCAGATAACTGGACGTACAATCCAACGGGCCATCAACATCGTTCAAGGTAAAGTTCACTGCTTTGGGAGTGTCTTCAGAACCAATCTGAGAAGCAATGGCGCTGATGGTGGGTTCATCATTCACAGAGTTAACAGTGAGCTTGAAAGTTCTGCTTGCAGTGAGCGAGCCATCGCTGACCTGAATTGTGACATCACTTGTTCCATAGCCATTGGCCACAGGAGTGAGTGACATGGTGCAGCTGGTTCCAGTGCCCGCAAAGGTGACACCTGAGGTTGGCAGCAGAGTTGTATTGGATGAGGACGTAACGCTGAGTGCGGTTGAACATGTCAAGGTGGAATCAACATCAGCAAGAGTGAGTGCAATTCCTGTGAGAGGAGTGTCTTCGTCTGTGGTTCGGTCGGCAATTTCGGCAAGCGTTGGTGCATCGTTGACAGCATTGACAGTC
>RGDM01000028.1 GCA_009918675.1 bacterium
AAGATCCTGTTGCAGTTTCATGTTTTCATGAAGTTTATTCTGCCTTTGTGGTGCGAGCACTTGAAGAGTTAATAAGCGCCTGTGAAATTGATTTGGTCTTGATGGCGCGCATGAGTGTGGGCCGTGTTGCCACGGTGCAATGGCACCCAACAGACTTTTGGCAAAGGTGTTTGCGTGTTTTGCAATCTAACGCCGCTGCTTCCGCTGGAGTCAATCGGGCAGCGAAAAATTGCAAAAATCGGTCGTTCCAAGTGATGATTTTTCCGCCGCAAGGTTTGCGGCGGCGAGCACTTATCGATGCAAATCTGAGGCGCCATTCCGTGCAGACGACATCTGCAGGCGTCGGAGATTCCCTCCAGACGAATCCGAGTCGACATTCTCATGATCAAGCACAGGGTTATGCATTGAACAAACCGATTCAAAATGTTTTAGTTTTGGATGATGTTCTAACAAGTGGCGGAAGTTTGTTGCGCGAATGGAAGGCACTCTGCGCGTGGGCTGAAATTGATCCCAATGCTTTGAGCCCTGAATTTCAACTGCATGCCTTAACGCTTTTCAGAACACCTGTGATGGATCCAACGAAGTGAGGCAAGTGTGGGTTTCAACTGGACTGCGCAATTACAAAAGGCTTTGGAACGGCGCTATGGGCTTGAACCTCGCTTGCGTGATGAAACGCAAATTGGCCGCTATTTTGCCGGCCGCGCAGATGGACTCGATGGTGTTATAGTCGATGCCTTTGGAGCGTTGGTTGTTTTGACAATCTACAATCCAGCCATTGTGGCAGATGCTGAGCAATTCCTAAAAGGAACTCAGAATCTTTTTGGTGCAGGCCGTTTCGTTATTGGAAAAATCAGGTCGAGCGGCGGCGGTTTCTTGTATTTGGATCCGTGTGGTGTTCTTGGAAAAAAATGGATCGCACAAGAGGATGATTGCCTTTTCGAAACGCGTGCCGATGACAAGAACGATTTTGGATTGTTCCCAGATGCACGCGCTGCGCGATTGGCGCTGCGACCGTTGGTCGCTCCTGAGTCTGTTGTTCTGAATCTTTTTTCTTATACCTGTGGGTTTGCGGTTGTTGCGCAAAAGCAGGGTGCAAAAGCTTCTATTAACGTTGATGCAAACCCAGAAATGCTCACCTGGGGGAAACGCAATGCTGATCTCAATGGCGTTGATTTTTCGGTTGTGCCCGAGCTGGCGCAGAAATATCTGGCACGGCTTGAGCGCCGGGTGGAAGAAGGCAAGCTTGTCTGTCCAGATATTTGGGTGTGTGACCCTCCCGCATTTGGAGTGGGTCGCGGCCCCCAACGCGTTTTGAAGCATTTTTGGGATGCATTTTGGGGTTCAGTTGAGCGCCTCTCGCCGCGCGCACTTGTCATTCTCCGCAACGATCGCACTGGGTATCGTGAGGGCCACACCCTCGCGCGTGAGCTGGACGCGTTGCTCGGCGGCAGCTATGACTTGCGCGGCTGTTCTTTTGCGGACTGCCCTTCACTCTGTTATGAAGTGCCAGATGCTTTTTATAAGCTCAATGAATCATTGGTGCTTTTGAGACGTTAGAGATTTCCTGTGCGACAGCCGATGGAAACACAGGTGGTTGGCGGACACTCAAGGGAGCGCTAAATTAGCCTGAATAATCAGGCTGTGGAGTTTCGCTGATGCTGTCCGGAGGATTTGAAATGTCGACCAACTTGGGCATTCCATCTGGAAAACTTTCGACGGAAGTTGAATTCAAAGCGCGTCCGTCGGATCCCATCCGTCGCAGTCCTTCGCCTGAAGGTACCATTGGCGAGCAGATCATTCCTCCCGATTATGCGCACGAGCAACACAGCACCTGGGCTGAGCTTTATAAAAGACAATCAGCAATTCTGAGCGGACGCGTCTGCGCGGAATATTTGGATGGTCGTGAATTGCTTAATTTCCCCAGCAATCGTGTTCCTCAATTGGCGGACTTGAGTCGCATTTTAAAGAATGCAACCGGTTGGCAAGTAATTCGGGTTGAAGGTTACGTTCCCGAGCCAATATTTTTCCGCTTGCTCGCAAACAAATGTTTCCCCTGTACGGATTTCATTCGCCATCCGACTGAGCTGGAATACACGCCAGCACCTGACATGTTTCATGATTTGATGGGTCACTTGCCACTGATCACCAATTCACGCTTTGCCGGATTTTTTCATGCCTACGGCTTGGCAGGCTTGCGTGTGCGCAATGAAGAAGAAGTTGCCATGCTCGGGCGAATTTATTGGTTCACCGTTGAATTTGGCTTAATGAATCCCAACGCGCAAAAGCGAGACTTGCGTGATGTGCGCGAAACCACAATTTACGGGGCAGGAATTGTTTCGTCTGTTGGCGAGATCATGCACAGCCTCAGTGATGTCGTCAAAAAAGAACCTTTCAATGCCGAGGTGCTTTCCCAGAGGCCCTTTGATATTCACCACATGCAAGATACTCTGTTTGAGATCACGTCATTTGATGAGTTGGAGTCAGAGTTTCGTCGATGGGCTTCCTCAAAAGGACTTCTCGATTAAGACAAAAAATGCACGCACGGTATCATGATGCTTTGCTGCAGACCGTGCTGCATCGTGCAGTGCATTTTTTCTGTTTTCTGTTGCTTGAGAACTCTGCCTTCGCTCAAGACGCGGCCAAGAAAGACGCAGCCTCCGCGCAAGCAGCTCCCACTGCAAAAGCGGGCAACTGTCCGGCTCCTACGTCATCTGCTGAATCTCCGAGTCGATTGCGGGTCGTCAGCGTGTCAGGAAGTGCCAAAAAATTTAAAATCAAGCTGGATAAGGGTGGAAAAAGCATTGGTTTGCCCGCACCCGCGGGTGAGCAAACACCCAATGTTGGTGATTGTTTTTATGTGCTCGCAGACAACCAGAAAGACGTTGTTGCAGAAATTGTTTTTCAAAAAGCGACCAAAAATGCCAAGGGAATTTCCGTTTGGGCTTTTTCTCCAAACCGCAGATCCGAAGCGGGTAAGTTAATACTTAATTTGAATGCTGTTCGGGTGTCGGAAACCACATCTAATGACGCTGATTCCTCGGGCGGAGGCGAACTTTTGCCGGGTGAGAACCCCTTAGTGCTTCCTTCGTTTGTGTTGATTCAAAATGCTCAGCATCAGGCTGCGAATGTTAGAACAGGGTACGCGCTCAACATTCCTGTGTCGGGCTTTGGGGTTGAGGTTGATGCATTTGTGCCTCGCTTGGCGACTGGAACTTGGACAAACATGATTGGATTGCGCTTAAATTTCTTATCGTGGAGTGCGGAGAAGTTTGTTTTTCGAAAGGTTTCCGCTGGCGATAATCAAGATGCAACTGCAACTGGGAATAATCTTCAATTAGATTTGGTTTTTCGGTATCCGCTGCAGAATAAATTCATTCCAAGAATTGGTTTTTTTGTTTCACCGTTAGCGAAGCAGACAGAGATCTTAAAAGCTGAAGCGAGTGCATTGAGCCCGCAAAACACCCAAACAGTTGTTCGGAGCGGCTTACTTTTTGGTGCCGAGGCAGAGATTCAGCCTGCGAATAATTTTTTTCTGCAAGGCCGGATGACGATGTCGAGTAAAGAAGCCACAAGCGTGCAGGATCAAACCACCCCAGGTGAAACACTTTCTGGAACAGGCAGCGTGGCTCGTTTGCATCTCACTGGTATAGCTGGAGTGCGTTTGCCGATCACGGCTTCGCGGCGTTTTGTGTTTGAAGGCTTGGTTGGAAATACTTACAGGTCAGATAAATATTCGCCCGAGATCAGCAATGGTGGGCAGGATCAACAGAAAGATATTGTGACCTTCTTTCAGGCCGGATTTGGCTACATACTTTAACGGGCTATGAATATTTCTATTCATAGCCCGTTCTTATTCGCAGAAAAGATCTTCGCCGAAACTCAAAAACCCGGGGGTACGACGAAGCTATTCACTCCGGTTGTGTAGCCTTCAAATCGTCCGCTCTTTTCATTGAATTGGGGAAGGAATGCGAAAAGGTAGTCGGCCGAAAGCTTGTGGTAACCTTTTTCGCCGTCGCGCTGGTAGCTGGAACGATCCTGACGCTCTGCTCCGCCCCACGAATTTTTAACGATAAATGCAGTGAGTGAGCCGAATTCAACAGCCTTTGATTTTAATTCATTGCTCACTTCGCCTTCGGGAGTCTCAAAGGGCAACTGAGTGACTGGATCAACACCTTTGGCGAGATAATCCTCAAGCACCGTTGAATGGTATCCTTGTCGGCCCTGAGTGAGAGCTTTTTGAACTGCCGACAATTCAAATGTTCCAAGTGGCGTCATGCCATTGAAGTCGACAAACCAATTCATCACAACAGGGTATCCTGCGTTCATCGCGCGCATCACGCGGCGCAGAGCACGGCGCTGTAGCTCGCTGACATTTCCATCCCATTGCGCAAATGGCTTTTCACCCACTTGAGGTTCATTGGGATACTTTGTGTAGCTGACAGGCCAGACGACTTCACGCCAGCTCGGCATCACCTCTGAAAGAGGAGCGGTCGCACCACCACCCATCGGCACCTTGAGGCTTGATGCCTTGATAATTTTTCCTTCGAGGGCGTTCATGTCGACGCCGAAGGCTCTATCGAGTTCCGCGCGAATGGTTTCGAACGATCGTGATTTGGCCAAAGGACCAGTTTTCAGGCTTTCATTGATGATTGCGGTTGCGCGCTTTTGCCGCTCGCTGCGCGAAAGGTTCGCTTCATCAGGGGCGAAGTCCGACTCAATCATCAAACCGTAGCGAATGATGAGTTCGGTCGCCTCTTCAAAGGAACCGCCGGTTTGAACTTCATTTGACCTCAGGCCATTAAGCTGCACTTCGTAATGGCGATAGGTGACGTAGGATTCAGAGAAGTTGGGCAGTGGTTCATTAGTGCCGCGCAACATCATCGATTCAACCCAGCCAAGCGCTGCATAGGCCCAGCAATTACCAATACTTTGCCATTTTACTGGAGTGTGTGGGATATTCACAGTTTGGACAGATGACTGAGATTGTGCTGCAACCGAAGGGTTTTGCGCCTGCTCGATGCGCGAATTGGCTGAGCAACTGGTGGCTAGGGTCATCAAACTCGGGGTCAGTGCGAGCGCGCAAAGGACTCTAAATGAGCTAACCATGACGTTCTCCTTGGCCCGAGACACAGTAGTAGGACTGATCCGAGCGGCGGCCAGCGGTAGTTGTTTTCGAAATAGAAGTAAAGGGGAAAAGGAGGGCTATGAGGCTGGCGGCTAAGAGGGGATTTCTTGTTATCCTAATAATCCCATTGTTTCTGGTGGGTTGTATTAGTTTAGAGCCGTTCGGTCGGACGCTTCTAAAGGCGCGAATTCCAGACGATTTTACTGCATCGGGGGCCGGGTGGGGTTCGCACTACGGAACCCAGTTTTCCGGCCGAGCGACTTCAAGTGGGGAGCCTTATCAGGAAGGTTACTATACGGCCGCTCATCCCACGCTACCCATGGGCACCATTGTTCTAGTCAGACGAGCGGCGACAGGTCGCTATGTTTTTGTGCGAATTAATGATCGGGGTCCGTTCGTAGCTGGACGAGTGATTGATCTCTCGCATGCCGCCGCTGCAAAAGTTGGACTGCTTGCTGCAGGAATTGGTCGCGTTGAACTTTTTGTGATTCCGCCTCAGCATCCATTGATTGCTCACCTGTAACCGCTGTACCGTTGCCGCACTTCAATTGAAGTGAAAAAGTAAATTTGGCAGACGAGGTGCTCCTCCATGTCCGGCGTACGGCAACCCTTTGGCAACGATCCCATGGATGATTTGAACGACGACGTTCTCACCCACCCTGATCAGAAATTAGCCAAGCCTCCTATGTACAAAGTTGTATTGAATAATGATGACTACACACCGATGGAATTTGTCATTCACGTCTTGCAGAAATTCTTCCGAAAAAATGAATCGGAGGCCGTGCAGATCATGCTGCTTGTTCATAAAACCGGAAAAGGGGTGGCTGGTGTATTTCCATTTTCAATTGCGGAGACGAAGGTCAAGCAGGTGAACGACTTCTCCAAGCAGCACGGATTTCCGTTGCTGACCACACTGGAACAGGAGTAAAACCCGTGCTGAGCCCTCAACTTGAAAAATGTATTCGGGCCGCTTTTCAGTTCGCGACGAAGCACCGTCATGAATATCTCACGATTGAGCATCTTCTTTTGACCCTGCTGGATGATTCGTCTGTGAGAGAACTGCTTGAGAGCTGTGGCGCCAAAGTCGAGCCACTGCGCACTGATATCATTAAATTTCTGGATGAGAATTCTCCGGTGGTTGATTTGGCTGACACGGATGCAAAAGATGAAGCAGGTTTCACACCAACCATGACATTGGCACTTGAGCGACTCATCCATCGGACGATGGTTCGGGTGCGCAGTGCAGGCCGTGAAGTTGTGGATACGGGAAAGATTTTAATTGAGATTTTCAATGAACCAGATTGCCATGCAGCTTGGTTTTTGGAAGAGCAGGGCCTCAATCGGCTCGAGATGATTCAATTCTATTCGCATGCTTTGACGGGCGCACAACGCGGCGGAACAGATTCAGCGCAGCGCGATCAACAACCCTCTGCAAGCCAACCGCAGCAAAATAAAGAAGACATGCTTGAGAGATTTTGCATTTTGCTCAATCGAAAGGTGAGTGAAGGGCGCATTGATCCAATTGTAGGTCGGGATGATCTCATTGATCGGATGATCGAAATTCTCTGCAGAAAAACCAAAAACAACCCGATTCTTGTTGGCGATCCTGGTGTCGGTAAAACCGCAGTTGTTGACGGCCTAGCCGCACGTATTGTCAACAAGCGAGTTCCGAAGCGATTGCTGGAGGCGGAGATTTATTCACTCGACATGGGCGCATTGCTCGCCGGCACACGATATCGTGGCGACTTCGAGGAGCGTCTTAAGGGTGTGGTGCGTGCCATTGAGGCTCGCCCACTTGGGATTTTATTTATTGATGAAATCCATACGGTCGTGGGTGCGGGAGCAACCAGTGGCGGGTCGATGGATGCCTCTAATCTTCTCAAGCCAAGTCTTGCCGACGCGCGCTTGAGTTGCATTGGTTCAACGACGTTTAAAGAATTTCGTGCGCATATTGAGAAAGACAGAGCACTAAGCCGTCGTTTTCAGAAAATTGAAGTGCGTGAACCGACTGCAGATGAAACGGCGCTGATTCTCGAAGGCGTTAAGGGCCGGTATGAAGAGCATCACGGGGTTATTTATTCTAAAAATTCGATACGCGCTGCGGTTGATTTGAGTGTTAAACATATTCATGGTCGCTTTCTTCCCGATAAAGCTCTTGATGTGCTCGATGAGGCGGGAGCAAAGGTTTCATTGCGCAGTGAGGCAAGTTCAAGCCGTTCTGTGTCTACCGTTCAATTGCGGGATATTGAAAAGGTGGTTGCGTCGATGGCGCAAATCCCCGAACGCTCTGTGAGTGCAGACCAAAAACTTCAGCTGCAGAATTTAGAAGCTGATTTGAAAAAAGCCATTTATGGGCAAGATGCGGCCATTGAAACCATCGTCTCGGCTATTCACATGTCGCGTTCTGGTTTGGCGAATCCGGTGCGCCCTATTGGTTGTTACCTTTTTGCTGGACCAACGGGCGTAGGAAAAACCGAATTAACAAAGCAGCTGGCGAAAAGTTTGGGAGTGACTCTCCATCGCTTTGATATGAGTGAATACATGGAGCGTCATACGGTCTCGCGGCTGGTGGGTGCGCCTCCGGGATACGTTGGATATGATGAAGGGGGGTTGCTCACTGAGGCAGTGACAAAAACCCCTTATTGCGTTGTCTTGCTCGACGAAATCGAGAAAGCGCATCCGGAAGTTCATAATATTCTGCTTCAGGTGATGGACAGTGGTCGGCTTACAGATGCCAGCGGTCGGACCGCAGATTTTCGCAACACTATCGTGATTCTGACCTCAAATGCCGGTGCTCGTGAACTGAGCGGACAGGGCTTGGGCTTTATGCCTGATAGCACCGAATCGCGTGCCCTTGAGGCAGTCAAGAAGCACTTTTCGCCGGAGTTCTTCAATCGCCTCGATGCCGTTGTGAGCTTCCATCGGTTGAGCGATGAAGTGATGTTGCAAATTGTTGAGAAGTCTCTCGCTGGCTTAACCGACATTCTTGCAGAGAAGAAGGTCACCCTTGAAGTCACGGCTGCGGCAAGAATGTGGCTAAAAGATAAGGGGTTTGATCCGGCCTATGGCGCCCGCCCTCTTGAACGAGTTGTTGACAGGGAAGTGAAACAACGGCTTGTGAAGGAGCTGTTGTTTGGGCCTCTTGCCAAAGGTGGGCACTGTGTTGTTGACGTAAAAGACAACCAGTTGTTCCTTTCGGCTAGCGAACGAGAGGAGTCGGCAAGGAGCCAGCGCCATGAACGCAAGAATGCCAAGACGGTCGTTAAAGTTTGACGGCCAAACTTCCACTTACATAGAGTGAAAGAACCTAATGCCCCGCAGGGCTTTATCGCATTGGTGGTTGTTGACTACCACTCTCGGGATTGAGTTCACCGGCTTTTGATCGAGATCCCGTGCGCAAGTTCAGGATCTCGACGCCGACGCTAAATGCCATCGCAAAATACAGGTAGCCCTTTGGAATTTTGACTGAAAAACTTTCCGCAACCAGGAGTGCGCCAATCATCAACAAAAAGCTCAATGCGAGCATTTTGATGGATGGATGCTTTTCAACAAAATCTCCAATCCAACCGCCAAAAGCCATCATCATTGCGAGTGCAAGAAGATTGGCTACGATCATGACCCATGTGTTTTGCGTCATACCGATGGCTGTAATGATGGAATCAATCGAAAAAACCAGATCAATAAGCAATATTTGAACGATTGCTGCCACCATGGTCAGGTGAATTTTTGCACTTGGACCAACATCATTTGAGCTCTCAATCTTGTGGTGGATTTCTTTTGTCGATTTGTAGAGAAGAAACAATCCGCCCGCGAGGAGAATAAGGCTTTTGACAGAAAAGTCGTTTCCAAACGCTTGGAAAAGAGGTTCGGTGAGTGAGGCAAGCCACGAAACTCCAAAAAGCAACCCGACGCGCAATGCCGCGGCAAGTCCTATCCCTAGTTTTCGGGTGAATTCACGCGACTCTTTGGGCAGACGTGCGGCAAGTAAACTAATGAAGATGACGTTGTCGATACCTAAGACAATTTCCATCACTGTCAGTGTCAGAAGACTGAGTAGAAGTTCGGTTGAAAGCATTTATGCAATCCTGAAAAAAAACCTTCTTTCGCGAATGAGCAGGGCGCGAGCCGTTCCTAAAAAAGGGATTCAGGAGTTGGGACGTTTTCAAGGATGCGGTCGATTGTGCCCATCACGTCTGCTGTCAGCCGTTTCTTGAGCTCATCTGCGGCCAGAGTTTCTTTAAGCTGATCAATTTTGCTTGCACCCAGTATCACAGTGCTGACATTTTGATTTTGTGCACACCAGCTGATGCCAAGTTGCGGGAGAGTCAGACCGAGTTCGGAACTCAGAGTTTGGAGTTTCTTGATTTTTCCGTTGAGGGAATCGACTTGATCGTTGATGTAGATATCTCGCAGCCACTCTAATCCGGGCTTTGACAGGCGACTGCCCACCGGAATGCCATTGATGTACTTTCCGGTGAGTATGCCCGAGGCGAGGGGCGACCAAATTGTGCTTCCCATGCCGTAGTTTTTAAACAGTCGAAGGTATTCCTTTTCCACCCGGTCACGCTTGAGCATGTTGTACTGTGGCTGTTCCATAGTGGGCCCTACTAGGCCGTATTCACGCGCAACCGAATGTGCCTGGGTGACGAGGTCGGCAGGCCATTCACTCGTTCCCCAATAGAGAACTTTTCCTTGATGGATGAGATCATTCATCGCACGGACGGTTTCCTCAACCGGTGTGTTGGCATCTGGACGATGACAAAAATACAGGTCGATATAATCAAGTTGAAGGCGTTTGAGAGCAGCATGGCAAGCATCAAAGACGTGCTTTCGAGATAAGCCTTTTTGGGTTGGTTTGTTGCCTCCCCAAAAGACTTTACTGGAGACAATATAACTGTCCCTTGTCCATCCAGCACTCTTCAGAATATCGCCCATCACAGTTTCGGATTCACCTCCCGAGTATACCTCTGCGTTGTCGAAGAAATTCACCCCGGCATCATAGGCAGCAAACATGCATTGTTTCTGTGTTTCACTGGCCTGGTGATCGAATGTGATCCACGAGCCATATGAGAGTGAACTGACGAAAAGACCCGATTGGCCCAGTTTGCGATATTCCATTGCGAAAGCTCCCTAAAATTACGGATTCGAAAGAGATTGTACCATCTCGAGCATCTTCTCAATGGATTGTGCCTTGAGTTCATCTGCGGAGCGTCCTTGACTCGCGAGAGGTTGAGAAATGCGCCAACGCAAGGGTATCAAATTGAGCATGAGGCTGCCCTTCTCCCAGACCCGGTCGGTTCGGTTGAGCACTAAGAGAACAATCGGAACTCCACTTTGTGCCGCCAAATGAAAGGCGCCATCTTTAAAAGGACCGAGCGGCACATTGGGATCCGTTTGTCTTGTTCCCTCGGGGTATATGAGCAGTGAGTCTCCTGTTTGCAGGCGCTCTTTCATAAGTGCCAGGCTTTGTTCGCGGCTCGTTTTCTCTCCACGATCCACAGGAACATCTCCGCAGAGTTTCATCCACCAGCCAATCACAGGGGTTTTCAAAACAGATTTCTTGGCGAGAAAAACGAGAGGGCGTCCAACCACAAAGACAAGCAGCGGATCGAGGTTGCTGCGATGATTTGAGACGAGAATGAATTGCTCAGGAAGCTCTTTGCTGGCGCTACGCAGGGAGCTGAGCGATCCGGCGCCAAAAAATAGCCTGAGATTGGCCGCTGACCAGCGCAATCGGTACTGCTGAGCAAGGCGATGATGTTGTTGGGTTGTGCGCACAAAGAGGAGGTGAATCAGTAGGATGATCTGAAAGAGAATCCCTGAACCCATAAAAGTGAGCCAAAAGAAAAGTGTGGGTATGAGCCTCAGCATGTTTGTCGCATCTCCCTGATCGCAATGTCAGATGCAAGGCAGTTTACTTGGAAGTGTGAAAACTGAAAGGGTGTGAGGATTGGATTGGGAATCTTCTGAGCAAAGTGTGTTCGAAAAGATTTCCCAAAATTCATGATCGAACTGTGATTGATTTGTAAAAATATCGGCTTGTTTTCAATTCGCCAAAAACTATTCTGGCCTCTGTTGTTTTGAAGACACAATCTGAGGAGGCCTGTGATGAAGAGCCATTCGATTGTAGCTCCGCGCTGCAGATGGATTCTGCCTTTGTTCTTTATGCTTTATTCTCAGGTTTCGACGGCCGGTGCGTTCAACTGCGAACATCTTTCTGAAGGTCCTGAGCCTGCACTTGTTTGCAATGACGCAGCGACCGCAACGGGTGACTTTACGGCATGGGTCACCCTCAGAAAAATGCCCGCCTGGCGGACTCATGCAGGACTCACGATCATCGATCTTTGTTTGCGAAATTTGCAACAATATCCGCTTTCTTCGCAGCCAAAGTTGATTGTTGATCCGCCGCAAAAAAGCAAAGCGTCTGCTGGGCCCGGTGAAATTTGTGAACGACGCTACTGTACAGATAAAAAACATGCATTTTCATTTTTCATCAACAGCATTCCCTTTCCAATTGGGTGGACTGCTGTGAGCTTCAGACTTGGTTTCGATCAACAGTCTTTTTCAATTACGTGCGATGAACTCTCAAGCGAAGAGCTTGGCATTGCAGGAGAACAGTCATGAAAATGAAAAGCTTAGCTTTGCTCGCAAGTATGCCTATATTCTTCCTTTCACATCAGGCACGTGGCGACGGTGAATGCGAAGATATTAAGCTGCAGTTTGTGGATGGTCTGAATCATAAAAACACGCCATCTGTTCAGCTTTCGCGGCGGCAGGTGACTGCTTTAATTCCCTGTAAGTCAAAGAATTTGAATTCATCGACTCCCGAAATCACCACGATTCACTTTCTAGAACATATTGGGAATGAGCTGTGTGTTGCCGAGAGAACCTGCGGAAATGTCAGGGCATGGCATGGTTATTTTGCAGTGCGAGCGGGATGGAGTGAATTGACAGTTTTGGGAGACTACCAATTGCTTTGGAACTCGTTGCGATTTAACCGCGACTGGCATGGATTTCGAGCACTTGCCACATTTGCTTTAAGTGGTGGTGAGGTAGAGAGAGATTGCAGTCCAATGAGTGCTGCAAGTTGTATTGAACTCCCAGACAGCCTGCAAAAAGATGACTTGTCATGGAAATAACACGTCAAAAAAACCCGCAGGTGTCGGAAAATCTGCGGGTGTCGAAAAATTGCCTGCGAGAATGATTGAAGAAAAAAAGGCGGCAGTTTTGTTTGTGTCAAAAGGCTTATCAGGTCAAAAACCAGACAGAACGTAATTTTTTGGGCTGCGCTAATCTCGGAATTGTGAGGCTGTCGCTGCGTCTTGCAGCGTCTTTTTCACTCGGAGGTTAGCGTGTTCCATTGCGCCAAAAAGTACAGCCAAATTTTGCTGCTCGGCGTGCTTGTGCCAGCGGCAACGGCTTTTGGCGGCGGAAAGTCAGACGGAAAAAACCGTCTCTCTGAGCATTTTGTTCCTGGAAAAGACAGTTACCGTGCATCCTTTGACCTGCAGGTGGCCCGCCGATTTGCGACTCGCTACTTGAGAGATTCGCGAGCCCTTGAAGTGAGGGTGAGCCCGGCACGCGCCTCCGAATTCGATGTCAGCCGTTTCTACGACACTCGCTATATCCATCGCGTTGTTGTTGAAGAGAAGAACAATGAGGTTGTTCTTTCGTTTCAATTGAAGAACGCGCCTGTCTCGTGGCTTGTTACCCATCAAGAAAACCCTTGGCGCTTGATGGTGGATATCTGGAGAACCGAACCTGTCGAACCACGCAATTTTGAACAAGAGTGGGAATGGCAAGACGACGCCAATGGCAAGGTTCAGGATACGGCGGCGCTTAATTCAAACGTTCCTGCGCCGAACCTTGGCTTTGAAGGCAGTGCGACACAAGCGATTCAGCCGCTCATGGGTGATGGCGGGCAAATAAGACTTGAAAGTGTTGCTACAACGCCAGCTGAAACTATGGCGACCTTGGAGCGCCGCGCCGGTTCTGATGTTGGAACTGTCAATGAGTTCGACTCAATTGAGAAGTTGGCAATAGCTCTCTATCGCGCTGGGTCGACTCAACAGGCGTTGTCTCTGCTTCGCCGTCTTGCAAGTCTCAACAGCCGCCGCTTCCTAGACAGCCCACGGTTGCTTTGGATGGCAGGTGAGTCGGCTTATTTGACTGGCAAGGCAGACCTTTCAAACGACTATTTACAATCGCTGACGGGTCGCTTTGCAGGACAAGAAACCGCTGCTCTGGGGCAATTGCGCCTGGCTGATCTGCGGGCGGCTCGACTCGGGCCACAAGGTGTTGGTGAGTTAAAAGCGCAATACACCGACATTGCGCTCAACGATCGTGCTCCTTGGGCAGCACGGATTGGCGCTGCACTGCGCTTGCTTGAGCCTGTGATCAACACGCGTCCTGAAGCCGCGCGCGCTCATCAGCCCGCCTTGCAAAGCTGTCTCAATGGAAATTTTGTTTCTGAACAGGTGCGTCAGTCGTGCGCATTTGTGCAAACCAAATTTGCTATTAATCAACTTGATGTGGTGAGTGCGGACGCATCTTTGCAACGTTACCGCACCCGCTTTCCGAAAGATCCGCGCACAGCAGTGCTTGATGCCGAGCTGTCTCAACGGGTGCGATTTGTTGTTGATGAATATGCACGCAAGAAAGACTTTCCAGCACTCGCTGAATTCGAGCGCAGCGCTCGGCCTGGCTTGATGGATTTTACTCTCCGCGATCCTGCGCTGCTTATGGCGAGAGTCGATGGATGGTTGTCTGTTGGTGACAACAAACGTGCGCTCGGGCTTTTGCAACTCTTCACATCTGCAACCTCTGACGAGAGCAAACGTAACGAAGGCATTGCCTTGATGGCGCAGTTGCAGATCAAAGGCCAACAAACTGAAAAGGCAGAGGCGAATCTCAAGAAGGTCTTTGCCAGCGACGTGAGACGCAATAGTGGCCTTTCCGACCGCGCGACTGCCTCCGTGCGTGAAGCAGCTCGTTCACCTTATCTCTCTAAGACCGCACAAATCATTCTCCTTGAAGAGCTCAAATTCGGCCGTTACGTAGAGCGAGATGTGGGCGTGCTTGTTCAACTAGCCGCAGCTGCACGTGGCCGCGATGATGCCGATAAAGTCTTTGATACGCTCATGACAACCGCGCCTCGCAATGATTCTGAGGCGCGCGGTATTGAGTCGGCCCTTATTCAATACGCAGACGATCTGCGCGGAGCGGGCCGCTTGGCAAAGTCGGGCGATGTCTTCATGGCAGTCGCAAACCTCGGACAATCAACAAGAAAAGCAGAGTCCGCTTACAAGGCTGGAATCGCGTACGCGCGCGCAGGAATGGTCGAGAAGGCCAAGACAGCGTGGCAACTCTCTGCGGCTGACATCACCGACAAAAAATTCTCGTCTCTCGCAAGCGAGAGATTGGAACGGATTCGCTAACGCCAACAAAATTGGGAGGGAGATCACATGAGCGAAGCCAGGCCACTGGGGTTATTTGACCTAGAGAATCAGAACTTCAATGCGCCGAGCGTTATTGATAACGGTCGGAACATTGGCAACATCAATCAGGCTTTTGCCAACGTCGAAGGACGTATCACTGAAGAGGAAATGCTTCGTCATTTTCCAACTCGTGATGAGAAGATGTACAAGGTTCTTGAAGTTGCACGTACTGTTGCGCCTACCAAGGTGCCCGTTCTGATTACCGGTGAAAGCGGCACGGGCAAGGAAACTCTTGCTAAGGCCATTCATATCGCTGGTGGTCGAGACAGAGGCCGCTTTGTTGTGGCGAGCTGCTCTAACATCCCTCAAAATTTCTTTGAAATGGAAATTTTTAACGGCAACCGGAGTGCCAATGAATACGGCATGCCACGCGCTCCTGAGAGCGGAACGTTGATGCTTGACGAGATCACCGAACTCGACCCACAGTTGCAGCTCAAGCTCCTGCGCATCCTTAAAGAACAGGATGTTAATAAGGGCGCGATTCGTCGCAGCACTGCAGCGGATGCTCGGGTGATTGCTTGTACTCACAAGAACATTAACGATGAAGTCAACGCACAACGCTTTCGCAATGACCTTTATTTCAAGTTGCACGTGATTCAGCTGGATATCGAGCCTCTGCGCACACGCACTGTTGACGTTGATTTCTACTCTGAAATCTTCCTGCGCGAATACAATATGCAGTTCTCAAAGAACGTGCAGCTTTCGCCAACAGCGAAGCAAGCCTTGAGAACCTATACATGGCCAGGCAACGTTCGCGAGTTGCGTAACGTCATTCAGCGCTCTGTTCTGCTTGCGAGCCGCGACTATATCAGCGTTGAAGAATTGCATTTGATGAAAGCAAATAGCCGAACAGAAGTGGCTATGAGTGATGCGCTTCCCCAAATCACTCTTCGCGAACTTGAGCAACGCCTCATACTGCAAACTTTGCGCCGTATGAACGGAAACCGGACACACACGGCAAAAGCGTTGGGTATCTCGTTGCGCGCGTTGCGCTATAAGCTCAACGAACTCGTTGAGTGCGGATACGAGGTTGAAGGTAAGAACGTATGAAAATTACCAGTAACCAGGTTTTCGCAAAAGCTGACAGTGTGCTTGAAGAGAGCTTGAACCAGCGGCTCATCAAGCAAAATGTCATCACGAGTAATATCTCGAATGCGGAAACTCCTGGCTACCGGGCACTAGGATATGAGTTCGAAGAACAGCTTCGGGCGGCGGTAGGAAATGACGGGCAAATGGCAATCCAGGCCACAGATGCGCGGCATTTCAAACATCAGGGTCTCACTGTGAACGGTGATCTCCGCGGTGACCTGCATGTGAAGCCAACCGAAAGCATCGGCAATGACGGCAACACCGTTGATATGGATGCTGAAATGGCCGAGTTGGCCTGGAACCAAACACTCTACAGGGCGACGGTTGAACTTCTCAACCGTCGCCTTGGCATGTTGCGCTACGGAATCAATGGCGGGAGGTCTTAATTATGAGCTTTCTTGAAGGTCTGAAGATCAGTTCCTCTGCATTGGCAGCTGAACGCGTTCGGATGAACGTCATCTCCTCCAACCTCGCAAACGCAAATACTACCCGGACTGAAGATGGAAGTGGTCCGTACAAAAGAAAAGATGTCGTATTCACTGCGCGAGATGCTGGCGTCACGTTTGATAATTTAATGCGACAGGCGTTTGACCCAAATCTTAAAGAAGTGAAAGTGGACGGCGTTGTTGAAGATCAAAAACCACCGAAGATGGTTTACAACCCCGGACATCCTGATGCGAACAAAGATGGCATGGTTGCCATGCCAAACATTTCTGTGATGGAAGAGATGGTCAACATGATCACCTCCAACCGTGCTTTTGAGGCGAATACAACTGCATTGAATGCAACCAAGCAGATGGCAAATACGGCTATTAATATTGGCCGCGGCTAATCGGGGTGATGAATTATGATTCGCAGTGCAACTGCAAAACCTATGGACTTAGGTTCAATTGATGCGGACCTTCGCTCGATGGGTGGACTTGGTTCGAGCAAAAGCAAAGCGACATCAGCTGAGGGAACAAGCGAAAGCCAGTTTCTAGATTTGCTGAAAGATGGCATTGCGGATGTCAACAAAGGCATGCGCGAAAGCGAAAAAGCGAGCATGGATTTAGCGACGGGAAAATCAAGTAACATACACGAGACAATGCTTTCCGTTGCGAAGGCAGAGCTCGGTTTTAATATGCTTGTGCAAATGCGCAACAAGGCGATTGAAGCGTATCAAGACGTCATGCGCATGCAGGTTTGAGTCGTTTTGAGTTGATTCGCGATATGGTTGAAAGACATCTTTTCGTGAAGTGAGTGATTGAGCAATGTTTGAACGTGTAAAGACATTCTTTGAGCAATTTCGGTCGCAGTCGGCCATATTTTACAAAGGCCTGACTCCTGGGCGCAAAATTGCGTTGGGTGTTGGTCTTGCTTCGGTACTTGCTATATTGCTCGCTGTTAGTTTCTATCGACCTGCTCAATCTTATGAGCTTGCCTATACAAACTTGTCTCAGGAAGATCGCACAGCAGTGCTCGCTCTCTTCAAAAAGCAAAACGTCAAAGACTTTAAAATTGAAGGCGAAACACTTCTCTTTCCTGAAGAGAAGCTGAATGAATATAAAATGATTCTTGCGCAAGAGGGCTTGCCAAGCAACGGCGTTTCGGTGGGTTGGGAAAAGTTTGATGACCGCTCGTTTGGTATGACCGACTTTGATCAACGCGTCAGCAAGCTTCGTGCAATTCAAGGTGAACTTTCACGCAGTATCAACAAACTCGATCCAGTTGAATCGAGTCGGGTGCATATTGTTATTCCCGATCCAGCTATTTTTCAGCAGGATAAAAAGCCGACAACCGCTAGTATTATGCTGAGAATGAAGGTGGGCAAGCAGCTTAGCCCCAAGCAGGTCCAGGGCATTCTTCACCTTGTTGCACGCGCTGTTGAAGGCTTGGAACCGCACAACATTGCTATTGTCGACGAAGCTGGAAACATGCTGACAAAGCCAGACGAAGAAGACGGTGGCTTGGATCGCGTGACATCGGCTCAACGTGAATATCAAAAGCGTGTCGAGCATGAACTTGAGACAAGTATCCGCGAAATTCTTGGTCGGGTTGTTGGGCATAACAAGGTGGTAGCCAAAGTTCAGGCTGACGTTGATTTTAAGAAGATTGAAACAACAGTTCAAGATGTCGACCCCGAACGCACAGTTGTTTTGGGTTCGCAGAAAAATGAACAGTCTTCGCAAGGTCAGGGTTTGAATCCCACAGGTGTTCCTGGTGCAAAGAGCAATTTGCCTGGTGAGAAAGATGATCAGGCTGCCGGTGGAAGTTCAAGCGCCAACAAACAAACGATGGAAACTCTAAATTTCGATGTGAAGAGAACGGTGAGCAAGATCGTTGAACCTGTTGGAACTCTGAAAAAGATTTCCACAGCAGTTCTTGTTGATGGCAAAATGGTTGATGGAAAATATGTTGCTCGCACCCCCGATGAGATTGGGATGATTACGAAACTTGTGAAGAATGCTATTGGATTTCAGGACGGCCGCGATACGATAACGGTTGAGAATGCTCCGTTTGAAATGGATGAAATGGCGGTGGCTGAACAAGCGTCGCTGACTGCCCGTAAAACTTCGCTCATTCAAACAGGGATCATTGCAACAGTTGCGATATTGGCAATGATTTTCCTTTATTTCGCGCTGCTGCGTCCTTATTTCCGTTGGCTCACGTTCGACCCAGATAAACGCTCTGATGAAGCGCTCACAGTTGCCGACTATGAACTTGAGAGATCGGGCTCTGCTGCGAAACGTGTTCAGGTTCAGGAAGAAGTGCCATTCGAGCGGCTTTCGCACAAAGAGCAGATCATTTATCTTGCGAAAAACGATCCAAAGAAAACAACCGAAGCCTTGCGACAGTTGCTTTCACCTCAGCATAACTAATTGTTGTTGACGGCCCCCATATCTCGCCATAGCGGGACGAGTGTGGTTCCAATCTTGGGGGCATTATATGCGCGTGTTTGCGGGCATTCGTAACCTTTTCCTATTTTTTTGTTTAATATCTTTGGGCGGCTGCACGGGTCGCCCCACTGTGACCCGCGACAAGGTTCAAGAAGCCTGGGATGACTACAATAACCCTGCTCAGTTAGATGCAGGGTCTGTGGTGGTTCTGGCCGACCTTCCGAGCGCAGGTCAAGCAAGCAAAATTCCATGGGCAGATATCTATTGGCCAAGCTATCTGGGCGGCATTGCCCTGCGTTGGCAAAATGGTTTGCAAACTCCTTTCAATTCTCTTCGCTTGAGTGAAGCTCAAGTGAGAAGCATGAGTCCAGCCGAATTGTCTGCACTTTCTCCGGCAGAAAAGTACGACATCTACATGGGCCGTTTCGATTTCCCAACCGTGCAGGCGGAGCTTGCGCGCACGCATCCGGCGATGCCGAAATGGCAAGGGATATGTCATGGCTGGTCCGCTGCTGCAATTAATTTTGATGAGCCTGGAGCTGTCACCGTGCAGGGACCAAGCGGGATCTCGGTTCCGTTTGCGAGCGGCGATGTGAAGGCACTTCTCGCTTATGCACAGGGAGTCGTTTACATGCCTGCGGTTCGCGCGCTTGGTCAGCGTTGCGACGCTGACCTCACCACAATGCCGCACCTGAGAAATACAGCGGCTTGCCGTGATACGAATGCAGGTGCGTTTCACTTGGTTCTTGCAAATCTGATTGGCCGCAATGGACAAAATTTGATCGCGGATCTGACACGTGGTGCTGAGGTTTGGAATTTCCCTATCTTTGCATACGCGACGCGTGAGATTTCGCGTCAGCCAGCATCCGTGGGTGCGGCTCCTCAAGCTGTAACAGAAGTGATCGTTGAAACAGACGTGCACTTGCTTGTTGAGCTCGAGCAGCCAAACGTCATGCCACTGGGCGACAATCGACCTGCTGCAGAAGAAGTTCAAACGTACCAGTATGCGATTGAACTGGATTCGTTGGGGCGCATTGTTGGTGGTCGATGGTTGAGCGACGAACGTCCGGATTTCATGTGGCTGCAGGAGCGCGCAGCATTCCGCGGATATTTTGCGGATATCTCGAGAATCTATGAGAGTTCGTTGCTTGGAACATTGACTCCAGCGCCATTGCCAACAACGCAGCCCGTGCTCACTCCAACTCCTGCACTGCCACCGGTGTTGACTCCTCCACCTGCGCCAACGGCACCACCGCTGCCGCCCGTGATTGATCCAAGTCAGCCTATTGGTCCAATTTTAACTCAGCCCATCCCGGTCCCGCCGGTTGCTGGTGGAGCGCCTCCTCCGCAAACTTTGCCAGCTCCCTCGAATGGGGCCACTGGTCCCACGTTCACGTTGAGTTGTCCGCTCGGAACTCACATCGACTTTCGTGGTTATGCTTATTGCACTGATGGAATATCGACCTTCGCTCCTTATACGAATGCGATGTTAAACTCTTGCTTGCAGAATCAAATGGCCGGTTGTCGTGATCCGTTCTGGAAAAACGAACTTTACAATGCGCTTCGAGGGGGCGGTGTTTGTCCGCAAGGCTCCAACTGGAATGAACCCATTGCTGCATGTGTTGAGGGCAGCGTTGTGCTCGGTCCGTTCTCTGCGGAGTTTGTTGACCAATGCACAAAAAGTGGATTTGGAAACATGTGTTTCGGAATGAAACTCGAGCTGTCCTATTACAATCTCGCAGTTGGTCTTAAGTAAACAAAGCGTGTCCAAGACAAGGTAACAAGTCGGCGTCTGTTGGCTTGTTACCTTTTTTGTTGCTCGGCGACTTGAGCATTGCTTTTTGTGGTCTTAGAATTTGCTCAGTGAGACGATTCCAAAAAGTCACCTTTCACTGTGAGGTTGAACTATGGGAATGCGAACAGAAGCAGTGACCACGCGTGGAGCTGTCAGCGGCCAGGGTCACCTGGTTGGTGGTGTTCCGGCAATTCTAGTGACAACGGTGGTTTTTTCGTTTGATGGAGCAAAGCTCCGGGTTCTTGCAATCCGTAATAACGATCAGCAAGACATTTTCCATCTTCCAAGTTTGCCTTATGATCAGTCAGATGATCTTCAAGCGACGGCGCGGCAAGTGATTCGTTCGCGCCTTCCACTCGATCTGACACAAATGTTTCAGGTGGGAGCATTTGAGTCGAAAAGTTCGCAGGAGTCGGGTGCAGCGCGTCAAGTTGAGATCTGTTTCTTTACCGTTGCATCGCCTAACGACCTTGAATTTGTCGCAACCAGTGGTCTTTCGCAGTATCGCTTCCTAGAAGTTCACGATCAGAGTGAACTTCTCGAACCACATGCGCGCGAACTTCAACATGCGGCACTGTTGGAACTTCGCCGAAGAACTCGTTTTGATGCAATTGCGTTTTCTTTTCTTGCCAATGAATTTTCTTTGAGCGAGCTGCAACGAGTCTTTGAAGCCGTCTTGAATCGGCCGATGGACGTGCGTAATTTCCGCAAAAAAATTGAATCGCTCGATATCTTGTTGGAATCACCACACAGACCGCGGGGCATGGCGTATCGTCCACCAAGGATGTTCTCGTTTGAACCTGAGAGGTTTCGTCATCGCCAGACTCTTGAGGGGGAAGTTCGATTCTTTTGATCTGAATCCAACTTTCGTCTGCGAGACCTCGAATTGTAGTGTTTTGCCTCTGAACGCTCTAGACTCCTCCCGAGGTTGAAGGGAGGGGTCGATGACTGTTTCATTGGATGAGCGCGCATTGCTTGCTGCGCAGAGTTCCGCAGAAAGCTATGCTTTCTTTCTAAGCAGAAATCCGCGCAAAAATTTCTCCGAGACCACCCATCTGGATTGGGATCCACAGGATCCCATTTGGACACTTGCACAGCCTGCACTTGCAGCAGGGCGTTTAAAGCCTGCCGAGCTCAACCTTCTTGGATTTGTCCGGAACCTCAACCGCGAAATGTTTAAAGCCATTGACCCTCTGGGAGACTGGTCGATCAAGAGCTGGAACAAGGCCGAGCTCAACGGAAGCCCGCAAGGGGGCGGCGTGATGAGCGTGGTTCGCGGAGCTGTTCTTGAAAAATCGGCAGTTAATATGAGTGTTGTGTGGGGGCCTTCGTATCCCTCGATTGAGCGTGAATATTCAGGTCAGCCCTATTTGGCGGCCGGAGTTTCGCTCATCTCGCATCCCTATAATCCAGAAGCACCCATTGCCCACATGAACATACGCATCTTGAAAGTGGGTGAGGGTGATAAGGCTGTATTTTGGATCGGAGGAGGTGGTGATCTCACTCCTATGCAGAGATACAGCGAGGATACCGATCATTTTCATGCTGCATTTAAGTCAGCTTGCGAAAATCATCGTTTGGGCGATTACCCGAAATTCAAACAATGGTGCGATGAATATTTTTACATTCCCCACCGAGGTGAACCGCGCGGAGTGGGCGGAATCTTTTTTGACTATCTGAAGGTTGAACAAGCCGATGATCTGGCGCTGTTGCTTGAAGTGGGTCAACATTTTGCGCGTGCCTATGGAGAAATTCTCGCGCGCCGCGTGCAAACTCCGTTCACAGCTGAGCTTAAAGACAAGCAATTGCATTGGCGTGGGCGGTATGCAGAGTTCAACTTAGTTCACGATCGCGGAACTCGATTTGGCTTGATGTCGGGTGGAAATATTGAAGCAATTTTTGCTTCACTTCCGCCTGTCGTTAAATGGTAAGTGGTGTCAGTAAGGAATTTTAAGCATGGTTGAAATTGGCTTTTATGCATTGATCATGGCCTTCTGTTTGTCCGTTTATGGGATGTTCATGGGGATTTTATCTCTCTATCGCCCACAACGCGGAGTTATCTACAGCGGCCGAAATGCACTCATTGGAGTCAACGTCTGTGTTCTTCTTGCCGCGGGTGTGCTTTGGGTGGCGTTGCTCACTCATGATTTCTCGGTGAGCTATGTGTTCCGAAATTCATCGATCGACATGCCACCCATCTATTTGCTGACTTCATTCTGGAGCTCCCTTGAAGGGAGCCACATGTTATGGACAACCATTATGTCCATTGTCGTGTCTTTGGCATTGCTGAGTCTTCGGGAAAAGAATGAACCACTGCTGCCTGGTCTTCTCGCCGCTTTTGGATTTTGTTTGAGCTTTATGACATTGCTTCTAGTGTGGGCCTCTGCGCCACTGACAAGGCTTTTTCCGGTTCAAGAATTTGGCCAAGGCATGAATGCTCTGCTGCAGAACCCTTACATGGCGGCTCACCCGCCGAGTCTTTTTTCAGGCTATTGCTCGTTGATTGTCCCCTTTGGATACTCTGTGGCTGCGCTCTTGCGTGGTTCATTCACACCCGATTGGCTGGTGAGTGTGCGTCGTTGGACGCTTGCAGGATGGATGATTCTTACGGTTGGAATTTTTCTCGGCGGAAAGTGGGCTTATGTTGAATTGGGTTGGGCTGGGTACTGGGCGTGGGATCCGGTTGAGAACAGCTCTTTCATGCCGTGGCTTGCTGCCACCTCATTGCTCCATACGCTTCTTATTCTCGACAAAACCAACCGTCTTCCTCGCCTTGCAGTTTCTATTGCCGGAATTGCATTTGTTTTAACTTTTCTTGGAACGTTTATTACCCGTTCCGGTGTCATTAGTAGTGTACATTCCTTCGCAGAAAGCAATATCGGGCCCGCGTATCTCACCTACATTGTTCTCTGGGCCGCGATTCTCATCTTCCTTATCGCAACCCGAGGGCATCTTCTCCAAGGTGCAGCGCGTGCTCAGACGTGGACCGTGTCTAAAGAAAGCGCACTTCTATTCACAAACTTTTTCTTGCTTTTTTTGCTTGCTCTTGTCTGCATTGGAACGCTGTTACCGTTGATTGTGGAAGCCGTGCGTGGTGTTAAAATTTCCATTCAACAACCTTTTTTCAATGCCTTTGCGCCGTGGATTGGAATTGGATTGGTGGCGCTTGTTGGCGTGGGTAACCTGATGCGCTGGCGCAGCGGTAAAATTCAAGATCCTGTTGCCGGACTGTTGTACCCAGCTCTGTGGTCTGCTGCCCTAACTGCGGTTCTTGCTTGGCACAAGGCTCTCGATGTGCGCTCGACAGTGGGTTATCTTTTAATTCTATGGACTGCTTTCGTTATGATCATGGATCTTGTCTTTAAGTTGAAAGCGATTCGCTGGAATGGACAAGTCTTCTTGAAATTCAACCGCCCCTATTTGGGCTCATGGATCGCCCATCTCGGTTTCTTATTGGCAATCAGCGGATTTCTTGGCGGCTACCGGGGAATTCAAGCAGAAGCCCGTCTTGCGACAAACGAATCAACACAATTCTATGGCTACACGCTCACCTACAGGGGAATGAAATACGCAAAAGAATATAATGCCACTTATGCAAGTGCAGTTATTGAAGCAAAAAATGAATCCGGTGAAATTGTTGAGGTGAACCCGACTCGAAGTAAATACACGAATAAAGAAGAGTGGCTTAACGAAATAGGCATTCATTCCACCTTTTGGCACGACCTATATTTGGTGCTTGCGTTCTTTGATCCACAAACCAATCAGGTTTCGCTTAAGATGCATATCAATCCGACTGTAAAGTTTGTTTGGACGAGTCTTGTGGTGATGGTGCTTGGAGCGTTGGTTGGTTTGAGTCATCGGATCAAACGTCGCAGTGTCGAAGTTTCTGCAAATGGTTTGCTTCTTGAATCTGCAACTGAGGATTTTGATCTTCTCAATGAATCGCTTTCGCCTGTGCGTTTTCGTCAAAAAGCACAATCAGCCGCGCTGATTGGTGGGGCAGTGTTGCTGCTCGTCTTCGGGTTTTCCGGTATAGCGATGGCTGGCGAAAACTCCACTGCGCGCATGCAATATTCAAGTCAATTGCAGGATATTGGAAATGAGTTGCGCTGCCCCACATGTCAGGGAGTTAGTATTTTGGAAAGCGAGACTCCGCAGAGCACAGCCATGCGCCGAGAAATTGAAAGGCAGGTCAGTGAAGGGCGTAGCAAAGATGAAATTATCGCCTTTTTTCGCAATCGGTATGGTGAATGGATTCTCCGCAAGCCAGATTCAAGTCAGGCCTTTGGAAAAATGATTTGGTTGATTCCATCACTTGGACTGATTGTTGGGCCGGCTTTTTTGATTTTTGCGATTCAATCATCACGCCGGCGTGAAGAAAGGGAACGCGCTGAACTCGAAAAAGAGCTCCGACTTTTTGTTGAGTCGGCTCGACAGAGCGGAGGTCGCGTATGACATTTATTCTTGCCATTTCGATCCTGCTTTCAGTTTTGTTGGTCTGGTTTGTCACCACGCCGCTCATTGCTGCTGAAAATATGGATGTGTTCTCGTCCTCCTACAAAGGTTTTTCTGATGAGGCCGAGTTGCGGCAATTGCTTGATTTACGCGATAAGTTGTTGAGCCGACTGGTGAGCGGAAAAAGTTCAGACGAAAGAGTCTCCCAACTCAGCGAGCAAGACTGCGTTGATGCGTTGATCTCTATGTGTCTACGCTTGCAGCGTGCTGAACTTCCCTATTTGCCAACATCATTTGCAACCGGACAAATAGGTTCATCGTCCAATTTGAATTTCGAAGAAAAAGGTCAAAAAGGCAGTGCCAATCTGAGTGCGCTGTTCTTTGCGCTGATTGTTGGTGTTGCCGCAATTTGTGCAACACATTCTCGTGCAGCGCGTGCCGAGGATCTCCCGAAGGGCCAGGCGTCGGCGCAAGCGAGTACCTCGACCGAGCAACAACGCGCACCCTCATCTACTGTTGTGCCTGCGCTTGCACCCATTGAACCAGATGTGTTTGTCCCGCAAGCCAATCGTTTCATGGTTTCGCCAGGGCAAGGCGAAATGATGGTTCATTATTTAACGTCTTTTTCAATTCCAGCAAAGGTTTCGAATGGATTGACTGTTGTAATGGCGGTGCCTGAGCGGTTGTACGATTGGCAAGTTGTTGCAGTTCGGCCTGAATCTCTCGCACAACAACTGACGGTGGTGAATTGGCATGGAGTTCCTGCATTGCAATTGCCCAGCGGAACTCAGGGACTTGCGGTTGAGCTTACGGCTGAATTCAAAATGAATGCGTTTGCTGGGAGCGTGCAGTGGAACAACAGCCGTTTGCCGTCGCATCCCGGCGAACAGTTTGTCGTTCTGTTTGAGGTTCCTGGGATTCTCAAATCGGTTTTTGGAGAAGCTGCAGAGGGGTGGAATATTTGGCCACCACGGATTGGCAAGGTTGGCGAAAATTTGAATCTGGCAAAACGCGAGATTGCAATGAATCCAAACCTGCCCGCAAGAAAAGTGCAGATCCTCTCGCGCAAATCCAGCGATCCACAACCCTATCTCAATTTCGAGGTGGTCGGGCTTGCCCCCAATCGTTTGCCGCTGATTGTCTTGGGTGCCTTGGTGGCTGCAATCCTTTTTGGTGTTGCTCTCTTTGTGTTCACACGCGGTCTTCGTTGGAGAATTGACAGTCCGGAAACCTTGCCCGGGTGATCTATCGAGCCGTACACTGGGCGAACGGTCATTGACAGTTCAAGTGTCCTGTTTTTTTGGGGGCTTCCATGATTCTCAACAGTTCCACCGTTCAGCTGATCAGAACAAACGCCGCTCGCTTGGCAAACGCTATCCGCAGCAAGGAAGATCTCAACGATCTCGCAACAGCTAGTAATTTTGAACAGGTTTTTGCTGCCATCGAAGCTCTTCTGACCAACACCGATATGTATTTTGATGATGAACTGCTCATGTGCTTGGATGATTCCAACTGGCGCAACTTCAAGGCAACTCTTTTGGTTTATACCCTCAACATCGTGAACCGTTACGTTGCAACGGCTCGCGAAGGTTCACACATGTCGCGCGATCAGCACGACTATATTCCTGCTGCAGCTCACATGTGATGAAAATTCGCTCGCGCAGGAACTGCGGCGGTGCGAGCGAATTTTCTGAAACACGTGCTCAGCTTACTCTTTACGGATGATTTCCCCGTTAAAGAGCTTTTGAACGGCCTGGTGTAATTGACTCACTGTGACAGCTTCTCGGAATAAAATGGGAGGCTGCTTTTGGAAATCAGAGCCGGCTGGGTAGATTCCGACAGCCGGTAATCCCGAAAGATCCCAGCGTTTGGCGAGATCTTCGGAAGTCGGGGTTGACTCGGTAAAGTCGACCTTCAACGCGATAAAGTGCTGACTGAGAAGTGCCTCAACGCCCGACTCGTTCCACACTTCCGCGTCCATTTTTAGACATGCCGCACACCACTGCGCCCATGCATCGACAACCAGGCCCTTCTTCTCCAGCTGTGCTGCTTGCACAGCTTCGTTCCAATCTTTGTACCAATTAATCCGCTCTGGCATTTGACTGTCTGGATTCGGAAGTTCGACCGGGTCATTAATGCGGCTGAACGATGGGAGGCTAGCTGCCTCTGATGCCACAAAACCTTTGATGGCCGAAAGTGTCATCCATAAAGCGAGAATCGACAGACCAATTTGAGCACCTAATGTTGCGATTGGATGCTCGGCGGAACGTCTCTGCCAAACGAGAAAAAGAATGGTGAGAGCAGTAATTGTGCATAATCCAGTGAGCGATGGCTTTGCATAAAGGATTCCAAAAAGCGGAATTTGTCCGAGAAAAGTTTTCAAATAATAGAATGACAGAGCAAACATCAGCGCAGAGAAAATATTCTTTACTAAATTCATCAGTCGGCCGGCGCGAGGAACTCTGCGCATTTCGTGCGACAGAAAACCAAGAGCCAGATACGGAGCGCCAAAACCGGCAGCAAAGACGCCCATGAGTGTGAAGCCGTAGACGGGATCTTTGCTCTGCCCCACCAGAACAAGAAGCATGCTGAGGACGGGGCCCGTACATGGAGCAGCAACCAGCCCGGAGACAGCACCCATCGTAAGGACGGCTGCATGTGGTGATTTTTTGGAAAGTGGAATTCGATTGCCAAGCGCTTGCAGGCGGGAGAGATCAATGACCCCAAGCATCGATAAGCCGAGAGCAAACATCAGCGCCGCGAGCGCGAAGTTGAAAAGTTTATTCTGCAGCAGACCACCAAAAAGAGAACCTGTCATGCCGGCAATCACGCCCATTCCGGCATAAGACAAGATGATTCCCAGGACGTAAAACAAAGCGGGAACAACAGGGTGATACTCTTTCGCGCCGAGGTCCTTTTTCGAGTGAATGCTGTGGCCCAAAACATTCAAAGTGATTGGAATCATCGGGTACACGCACGGGGTGAGGTTCATCAGCAGCCCGGCAAGAAAAAGGGCAGGAAAAAGCAGCCAGCTTCGAGCGGTCAATGAACGTTGAACTTCCGCAGTCACCGAGTCTGTGAGCGAGATTTCCGGCGGAGCAGGCGTTGGTTTCGCTGTCGGTGAAGCAGAGAGTTGAGAGGTAATTGTTGCAATGGGAGTGGGTTGCGTAGCTGCAGTGGCCGCAGGAGTTGCCACTGCGTCGCTTAAGGGTTGTGATTGGGTGGAGACACGAGGCGGAGTCTTTGGGCTGAGGGCCGAGGGAAAGACGAGTGAGTCTTCTTTTGGCTCAGGGCGAGACGTCTCTCCTTGTCGCGCGCTGATGACAAAATATGCGGGCAGTAAACAAGTATTTACCGAGCACGCTTCAAAACGCACTCGCACGACCCCGGTTTCGTCTATTGGCACTTCGCTCGTCACCGAGAAGCGAGCGCCTTTGTCATGCACTGCCCGAGGTTCATTGTAGAACGGATCTTGAATGACTTTTGCGGCGGGGTGTGCCTGGTGGTTCATCACCACAGGGGTGTTGAGCGTTGCGCTGCTTTTGTATTCGAATCGCAGGCCATGATCGTAAAGCTTGAAGCCACCCCGGGTTTCCAGCTCAAGCGTTGCGCTCGACTGGGTCCCGTTTGTTGTCACGCTGACAAGTTTAAACTGAACCACATTGGCCGGATCTATTTTGCTCAAGGATTTGAGAGGAACATTAAATGGATCGTCGTACGCAAGCCCACGCCCGACTGAAATGGGCAAGAATAAAAGACCGACCCAGAGGCAAGTTTGGATCAAAATCCAGCCGAAATTCTTGGCAGGATTGCGTCGCATTTGAAGCGATGTCAGTGTATCACCGATTTTGTGCATTTGAGTCCCAATGCAAAGTGAGATGAACCATGTCAGAAAGCAAAACACTCAGCCTCCTCAAGTCTATAGCGAACACCCGCGCTGATCACAAAGTTTTGGTTGTTGTTCTCGATGGGTTGGGTTGGAAAGACACCCAAGATCACCTGACTCTTCAGCTTGGGACGCATGCGGGAGTGCTGCCTTCCGCTGGTTTTTTTGGCGGGAATGCCGTTGCCGCTTCCTATACCCCACATCTGTCACGGTTGATGCAACTTGGCTTGAGCCGAACTTTGCTCGCCCATGGTCCAAGCGTTGGCTTGCCGTCAGAGGACGACATGGGCAACAGCGAGGTTGGCCACAATGCTCTTGGAGCAGGACGCATTTTTGCACAAGGCGCCAAGCTGGTGAACCAGGCCATTGAGAGCGGTCGGCTTTTTGAAGGCTCTGGATGGGCGCGGGTTGGACGACGTGCTGAGCTCAAATCTGGAGGCAATGCTCTTCATTTGTGTGGCCTCTTTTCTGATGGCAATGTTCACAGTCACATCAATCATCTCTTCGCTTTAATTCGTTCAGCGAAGCAGGATGGAGTTAAAAAAGTAAGACTGCACTTGTTGCTTGATGGTCGTGATGTTGGCCCAGATACAGCTGAAGTGTATGCAAAAATGTTGGCAGATTTTCTTCCTTCGGTGATTGATTCGAGTTTCGACTGCAAAGTCGCCAGTGGTGGTGGCCGCATGTTTGTGACCATGGACCGCTACGAGAGCGACTGGAGCATCGTCGAGCGTGGCTACAATGCGCACGTTTTGGGAGAAGGTCGTTCATTTGTTTCGCTAGAAGCAGCCCTGAAGGCATTTCGATCGGAAGGACTAAAAACCGATCAAAATCTTCCGCCCTTTGTCATTGCTGACGAAAAGGGAATTGCGGTGGGTGCTGTTCAAGATGGCGATAGTTTCGTTTTCTTTAACTTCCGTGGTGATCGGGCAATCCAAATTTCGCGTGCACTGACGGAGAAAAACTTCACAGCTTTCAAAAGAAAGCGTTTTCCCGAAGTCGTTTATGCGGGGATGATGCAATACGATGGCGATCTAAAACTTCCTGAAATCTATCTCGTCGAACCACCGCAAATTGAAAAAACGATGGGCGAACTTTTGAGTGCCAGTGAAGTGAAGCAGTTCGCCTGCAGCGAAACCCAGAAATACGGTCACGTTACCTATTTTTGGAACGGGAATCGGAGTGGGAAATTCAACGAAAAACTTGAAAACTACGTTGAAATTACATCCGATTTGATACCTTTTTCAGAGCGTCCTTGGATGAAGTCGGCAGAGATTGCTGATCGGACAATCGAGGAAATGCGCAAAAATAGTTTTAGGGTGGGGCGCATTAATTTTGCCAATGGTGACATGGTGGGCCACACCGGAGATTTTGCCGCAACTCTTATCTCGGTTGCTTCGGTTGATCTGGCATTGGGTCGGATCCTTGAATGTGCACGTGAAACCAACACAGTTGTGGTTGTCACCGCCGATCATGGAAACGCCGATGAAATGTTTGAGATTGATAAAAAATCCGGAAAGGTTCAATTCGACACGCAGGGCCTTCCACGTGTCAAGACGAGTCATACTCTCTCGCCTGTGCCGCTGAGTATTTTTAACGCTGAAATTTTGCCTTGCGATGTTCAATTGCGCAGTGATTTGCCCAAGGCTGGGTTGGCCAATGTGGCTGCGACAGTGCTTCAACTTGCCGGCTTTGAGGTTCCTGAAGGATATGAGCCGAGCCTGATTGAATTGAATCCTTCACGGAAGACTGAAGCAAAACCGAGCCAAGAGAGCCTCAATCATCCACGTCTGCGTTCACCTACGGAGCTTGCAACACAGCGTGAGTATTTCAGTCTCGGACTTCGCTCAGTTTTGTTTGCCAAAACTGTTGCAGCGCTGCGCGCCGCTGACGGATGCCCCTGGGATAAAGAGCAGACAATCGACTCCCTCCGCCCGTATTTGATCGAAGAAGCCTATGAGGCTGTTGAAGCAGCCGCGCAATATTCACAAGCGGGAGATGTGTCGTCAGCGCGTGCTTATTGTGGCGAGCTGGGTGACGTCTTGTTGCAGATTTTTCTTAATTCCCAGATTGCTTCCGAGAAAAAACATTTCACAGTTGCAGATGTCTTTGCAGACATTGTCGAGAAGATGATTCGCAGACATCCGCATGTTTTTGCGCCTGGTGGTGAGGCCATTGCCACGTCTGCGGATGTGGTCAAGCAGTGGGATGTTATAAAAGCAACCGAGTCACAAAATGGGCAGGCGTTGCCCAAATCTTTACTGAACAAAGCCAAGAAAAAGTCAGCGCAAACCACGTTGACATTCACGACTGCGGTCTCGAAATCGTCTTGGAAACTTGGCTTTGCGTGGAAATCGCTCGAGCAAACATTCGCTGATCTTACTTCAGAAGTGGATGAACTGCGCCGTGAACTTTTCGTTGAGAAGCCAGACTGGCATAAAGTTTCCGATGAAATTGGCGATATCGTTTTTGCTCTAGCCAATGTTGTTGTTTATCTGAATGAAGCTCACTTTCGTGAAGCCCAGCAAATTGATTTTGACCTTTCTGTGCGTTCTGCCGTGGACAAGTTCCTTTCAAGATTTGAAGGAATGGAAAATATACTCCGCGAACGTGGTGTCGACGTCACGGAAGAGGTCGCAAAAGGCCTCAGCTTGGGCGCTTGGGACGACTTGTGGCGTGAAGCCAAGCGCAGGAAATATCGCTAAACCGTTGCTTGACTTGCTTGCAAAGGGGCGTTCTTCGGGGCATCCTTCTGCCATCGCAAATGTGCTCTCACACGTCTAAGATTTGCTTACTCACGAGGCAGTCATGGTGCTGAAGAAATTGTTTGGAAAACGCGAAACAGAGGTTGAACAAAAGACTCCGGCCACAGCCGAAACTCCAGTTGCGAAAGCAGGTGCGAGTGCGTCTCCTGAAGCAAAACCAGCAGCACAAGAACCTGGCGAGCCCAAAGTTGCTGAGTATCTTGAGCTGGCGATGGTTGAAAATGCAAGGCAAGATACTGCAGACAGCCGTAGAAAAGTCTATCAGGAATTGCTATTCTCTGAGCTTCTGCTTGCACTCGCTGAGCCCGACGCAAACGGACAAGTTCCAGAAGCGGGAAGCGAAAACTCGCAAAATATGAGCGTGGCGATTCTCCAGAATTCTGCAGGAACGCCATTTGCAGCTGCGTTTACAAGTGGTGCGGCGGCGCGGCGTTGGCGTCCCGACGGCGGGCAATATGTGTCGGTGCGCGGACAGGATATTTTTAAGCTTCTTGAACCGAGCCCTGCTGAGGTGATTGTTATCAACGCAGGCAGCGCACCGTTCATTATTTTGCCCAAGATCGAATACCGTCAGCTGGCCATGGGCATTGTGCCCCAATCACAGAACAGCCCAGTGCAGATCGCAAGCGGAGCGCCTGAAGCTGAGGCGAGCCAAGCGCAAGACGGGCAGATGCAAGTCGCATTTCCGCCTGATGTGTTTTCGGATGAGCAAAAGACTCACGCGGTAAATATGCTCAATTCTAACGCAAAAATTGAAGCTGCTGTCTTTGGCGCAATTCTTCCCCCGAATGCGGGTGAAAATGGTTGGATTCGCACCATATTTTTGCGTGTTGCCGGGGTTCAAGAAACCGCCGAAGACATGCAAAGTTTCTGCACGGGCGTCAAGGATTCCATCGTCGGCGGCCAAGAAGAGCTGTTTAGTGCGGCTCCCTTCGAGGTTGGAGTCATGCCAGATCCTGGCTTTTGGCAGGCAATGCACCAAAATAACATTATTCTCTTTGACAAGAATCCACCTCCTATGTCACAGGCTGAGGCAAAGGATGGTGTGGTGGATGCACATCTTGAGGCCTAAGACCTGGTGTCTTTAGGCTGTCGTGGTGTGTCTTTGTTCTCGCACTCTTCTTCATTTGGAGCCCACTCTGATGGCTGAAGTCCGTAAGGGAAAAACCGAGATCACCCACAAACCGAGAAGCCGCGCGGGGGCATCTACAAAGACCGCTGCGCCGTCATCTCGGTTGAAATCATCGAATTTGGAAGTCAAACGTCTTCTTCGCGAAACACAGGATCAGCTTTCGCTCATTCACGGAGTGCTCGAAGAGCTCTGCGAACGCCAAGAAGCACTTGCTGCTTGGCAGGTCGAGTTTTCGAAGCGCTTGGTGACATTGCAGGAAGCTCAATGGCGTTCTCTTGAAGATCTCGCTGGCGTGGACATGGGCCGCCCGGTTGAGAAGGCTTTTGGTATTCAATTCGATCACGCAGATCCCGAAGCACTTGATGATCAGCTTGATGAAGCTCATAAAATGATGGACCAAGTCAACTCGGATGCGCTCCCCAAGCGAGCGGCTCGCTTACGCAAGCGCAAAGACCCACTCCGTCCGAGCGATGTTCCCGATGATTCCGTTGATGAGTCGGATTCGCTTTCTGCGCATGCTTCGCAGCGCGAGCAATCTCCCGAGAGCATCTTTGTTATGCCTTCAAAAGTAGACGTCCATTGAAATGCAACGGGATATTCTTTCCAGCGCTGCAGACCGCGCGCAGCACATGAGCCGGGCAGTTGAGCAACTGCATGCTCAGCTGTGCAACTCTCAAGTTTTTCAAACAGCGTTTGTTGAAACCCTTGAACTCCTGTGCGGATGTCGAATCCCGGAATCGATGTCCGACGGCAGTGCAGTACGGAGCTCTTACCAAACGTTGCATTTTGTAGCGGTGGGAAAGTCGGGTGGTGTGGCCCAAGTTTTGGTGGCAATGCTTGCCAGCGTTGGCATTAATGCTCGATTTTTGCATCCAACCGAGGCGCTTCATGGCGATTTAGGCTCGGTGGTTCGTGCAGATCCTGTCGTGCTGATTTCCAACAACGGTCGCAGCGCTGAGCTCTTGTCTGTTGTTCCTTTGTTGCGCGAGCGCGGATGTCGCATGGTGGCCATCACAAGTCGCATGGATTCACCGCTTGCCCAGTCGAGCGATGTCGTCTTGACGCTTCCCGTGCAGAGTGAAGCCTGCCCGTTGAATCAGGCTCCATTGACAAGCACCGTCACAACCCTCGCACTTGGGCAGCTGTTGGTTGCAGCTTCAATGGAACGCAGACTTTTTGATTTGGCTTCCTATGCTCGCAATCATCCCGGTGGAGCAATTGGAAAAAGGATTTTTGTTCGCGTCGATGACTTGATGGTTTCAGGTCAATTTCTGCCTCGTATCACTGCCCAGGCATCTTTCAAGGAGTGTGTCTCACGCATGACTGAATGCGCTTTAGGTGCGCTTTTAGTTGTTGACTCTGAAGATAAAATGCTCGGGTTTATCGGCGAGCGCGATTTGCGCATGGCCATGGAAGAGCACGGCCCATCCGTATTCGAGTGCAGCGTTGTCGATCTTATGAATTCGAATCCAATCACACTTCTGCCCGGAACGTTAGCCATGGAAGCTCTGCAATTAATGGAGAATCGTCCACGTCCGCTCAATGCTGTGCCAATTGTTGATGCGAATGGAAGAGCGCTCGGACTCCTGCGGTTGCACGACCTTGTGTCCGCAGGAATCACCGCTGGTAACTAATTCTCACAACAGATCCGTTCCGTTTTCTCTCAGGACACTTCGAATCCAGCTTTTATTTGGGCGTGCGTCTGTGTACGAATTATCTACACCCATGCAGGTCTGAAAAATTTCAACACCCGCCGATGTGACCCCAATAACAGTCCATTTACCGCTCGTATCTCGTACATACATAGGCCCACCCGAATCACCCGCACACGCGCCCTTCATAAACGAGCCAACGTTGAGAGTTTGCGCACGGGTATCGACATTTTGAAGCGGCAGTTCAACTTCTCGCAATGTACCTGTGTTGTTATTGCGCCGGCTTAACGTGACGCCGAAGCCAACTAAACTCACTTTTTGTTTTTCTCGGAGGATGTAATCCTCAGACGCAACTTCAACCGGTTGGTAGCCTTCTGGAATGTCAGACTCCAAAATCACGATTCCAATATCGTGCGCTGGTTTGGAAGGATTCCCACTTAAGGTTGCATCTGGATCCCAATCGGGATGGGGAATGACCTTCTTGGCGCGCATCCAATGTCCGTCGCGAGTCACTTTGAGTCCGAAATATGCAATAAAATCTTTACTCGAGGGCAAAATAAATGCCGAGCTCTTAGTGTAGGTTTGTTGATCGAAATCTTGAATGCAATGTGCTGCTGTCATCAATGCGCGCGGCGAGATGATGGTTGCAGAACAGAATGAGCGGCCAATATCAAACAATGGATTCGCATTGGTTTGTCGCGCACTGCGATGATCGGTGGTTAAAGCAACTGTGGAAAGTCTGCGCGCATCGTTTGAGTTGATGCTGACCGGATGACCGCCTACAATATTCACATGTGAAAGCTTTTTGCCTTCTTGTGTGCCTACACCTTGGCATGCAGCAAGAAAGGGCAGTGTGAGCAAAGACAGGGAAGAAATGTTGTCACTGGAAAAAAGCTTGTGAGCCATGCTGATTGATCCTCCCATTCAAAGTTTAAGAATGATCGGCTCGTTGCTCGTGCATCAGAGTGCTTCGTAAAACTTGTTCAGCGACTCCCCATTTAAAACTCGAACGTGAATCAGTGAGTCAACCTTCAGTGGGGCCTCGAGGTTTACAGTTGACTGGAATGCTCGCTTGCGTAAGGAGCTTGGATCGCATTGGTCGGCGCTTTGAAGTTCTGCAATGGGGCGCACAACAAGCGTGTTGTCAGCGCCTAAATCAGTTTGGATTCGCTTCAGTGCAAAGCAGCCAGAACCACTGATGAGCGGCCAGTTTCCGCTCAAAACGAGCTTTTGCTGACTCCCAAGCGCACCTGGGAGCAGCACAACATCTTCAACGGGCGCGTAAAGATAGTCGTCGGGAGCTGCTGTGCGTGCACGTGAGACAACAAGCGGAAGCGGGGCCACAGATGGCATTCCTTCAACTTCAATTCTCCACGTTCCTTCCTTTAGTGTTCCAAAGGTCACCCTTTGCGTAAACGGGATGATCACTTGTGCACATGGTTCTCCGCGATAGACGTAGACTTGCGGACGGAGTCGGATCGTGCGTTTTTGTGTGTCAATTGATTTCTCAACTGGCCCTGTTTTCATGCAGGCATTTGGGAAACGTCCTTGGATAATAATTTCTGCATTGTCGTTGTCATCGAACCCCTGAGGTACGAAGACATGTTCAACCGGAGCAGGTGCGCGTGTGACTGTTGGAGCTTCTGCAGCTTGGGCTGCGTGCTGATAAACCGAAAGCAAGCCTAACATTGCCACAGAAGAAAAACAGGATCGATAAAGCAGGCGAGTCGATTTTTTCGCGGTCTTGAATTTCAGCACGCGCATGTGTCACCTCGTTTAAATTATGCTGCTTTTCTCGGGATTCGAATTGTCAATATGCCATCTGCAAAAGTTGCCGATTTTTCCTCGACGACTGCGTCCTCGGCTAAGCGAATATCGCGTTCATAAGTTTCTGAGCGGTGTTCGCAGTGAGCCATCCTTAAGTCGGCAGATTCCTCACAGCGGCGTTTTGCCTTAATGTGAAGTCTTTTGCCTTCCCCTTGAAGCTCGATGCTATTTGCATCGACGCCTGGCAGATCAACACGGATGTCATAGAGGTTTTGATTCGCAAGCACGTCAATTTTTGGATGAATATGGCGTGGTTCTTCGCGGCGGAGAATTGAACGAGCATCGTTGTAAAGATGATTCCAAAGATTCTCGATTTGCTCTGCGAAGAGCTCGGTGCGCGGCCCTGCAATAAAGAATTTCTTAATCTGCCCGTTCGACCGCGGCCTCTGATCAAGGTTCAGCTCATGCTTCATGGCGTGTTCCTCCTTGCATTCGAGTCCTTGAGAACAAGTATCGCGTCTGCTGGAAGGAATCGTTTTTCGAAGTTTATGAAAGTGACAGAGTTGCTTCGAACGGCCGATGTGCTGAAAGCGCATGTGTCAATTTGCCTTGATGTGGCTTGGAGGAATCAAAGAATTCCAGAGTCAATGTCTTCTCTTGCTCCGCCCCCTGAATCTTCACGAGGATGGAAGTTTTCCGATGCGCAACGAAAATTCTGCAGTCCTTGAGCGCGAATTCAAATGAGAAGGCAGGCAGTCTGTGCCATAAACATGTGTCGATTTGAATATAGGACCCAGAATTTTTCACCTGAATTCCCAGCATCTCTTCGACAAAGATATGAATAAATGCTGCTTCGCTCCAAGCCTGATGAGGAGCGCCTTTTGGCCAGCTCCACTGTGAGTGATTCGAGACACCATCAAGGAGCTCTGGCAGCGCACCTCCCAACGGACCTTCGCTGGCGTACCAAACAAGCGTCTCAAAAAGTTGATTTGCTTCATCGCGCAACCCGCAGCGGATCAGCATTTCATAGGCGCTGTGGCTGAGCCAAGGCCAAATGGTTCCGTTGTGGTAGGCCCAATCTGGGTGTTCCATTCCCTGTCGACTGCCAAACTCGTGATAAGGATGAAAGTGGATTTTGTTTTCATAAATATAAGCAGTCTCGTCAGAAAGAAGCTCATTGATGGGCAACGGATGCTTCACTGAAGATTCTGGGCTTAGGGTGCGCACACCATAATGAACAATGAGATCGGCATCGACAAGATTCTTCATCGACTGCTTCAGTTCATTTTCATCAAGAAGGTCCTTTAAACAGCCTGCCTGCTCGAGTGCGGAAAACCCCAAAAGGATATTTGGCCGCAGACTAAAGTCAGGAGTGTCATCGGGGCGCAGGGTGTCTGCCCATCGGAAGGTGACCGGATTAAAGTAACGCGCTCGCAGAGTTGCAAGACCTTGTACAATAGCTGCATTAAAGAGCTCAGCATGCTTTGCGTGATCATGACTTGTAGCAAGCAACTTCGTCCAGCGTGCAAGTGCTGCTATCCAGAAAGATTGAATTTCAAAAGCGCGGTCGGCACGCGGGCTGCAAGCCACCTGCTTCCCGGTCGGTAGATTTCTCTGAGCATCCATCCAGGTGTCAGCGGG
>RGDM01000029.1 GCA_009918675.1 bacterium
AGTGAGTTTTTGAATTTCATCGCCGCTGCGCTTCACTTCATCTTCCGACCAACCGTGCTCCTTTTGAGCAGCCTTTGCTTTGGTATTGCCTTCTTGGCGATGATGACGCACAGCAACCTTCGCCTCTTCGCCAATTTTCTTAACCTGCTTGGCGATATCTTTACGGCGCTCCTCAGATAAAGCTGGAATTGGGACGCGGATGATTTTGCCATCGTTGTTTGGAGTGTAACCAAGTCCAGAGGTCAGAATTGCCTTCTCAATTGCCGTCAATTGAGATTTGTCGAAGGGGTTCACAGTGATTAAGCGTGGTTCGGGAGTTGCGAGGGTTGCAACCTGATTCAATGGAACGCGCGAGCCGTAGGATTCAACTCGAACATCGTCGAGAAGGTTTGTCGAGGCACGACCCGTCCGGATTTTAGTCAAATCGTCTTGCAGAGACTTGATAGATTTTTCCATGCCTTCTTTGACTTTTGCAGTGAGTGCGTTTTTATCCATTTTGATTGACCTCGAACGAAATATTTTCAGTCAGTTGTCCCACACCAATCGCGCCCAGCGCGGGATCCCCGTCAAGGTGCATTACATAATTGCAGCGCGCCAGGCTGTCCAGCTCAGAGGCCGAACTTGCTGCGACGGAACTGTTTCTTAAGTTTCTTCACCTCTGTCCAAACAATTTCAGAGGTTTCAATGTTGGTCATTCGCATTTCAACCTGGTAAGTCACCGTCTTGTAGCCATCTGCCTCGGCAACGATGCTTGAAAGTGCACCGACAAGGAAGAAATCAGCGGAGTGCTGTTTACCAGGACCTTTGGCATTGCCCTGTTTCACAACTCCAGACTGTTGATACTTGTACTCATCAAGAATCTTCTGCCGTTGCGCACCATCCAAGAAGCGCACGCGTCCGCTGTTGATAAGCTCGTTGCGTACGGACTCAAAAATTGCCTTGGTATCAATTTGCTCAGAGGTGCGATTTTCAAAATCGTCGACCAACACAAACGGACGTTTGCCTTGATTCTCGCGGGAAAATTCAGGCAACCAACGCTTTGCAAGACACGAGCGAATCATCTCCTCACCGGTCAGGCGGGCATCAGATTCGTTCCATTTATCATCAACAATTTCGAGTTTGTTTGGGTCTGCGTAATTCCCTTGGGTGGTCTGGCAGGCAGAAACAAGGCCAGCCGATACCAAGACGAGTGCTGGAAGCATGCGCTTAACTGAATTTTGTGTCATAGAAGTCGACCTCTCCCCGTTTAAGACAAAGAACGCCGGGGGAGTATATCCGGTTGGATTCCGCAGGAGCAAGGCCGGACGGTTATTTCGAGGAGTGCACATGCAAGGTGAAAAATTTCTGTCGGTCGGCGAAGACCTTTCTTTTGACTTCTTGATCATTGGCAGCGGTATCGCGGGCGCCTCATTGGCACTGAAATTAGCTCGCTTGGGTCGAGTGGCAATTGCATGCAAGGAAACTCTCGGCGAAACCAACACACGATATGCACAGGGCGGTATAGCCAGTGTTTTTCTGGAGCAGGACAGCTACGAATCGCACACCCAGGACACAATCGTCGCAGGAGCTGGCCTCTGCCACGAAGAGGTGGTGCGAAAGGTGGTAGGAGCGGGTCCACAATGCATTGAGCAACTCATTAAAATGGGAGTTCAGTTTACCCCCTCGGATGAGAAGAGTCCGGATTTTGAATATCACCTCACCCGCGAAGGCGGACACAGTGCGCGGCGAATTATCCATGCCGACGACATGACCGGCATGGCTGTGCAAAAGGCACTCACAGAAATGCTCCGACAGAACCCAAACATCAGCATTTTTGAATTTCACACTTGCATTGATCTCATTGTGACCGACAAAGCCTGCCCAGATTTCTCTCGCAATCGCGCCCTCGGGGCCTACATCTTGGATGAGCAGCAACGGGAAGTGCGTTCGTTTTTGGCGAAGGGCACCTTCTTAGCCACCGGCGGGCATGGCAAGCTTTATCTTTATACTTCGAATCCGGATATCGCCTCAGGCGACGGGGTTGCAATGGCTTGGCGCGCCGGGGCTCGGGTGGCAAACCTAGAGTTCATGCAATTCCATCCAACATGTCTCTACAGCGCCAAAGAAAAAAACTTCCTCATCACTGAAGCTATCCGCGGCGAAGGCGGAATTCTACTTTCGCGCAAAGGCGAGCGCTTTATGGAGCGTGTCGATCCGCGCAAGGAATTGGCCCCTCGCGACATTGTTGCGCGTGCGATCGATGCCGAAATCAAACGCACCGGCGAACCTTATGTACTGCTCGATATCTCGCATAAGCCTGCGGATTTTGTCCGTCAGCACTTTCCAAACATCTATGCAACTTGCTTGGACCTTGGGATCGACATCACCAAAGAAGCCATTCCCGTTGTTCCTGCCGCTCACTACAGCTGTGGCGGTGTTGTCACTGATTCACGGGGTCGGACAGGAATCAAAGCGCTTTGGGCACTCGGTGAAGTCGCATGCACAGGCCTCCATGGCGCAAACCGCCTTGCCTCAAATTCTTTGCTCGAAGGCTTGGCTTTTGCGGAATTTATCTCTCAAGACGTCGAAGGACTTTGGAACAACATCAAGGAGAACCCCCACCCGCGCGTGCCTAAGTGGCAACTTGGCAAGGCTGCAGAACCCGACGAAATGGTTGTGGTCAGTCAGCTTTGGGACGAAATCCGCCGCACGATGTGGAACTATGTTGGTATCGTGCGTTCAGACAAACGGCTTGCTCGCGCTGCGGCGCGGATTAGGCAAATCTCAGAGGAAATTGAGAACTACTACTGGGATGTCGTTCCTAGCCGCCCACTTATTGAAGTGCGCAATCTTGCAGCAGTCGCGTCTCTGACCATCCAATGCGCTCGCTCTCGAAAAGAAAGTCGGGGCATCCATTTTTCATTAGATTACCCGCAATTTGACGAAAGCAACTTCCGCAAAGACACGGTCCTTTGCTGAGCCCTCACTTGACACCACTTTGAAGCCGCTTAGCCTTTCGCGCATCACGAGATTGGGGTATGAGCCCCATTCATAAAAGCATCTCTGAATTGTCCATAGAGGGAGGCCACATGGCAAAGTCGATCCGTCCTTTGAATGACCGCATTCTTGTTCAACGCATTGAAGCCGAGCAAAAAACCGCTGGTGGGATTCTTATTCCCGACAACGCCAAAGAAAAGCCTGCAGAAGGCCGCGTGATTGCGGTTGGCAACGGCAAGATTCTTGAAAACGGCACCCGCCGTCCACTCGAAGTTAAAGTCGGTGACCGCGTTCTTTTCGGAAAGTGGAGTGGAACCGAAGTAAAGATCGACGGCGTCGAGCAACTTCTTGTCAAAGAAGAAGAAGTTCTTGCGGTGATGGAAGGCTAAGTCAAAACATTTTTTAATAAGGAGCGTGCTACATGGCAGCTAAAATGATCAGTTTCAGCGAAACCGCGCAAAAGAAAATTCTCAACGGCGTAAACACGCTTGCCAACGCGGTCAAAGTGACTCTCGGACCAAAGGGCCGCAACGTTTTGATTGAAAAATCCTTCGGTGCACCGCTCATCACCAAAGATGGTGTTACGGTTGCAAAGGAAATCGAACTTGAAGACAAGTTCGAAAATATGGGCGCACAGATGGTGAAGGAAGTTGCTTCCAAAACCAACGACGACAGCGGCGACGGCACAACCACAGCCACGGTACTTGCACAAGCCATCTACCGTGAAGGCTTCAAGATGCTCGCAGCTGGCCACAACCCAATGGAACTCAAGCGCGGCATCGACAAAGCGGTTGTGGTTGTCACCGAAAATCTCCGCAAAGTGGCTCGCCCAGTCAAGAACAACAACGAGATCGCTCAAGTGGCAACCATCTCGGCGAACAACGACGCAACCATCGGCAAGATGATTGCTGAAGCTATGGATCGTGTTGGTAAAGACGGTGTGATTACCGTTGAAGAAGCCAAGGGAATTGAAACTTACGTTGACGTTGTTGAAGGTATGCAATTTGATCGCGGCTACTTGTCACCTTATTTCGTCACCGATCAAGAGCGTCTTGAGGCTGTCTTGGAAAATCCATTCATTCTGCTCTTCGAAAAGAAGATCACCAGCATGAAAGACATGATCCCACTTCTTGAGCAAGTCGCACGCAGTGGCCGTCCATTGCTCATCATCGCCGAAGATGTTGAAGGCGAAGCACTTGCAACTCTTGTGCTCAACCGTTTGTCGGGCAATCTTAAAGTTTGCGCCGTGAAGGCACCGGGCTTCGGTGATCGTCGCAAGGCGATGCTTGAAGACATTGCTATTCTCACTGGCGGTACTGTTATTTCTGAAGATCTCGGCATGAAGCTTGAAACCACGGGTGTGGCTGAGCTCGGCCAAGCTGCCAAGATTGTTGTCGACAAAGACAACTCGGTGATCACCGGCGGCAAAGGCAAAGACACCAGCATCAAAGCTCGTGTGGCAGAAATTCGCGGTCAAATTGAGAAAACAACGTCCGACTACGATCGCGAAAAACTCCAAGAGCGCCTTGCGAAACTTGCAGGTGGTGTTGCGGTGATTCGTCTCGGTGCAGCAACCGAAATCGAACTCAAAGAGAAAAAGGCTCGTGTTGAAGACGCTCTGAACGCAACCCGCGCTGCAGTCGCAGAAGGAATTGTTGCCGGTGGTGGCGTTGCGCTTTTGAGAAGCTCAACCGAACTCAGCACACTCAAGGGCGACAACCCAGAGCAAAACGCTGGAATCGAACTTGTTCGTCGCGCTCTTGAAGAGCCTGTGCGAATCATTTCTACCAACGGTGGATTCGAGTCGAGCGTTGTTGTCGACAAGATTCTCAGCAACAGCAACCCAAGCTGGGGCTTCAATGCTTTAACTGAGAAGTATGAAGACCTTCTTGGCGCTGGCGTTATCGACCCTGTGAAGGTGACTCGTTGCGCTCTGCAAAATGCAAGCTCGGTTTCAAGTTTGTTGCTGACAACAGACGCAATGATCTCAGAGAAGCCCAAGAAAGAAACTGCTGGAGCAGGCGCCGGTATGGGCGGCATGGGTGGCATGGGTGGTATGGGCGGCATGGGTGATTTCGACATGTGATGTCGTGCGCTCGTTGCAGATCCAGGAAAATTTTCCTGCGCTCAAAAGAAAGGTGCCCCGAAAGGGGCGCTTTTTTTTTGAGTTGTGGGTTTGCAAATGAGTTTATGAAGCTCACGGTGTTGATGTGCTTGAGACCGCGCCAGAAGCAACAGTGCCTGTGCCGAGAGGAGCTGCCACACAACGGAAACCGACACGATCACTGACGATCGAAGGATTAAAGCTCAAATTAGCCGCGTACAGCCCTGCTGCATCATTTGAATCAAATGCTCCACCTCGAGCAAATGCCGCGCCAGAAAGTGTTGCGGCATTTGCAGAAGCTGGCACAACAAAACGGCCCAGATTTTTTGTTGAAGGGCTGCTCAGAGTCAACCCAGTGCCAAAAATCATTTGGTTTGTTCCTGTGAGCACAGAAACGTCCAAATCATTCGTCACACCTGTGAAATCAACGCCCAAAGTACTGATGTCATCGCGCACCCACTGCCAAATATTCCCGGAAAAATCCCAAATCACCTCACCGTTCGATAACATATGTGTTCGCTTTTGATCTGCACCTGGGTCTGGTGTTGTACTTCCCCACTGATCCCAGGGTTTAATGGCCACCGCTGCATCGCCGGTTCCAATGTAAGCATTGAGGTCATCGGGAGAATGATCGAGAATTTGCGCAGGAGATCCATCGGAATGACCGCGATTGAGAATTCCTGAGCCAACAATTCCCCCACTCCAGTTCGCTCTGACACCTTCCAAATTTTTTTGTATGGCGCTGCCCGGCGTGCCCGGTGTGCCCGTTGTGCCCGGTGTGCCCGGTGTGCCCGTTGTGCCCGTTGAGTTGGAGCCCCTAGGAATATTCACCCAAGGGAGACTGTTTGGTTGGCTCACAGCAGCACCTGAACCATTGTATTTCGCAGGATACTTCATGACACAAAAGTCTTTTGAAGGATCCAACGAAGGATCGGAATTGCCAACGGACGACGAACCACTGCCAAGTTTTACGCTTGTCCCAGAGCTTGGATATCCCGGAACAGCAACATAACCTGCGGGACATACGAATGCCGTGCGGTTCACACTTTGTCCCAACATTGCTGATTGCCCTGTGGCGTTGGTGGTTTTGATGTCAACCGTGAAAGTGGTTGCCGGACCTGCTGGCAGGTCAATCACAACAGCCAACCCCGATGCGGCAGTGCATTCGACTTTAATAATCTGCCCCAGTGTCGTTGTTGCCGTAGTTGTGTTCCCCGTTGCGAAATCACAGGTTCCCGACAAAACGCCACGGAGCTTCGTCAACGAAACAGGACTTGTGATGGTCGGAGTTAGCGGGCTGGTGCCTACCGGCGTAGCTGTCGGCGTACTTGATGACGTCGGTGTTGCCGTAGCTGTCGCCGTACTTGATGACGTCGGTGTTGCCGTAGCTATCGCCGTACTTGAAGACGTCGGTGTTGCCGGGGGGGATGAAAGCTTCACAGTCAGTTCAGAAGAGAAGCCCTCATTTCCAGCCGCATCAACCTGCCGAGCTCTCATCTTCTTGTTGCCGGTTCCTGCACTCAATTTAATCAACGAGAAGGAAAAACTGCCGCCACCGCTGCTGCCAGCGCTGCTGCCAGCGCAGGTAGAAGTTTGCCCCGACTGGACATCGCCCAGCAGCGTCACCGTTAACCCTGATTCACATGTACCAGAAAAAGTCGAAGAAACATCGGCAGTAAAAAACACATTGTTCATCAAACTCAGCGTCCCATCGCTTAAAACTAAGCTCGGAGCAGCAAGATCAACATTTCCAGACAACTCTTTGAGCAGAGATTCGGGGTTACCAGCGATATCAGTTTGTGTCGCAACAAAAACAACAGAAGTTCCTGACGAAATTTTAACACCTGTTTCCGCGACACCGGCAGAATTGAAACGACCTGTCACGACACCTGAATTTACCACACCGTCGCCCACGGGAGTGAAGTTGCAGTTTCCTGCGCTACACTTAATGCTGTAAGAAGCTCCAGGCTCGCCGCTCACCTGAACTTTGAAACCCGCATTGTTCTCGTTGAGGTTAATGTAGGTATCAGACAAAGCGGCAACTGAAATTGTTGGCGCTGAGGCTGGTGTCAGATCCACAACGAATGCCTTTGACTCTGCAATGAGAAAATTTCCTGAACTATTGGCAACGCGAATACAGACTTTGAGTTTCTTTCCATCCACAATTCGCGAGTCATATGTAAGAGGAACTGCGCTGACATACCCACTCTCTTCACTAGGGCACGCTTGATCAGCTGTCATGAGCAATAACTTTGCATCTGCGCCATCTGGTGTTTTATATTGCACCAGATTTTTCTTTGCATCATATTCTTGTTTATTAATGAAACCATCTTCCGCGCCACCCGCCAGAATAAATTCATCAACTCTTGGCTCAATGTCGTTCCATCCGAGTGGGAGAATTTTCTCAAGATGCGTGCGCGAAAGAAACCAGCGGCCAACCTCGGGTTTCACAACTCGAAATCCCTGTGTCACGTTGAGAGTTGAAACAACCGCCTCGGGATCGGACAGTGCCTCATCAGCTCCTTCTTCGTCGTCCGAAGGGAGAAGTGAAATTAAATTTCCCGCCGCAGAAAGCACGAACTGATAATTTTTAAGCGGCTTAGAGAACGCTAAAATTCTCCCAAAGGCATCCTCTTTGGGGACATTGTGAACGTTCAATTGACCAGGATCGCACAACTGAGCATCCATCATGCGGTTATTGAGTGTGTCGGTTAAAAATATTTTAATGTCATCCGTCTTTAATTTCTGAACAAGTGCCTGCTCTAGTTTCACAGCACTCATGGCGAGCGTTGAACGTCCGGTTTCGTTCATCACAACCGCCCATTCTCCGCTTTCACCCACCTTGTAACTGCTTTCCGAATTCCATGTCCGCACGTAGCCAGGCGCACCGGTTTTGCAGAAATTTGCTGCGTCGCTTTCGTTCATGAAATCGACTTGCATGAGACTCACAACTGCTTTCAGCTGCTCGCCCGCTTTTGCTTCCAGTTCAATCGGTGCTAGTTCGAAAATATCTCGATCTTTGATTAAGAGTGAGTCGCTCTTAAGGACTTCATTTTCCCTGCTCAAGCGATAAGAAAGCCAGCGTTTTGAGCGTTTGAATGTGAAGTTTTTGTCTGGGTCGTTCAGCAATTTGATAGGTGGAATCGCAATCCGTGTCGCATCAGAAACTAAAGTCGTTGAATCAACGCTCGACGCCAAGTTTGAACTGGCGCCGAGTGTTTCTTTCAAAGCCTTCGACTGATCTGTCTCAGGCCCTTGCGATGAATCAAATACAAGCGAGATTTTCACAGGCACAAGTGCTGCAGTTGGGTTCTTGCTCTGCGAGCAACACACCAACAGCAGTGAGGCCATCCCTGTGACTCTCTTCCACGCCTGCATTCGACTTTCCTAAACATTTTCGCACATCTCTTGATTCGGGCCCGAAACGCTTTAACTGAGTCTTTTTTGAAAAAACTCAGAATCTACGAATGGTTAGAAGAAGCCTTCGAACGAAGTCTAGGTGTGGCAAAAAACTCATCCTGCCAAACGGAGTCGTGCCATGGAGGCTCCGGGTGGTCCTCGAGGTTCGATTTTTTCGATCGGGCATACCGGGTCACTCCTTGACAACGTGTTGCCCTTCGAAAATCGTCGGAATCAATACCAAGGACGATAGTCGAAGCGATATGACACACCATTCATGGTGTAGGTGATAGCAATTGATTCCGCCTTACAACCCGTCCAGCTGCCGCTTGAAGGTGGCATTGCCGCAGCAAACGAACTCACATCGGCTGTCATAGGAGTTGCGGATGTGTTGGAGAATTGGTTGAACAGCGCCTTGCTCGAACAACCGTTCGAGTAGTTTGCGATTTCGTAGCCAATCTCGCGCGCATTTCTGACCAACGAAGATGTGTCGGTGAGCTTCTCATATTGTCCTGCGGCGTTGAGAAGATACCATTCCACCTCAAGTGTGGTGATTGTGCCAGAAGCATTGCTGACGGCCTTCACGCTTGGGATATAGACCGTGATCTTGCTTGAGGCATTGAGAGGCGAAGCAGCAGCCAGATCATAACGACCCACTTCACTTCCATCCAACTTTAACACCCATTGACCCGCAGGCATCTGGCCGTTGTATCCACCACCACCCCAATTGAAGCCAAATGGTCCTTCGAATCCGCCCGGACGGCTTTCTTTTGCAATGTAGAATTGTCCGTCTGCAGCATAAGAAGAACTGTAGCAGGAGCTTCGACTCCCACCTTCCGAAACCAAAGCCCCGGTGTTGAGGTTGCTCAGAGTTGCGTAGGAAACTTTATCAGCACAATTGTCATTATTTTTCTTGCACAGAGTAGGAAGTGTTGCATTTGCTGGCGGAGTCAACTCAATTTTGTGTGCTGCGCTCGAACCATTACAGAAATCTTCAGGTTTCACACCTGTCCATTTTGAGATGAAATAAAGGCCATATCCGTTGTAAGAAAAGTCGGTTGCCGCGCTCGCAACACCATTCAGCTTTTGAATATTCGCATTGAAAACCATGTAAGGCTTAGCAAAGAAATAATCGCCATTGTCTTTGATGTTGGCAACCACATTGATCAGCTGGCGGGCCGAATCGTCGGTGCGTGCCAGCTCTTTCATCTTGCTCAAATCGAGTGAAAATGAAGATGCAACATCATCGGTCTTTTTCGCCGATGTATATTCTTTACCCGATCCATCAGCCGACATTGTTCCCATGTCGACAGAACCTTTGCCTTCAGCCGCTGGAATTCTCATCAACGAACCACTATCGTCTTTCAGAGAAAGAACACCGCGCACGCCATCAAGCCGATTCGATGCAGTGCTATCGACGGCAACCAACAGGTAATCGCCTTTGCTCGCATCGATGTTCGCAGAAAATTTACCATCGCTGCCAACTGAAAATGTTTTTAAATTTTCTTTGCTGAAGCTATAGATGTTTTCAATAGTATTTGCAGGAATTGCATAGATTGTGTTTGGAGCCGATGCAGCTTCAAGATTCAAAGTTGAACCCAATGCCAACTGCCCGGAAATCGCAAATGTTGCACCACCTGACTTGCTTTCATCTCCACCACTCGACTTTTTTTTGCCGCACGATCCTGCAATCAATGCTGCTGCAGTAAACAAACCCAGCGTTCCAAGGCGAATATTTCGAGTCAACATAAAACCCACTCCTCATTCAATTTGTCCGCAACATCGTTCCCAAACTGCGAGACCATTTTAGCGCCAATGATGAGAGTGAGCTTGCTGCTTGCCAATTTCTTGTCAGGCAAAAAACCTGCGAGAAATTGGCAAGCAGAAACGAATGATTTTTAGGAATAATCGGAAACCTTACCGGCGCTTTTGGCCCGTCGAGCTCCGTGATGTGGGGCGCGATTGTGGACGATCGGAACCGGCCGCACGATTGCCACGCGGCTGCGGACGATTGGAGTCTGCACCACGATTGCCACGCGGCTGTGGACGATCGGAGTCTGCACCACGATTGCCACGCGGCTGTGGACGATCGGAACCGGCCGCACGATTTCCGCGCGGCTGTGGACGATCGGAGTCTGCCCCACGATTGCCACGCGGCTGTGCGGACCATCGGTTCTCTCACGCCGAGGGCGAGGCATCGGCGCAGATTCCACAAGGGCGTCTTCCTGTTTCTTCTGCGCGTCATTTCGCAATCGCCGCTTGTCTGCAGCTTCAGCTGAACGACGTGATGCTTCCAATGCATATTCTTCGTCGTTGAGTTTCAACTGGCGCTTCATTTTTCGTTTGGTGCGCGTTGCATCATCTAAATGATTCGATGATGCGCGTGTATTCGAGCCTAAAGCCTGCATCATGTCAGCCTTGATTAGTTCAAGCTGCTCAAGTCCATCTGCATCAACAGGAAGTGCGAAACCCGGCTTGAGTGTTGCTGGCAAGAGAATTTCACCAACAGCAACACGCACAAGCCTGACCACCTTCAAACCAATCGCCTCAGCCATGCGACGAATCAGACGATTGCGCCCTTCAGTCACAACCAACTCAAGCCATTGCCCACGAGTTGCACCCATGCGTTCTTTGTTGCCCATGCGCACGCTGACTGCTTTTGCCAATCCATCGTCGAGCATGACACCGGCACGAAGTTTCTCGACGTCCTCAATAGTGACCCCATCAGAAACCAAAACTGCATAAGTTTTTTCGACAGAAAACCGCGGGTGAGTGAGTGCGTAAGCGAGATCCCCATCGTTAGTCAGAAGCAACAATCCCTCGCTGCGATAATCAAGTCGTCCAACCGCTTGCACATTCGGCGGCAAGTTTTTTACCGAGGGAAGATCGAAAATGGTCCGACGGGCTTTTACATCGAACCGTGTCGTGAGGCACATGTCGGGTTTATTCAAGATATAGACAACCTTGGGCAGGCTCTTTGTGCCAACCAACTTTCCGTGCACATGAACCCTATCATCGCGCGAAATACGCGCGCCCAACTGGGTGACAGATTTTCCATTCACCTTGACCATGCCCGAGGATATCAACTCGTCAGCTTTACGGCGCGAAGCCACACCGTGCTCCTGAAGAAACACATTCAGACGCACGTCACCGCTCATTTGAACCTGTGGCTTTTTATTGCGGTCGTTGCTCATGAAAAGTTCTCCCAGATTTTCGAATCGATCTGAATCATAAACCAAAATGCTCTGTGGAGCACCACGCCCCACAGAGCATTCCTGGCAAATCAACCCAAAGGTTCAAGATCAGCCCATGAACAAGCAGGCCATGGGATCTTCAACAAAGGTCTTGAGTGTTTTGAGGAACTCAGCTCCCTGAGCACCGTCAATCACACGGTGGTCGCAGCTGAGAGTGACTTTCATACGTTGCTCAACAGCAATTTCACCGTCTTCGGTCACGACTGGTGTTGGAATAGTTGTGCCAACTGCAAGAATTGCTGCTTGCGGAGGATTAATGATGGCGGTGAATTCTTCGATGCCACTCATGCCCAAGTTGGAAATTGTAAATGTGCCGCCTGAGTAATCGTCGGGTTGCAATTTACCATCACGCGCAAGCTTGATGAGCTCGCGATTCTTCTGCGCAATTTGAACCAGACTGAGCTTGTCGGCGTGACGAACCACTGGAGTTACCAAACCTGCAGGCAGAGCCACAGCAACACCCATATGAACTGAGTTGTACTGTGCAATATACTCGCCTTGCCAAGAGGAGTTGATATTTGGATGCTTGCGAAGCGCTCGCGAGACAAGGAAAACGATAAGGTCGTTTACCGAGAATTTCTCAGCTTCACTCACTTTAGCGATTGTTGCTTTGCGCCACGCAAGCAAAGGCCCCATATCGAGGCTCACCGTCAAATAGAAGTGGGGAGCTGTCGAGGTGCTTTCTACAAGGCGACGCGCAATTGTTTTGCGCATCATGCTCAGCGGGAGTTTTTCCATTTCATAAGCTGGCGCGGAAGCAAACGATGGCAAGGAAACGCTTGCTGCGGATCCGCCCGAAAGATTTTCGACATCGCGAACCACGATTCGACCATTTGGACCTGAACCCTGCACGGTGCGAAGGTCAACGCCTTTATCGGCAGCCACACGCTTGGCAAGCGGGCTCACGCGAAGGCGATCCATGGTTGAGGTCACGGCAGTTGCAGCTTGCGCACTCGCTGGAGTTGCAGCTGCTGGAGCTGCAGCGGTAACTGCCGCAGCAGGAGCTTTGGCAGCGGTTGAACCGCCCTTCTTTTTCGCCCAATACTTGTCCACCGCCTCTTGCCAGTTTTCCTCGGCTTTGCCGATAACAGCAATAGGTGCATTGAGTTCGCAAGTCTGTTTATCACCGACGATAATCTTGATCAGTGTTCCGGACGCTGGCGACTCAAATTCCATTGTCGCTTTGTCGGTTTCGATTTCCACAACAGGAATGCCTGTTGTGACCTTCTCACCTTCTTTTTTTAGCCAGCGCGCAACGGCACCTTCTTTCATTGTGTCAGACAGCTTGGGCATTTCCATTACAGTTGCCATAGCATTCACCTTGTGTGATTCGCCTTGCGAAATTAACGGTAGAGAACCTTTTTAATTGCTTCAATGGTGCGTTCTTTTGTTGGCAACACTTCGTGTTCCAAATTCTCGTTGTAGGGCATTGGAACGAAGTGGTTGTGGACACGCGCCGGCGGTGCATCAAGATCATCGAAACATTCAGTCACGGTGCGATCGACGATGTAGTTACCGATGGTTGAAATTCCCCAACCTTCTTCCAACACAACCAGACGATGGGTTTTCCGCACAGATTCAAAGATCATATTCTCGTCTAAAGGCTGTAGGGTGCGGGGGTCGATGATTTCAACCTCGATTCCCTCTTGAGCAAGCTCTTGGGCAACTTCCAGAGCAAGATAAACCATCTTGTTCCATGCAACCAAAGTCACATGATCGCCCTTGCGTTTGATGTCTCCAACACCAATTGGAATGAGGTATTCGCCTTCAGGCACTTCGCCTTCTTTGCCATACGTCATCTCGCTTTCCAGGAAACAAACTGGGTTGTTGTTTCGGATTGCGGACTTCATCAAACCCTTAGCATCCGCTGGAATCACCGTACTGATGACAATCATCCCTGGAACGTTCACGAGCATGTGGTCGACGCATTGCGAGTGTTGCGCCGAAAGCATGTGCGCTGCGCCATGTGGTCCGCGGATCACCATTGGAATGGGGAACTGACCGCCGCTCATATAATACATTTTGGCAGCATGATTGATGATTTGGTCGAATGCCTGAATGGCGAAGTTCCAAGTCATCATCTCAATAATTGGACGCATGCCAACCATTGCAGCGCCAACACCCAAGCCACAGAATCCGGCTTCGGAGATGGGTGAATCGACAACTCTCATCGGACCAAATTGGGCGAGCATACCTTTCGACACTTTATATGCGCCGTTGTATTCGCCAACCTCTTCGCCCATGAGGAACACGGTTGGGTCGCGTTCCATTTCCTCGGTCATCGCCTGACGAAGTGCTTCTCTCAAACTAATGATGGCCATTGTTCAGAAACCTCTTAAACCAATTGATGTGGAATTATGGAGCAAGCACGTGATCAAAAATTGTGCTCAGTTCAGGCTCCGGTGATTCCTCTGCGAAGGTCACAGAGTCTTCAACGATCTCTGCAATCTCTTCTTCCCACTTGTCAAAGTCGTCATCGGTAGCAACTTTATTAGCCACCATGTGATCACGCAGTGACTGCAAGCAATCTTGCTGACGCTCGCTTTCCACTTCTTCTTTTGTACGATAGGTTTGCGGGTCGGACATGGAGTGTCCACGGAAGCGATAGGTTTGCATTTCAACCAGAATTGGTTTGCTGGTTTTGCGCGTCTCTTCGATGATGTCGTACATCTGTGAATAAGTGTTCAAAACATTCCGGCCATCCACAACCGCCTGCCGCATGTTGTAGCCCTTGGCGCGATCAGCGAGAACGTTCAATGAACACGTGCGGGAAATTGCAGTTCCCATGCCGTACAGGTTGTTTTCAATAATGAACACAACCGGCAGATCCCAAATTGCAGCCATGTTGAGTGCTTCGTGGAACTGGCCCTGGTTAATTGCGGCATCACCCATGAAACACAAACACACCAAGTCTTCTTTCATCGACTTGATTTTCCAACCCGCTCCGGCTGCCAGCGGAACTTGTCCACCAACAATCCCGTGACCGCCCAAATAACGCAGCTTGGAGGAGAACATGTGCATCGAACCACCGCGGCCACTTGCGCAGCCTGTCGCCTTGCCAAGCATTTCAGCCATCACTTCACGCGCCGTCATGCCCAAGGTGATAGGTTGAACGTGGTCACGGTAGCCACTGATCACGTAGTCCTGGCCTTTGCGGATGGCATTCAGGGTTCCGGTCGAAACCGCCTCCTGGCCAATATAAAGGTGACAGAAGCCACTAAATTTTTGCTGTACGTACAATTGGCCGCATCGCTCTTCGAAGCGACGGGCAAGCAGCATGTCCTTGTAGAACTCGACGAGCTGTGCGTTTGTTGGCGCTGGCATCAGCGTTTTTCCTATGTTTGTGTTCAAGCCCTCGACCGGCCGGGTCAGAGGAGCCTCGACGCTATGCCAAATGCCGAAGGGCTGCAACAGAGCGTATTAAAAGAACTGGAGCTTCATGCAGAAGACCGATCCGCCGGACTTGATGAATTCCTCGGTCGATAGCTCAATGGGTTCGAATCCCGCAGCCTTTAACTCCGCCACTGTGGTCTTCGCCCCTGTCTGCAGCAAAACATGCTTTCCGTCTGGACAATGGGCATTGCAGGCAAAGACAGGGGAATCCGATTCCTGCAGAGACACTTCAACGAGATTGGGGAAAATTGCCTGAACCAGCTGCCACCCCTCGTCGGTAAATGCGTCACGGCAGGCCAATGCAGACCTTGAGTCCAAGATACTTAAACAGGTATCGAGGTGATAAAAACGGGGATTGGCGAGTTCAAAAACCACAACAGTGGCATCTATCTTCTGAGCAACCTCTTCGTAAATCGCTTTGTGGGTCCGATGACCGTATCCGCCGAGAAGAACACGGTGCCCGGGCAACCAAAGTGCATCACCCATGCCCTCAAAAAGAGTCGTGGAAGAGCGTTGGGGAAGCGCCAATGCTTGATAACCAACCCGCTCGAGGGCGGACTGGATGGCTGAAACCTCTTTGTGACGAACGTCGTTGGCCATGTTGCTCATCACAGCTTTGGCTTCGCCAGTTCGAGTCACAAAAGGCAGCGACTGATTTGCGCAAAAAACCATATCGGGCAGACCAGGTTGAGCGTCTGCCTCGAAAACAGGAAACCCTAGCTTCTTGTATGTCGCCTTGAGAGTTTCCCACTCCGCCATCGCTTTTGCCTTATCAAGCAGGTGCAAAGATCCATCCGCTTTACGCATGTGCGGGTTGATAGGATTTTCGACGTGAAAATAAGTTGGCCTGACCATAAGAATTCTGCGTGCAAGCGGCATCGCGGGTGTTTGCCGGATATCAAAATTCAACTCGCGAGTTGTATGAATAATCTTGTTCATGACCGTGTCTTCCTTCCCTTGCGGAAACGACTAGCTTAACTTAGCCTCGCTGCAAGGAAAAGCCCGCTGCATCAGAAGAATGTGGCGTTCTTGAACAAGAGGCCGCATGTCGACATCCTATGCCGTTCTACCCGTGAAGTTTAAAGCAGGGCAAAAGTTCCACAGCGCCCAAAGCTGCCTCTATAGCAATCAAATCGAACCCCTTTCATTCCCAGGTTTAGGTGCCGAGCGCTGTTCGTTTGTCAGCGTCGGAGTGGCTCAACTGCCCGGTATATACTCACGCGACCAACTGATGGCTGTCCGCCTTCTGCCCAAACACTGGGCAGCCGCCTTCAAATCAAACACGCTGGAGAGCAAAGCCCTTGAAATTTTGATTGCGGAAGAGCTCACCGCATTGCGTCGGCGCAAGACAGCGCTGCTTGGCGATGAAGCTCAAGCGCTGCGCTGGGTTCACGGCGATGCAGATGGCATCCCGGGAATCGTGATTGACGACTACGGACCATTGGTTGTCATGCAATCGGGCTCGCCTGTGGGCGATTTTATTCTTCCGTTAGTGACTCAAGCGCTGATGACTCTCGTCGATAAGCCCATTTTTGAACGCAGCTCAGGGCAAATTCGAGCTTTGGAAAAACTCCCGGAGCGCACCCGTTGGATACGTCCTGCAAATTCACAACATGGCGGCGAATCGATGGAGCTCGTGAAGACAAATCTGGCTGGCTTGCAAATGAGCTTTCGGCCCATGCGTTGCCAAAAAACAGGTTTGTTTCTTGATCAACGTGAGAATCTCACTTTGTTCGGTAAAATTCTAACTGCTTCTCATGCCTCGAGCATGCTTGATTTGTGTAGTTACGCAGGAGCTTGGTCGTGCGCGGGTGCGCAAGTTGGAGTGCGCGAATTCACAGTTGTAGATCAAGACAAAGATGCGCTTGAATTATGCACGAAGAATATCTCCGATAATTCAAAAGATCCAAACAAAATTCAAATCACACAAATGCATGGTGACCTTTTCGAGCTTCTTTCAAAGTTGAATAAAGAAAAACGTTCTTTTTCCGCTGTTGTTGCAGATCCTCCTGCATTTACAAAGTCAGCAAAGCACGTCCCGGAAGCACGCCGCGCATATCAGCGGCTTTCCAAACTAGCCTCAAGACTCGTTGCCGTGAATGGAATTTATGTCGCATGCAGCTGCTCGCGGCATATCGATGAAGAAGAATTTTATGAAATCGTCAGCAACGCTCTTGAGAGTGATGATTGGATCTATCTGGGCCGCGGAAGGCAGTCACCGGACCACACTGTCCTGACAACCGATAAGCACTCACTTTATTTGAAAGCTCTTTACTTTATGCGCCGCTCGAGCTTGGCGCAGTTTGCTCAAAACAAGCAAAACCAAGGTGAATCGTAATGACGACTCTCCCGCAAAAACATATCGTTATTGACGCCCGCGTGGTTGTTGCAAACCAAAGCCATGGAATTGCCCGCTACACCGATGAATTTGTGCGCAATCTGCGCAACATCTCGAGCCCGTTCAGATTCACTTTGTTCGTTGTGGAAACATCTCCACTGCTCGATCTTTCATGGCCTGAACACATTCAACTGCGTACCCTCAAAACCAGCTGGATCAGCTGGCTCGGGCAACTGGAAATGTTTTGGCACTTGCTTCGACTCAAACCCGATCTCTTCCATTCGCCCAGTTTTATTGTGCCTTTCTTGACTCACGTGCCACTCGTCACAACAATTCACGACCTCAACCATGTGGTGCTCTCAGAAAACTATTCAATCTTCCATCGCCTCTATTACAGCGTTCTGTTGGCACGAAAAATAAAGAGCTCAAAGGCTGTGATCACCGTCTCTAGTTTTTCTCAGCAGGAAATTGTCAACTTTTTCCAAACCAATCGTGAGCATGTCAAAGTCATTCACAACGGAATTGGTGAGAATTTTCAGAAGCCTCCCGAAAAGAACGACGCATCTTTGCAAAAGACTCTGCAAAGATATGAGCTTCCTGCTCATTACATTCTCTCAATAGGCAACAAAAAACCGCACAAGAATATTGCGCGACTGGTTGAGGCTTGGTGTAAAAGTAAAATCACTTTACCACTGGTGCTACTCTCCGATTTCGATGCTTCGCTGTTGGGAATCGCAGAAAAATATCACAAGAAACACAATCTCCATTTCCTGCGCTTTGTTCCCAACGAAGCCCTGCCGGCCATATACGCGGGTGCAAAGTTATTTGTTTACCCGTCTATCTACGAAGGATTCGGTTTTCCTCCCCTCGAAGCCGCCGCCTGCGGAGTTCCGGTGGTGGTGTCGAATTGCTCATCGCTTCCTGAGGTCATGAAGGACTGCGCCCTTTACATTGATCCTTCAAATACCGATGACATCGCCACAGTCCTGGAGCGGGCTCTGCAGGAAAACCCAGAGCAACTTGATCGTATCAAGCGCGGGCGAGAGTTAGTGAAATCCTATTCCTGGGCGAAGGCAGCAGAAGCCACACATGCGGTTTATAAAAGAATTTTCTCAACTGAGAATTCGTTGCAGCACAAGCTTGTCGCGGACAGTTCCGCCACTATGGGTGAGACCCCAGATGCCTGAGCTTAAATTTGCTAATTCAAACAAGAAGACAATTGGCCTCAATGGGCGTTTCCTGGTTGCTCAACGAACCGGCGTACAACGTTCTGCATACCGCTTATTTCGCAGCGTGATTGAGCTCGGAGAGGAATACAACTTTATCCTTTTTACCGGTGAAAGTGAGTTATTTGCACCGGAATGGCAACGCCCGAATGTTCAACTGGTCACAAGCCCACTGTCTCAACGCACAGTGTTTCGAAATCATATTTGGGAACAGGTTGAACTGCCTCGCTTGGCGCGCAAGCATAAAGTTGATCTCCTGCACAGTCCTGCAAATCTCGCGCCTATCAGTTACAGCGGAAAAAGTATCGTCAACATCCATGACCTTTGTTTTTTGGTGCAACCCGCATGGTTTTCCTTCACCTTCCGCAGCATTTATCGTTGGCTGGTGCCAAAAATTGCGCGCAATAGCTCGTTGGTGGTGACCAACTCAAATTATTCAAAAAACGACATTCTTTCGCTTCTCAAGCTCAACGTTGACAGAATTCGCCTGACTTATTGGTCGGTGGACCCGATTTTTTACGAATTCAACAAGCCATACTCCGAGCGCGACGATAGGATAATTTTCGTTGGTTCTCTGGAGCCACGAAAGAATCTCCGCGGGCTTCTCAAGGGTTTTGCTATCTACAAGAAGGCGAATCCCACAAGCCGAACCCAACTCACTGTGGTCGGCTGTGAAAACCCGCTCTTCGCTGATGCAGGATTCAGCCGAGCGGAGGTCAGCAACGACGTCGATTTTCGCGGCTACATCTCTGACCACGATTTGGCAGAGCTGTTCGGCAGTTCACGCGCTTTGGTGTACCCCTCTTTTTATGAAGGCTTTGGGTTTCCTCCACTTGAAGCTATGGCGGCGGGAACTCCTGTTGTGACAAGCCGCACGTCAAGCCTCCCGGAGGTTGTGGGCGACGCTGCTTTGCTCGTCGATCCATTCTCGCCAAACGATATTGCCGAAAAAATTGCTCAGGCATTGCAACCAGAAATCGCTCAAAAGCTTATCCAGTTCGGCTCCAAACAGGTGCGTAAGTTCAGCTGGAACCAGGTCGGAGAGCATATGCTTGACATCTATTCCGAGATTCTGGCCAAAGACTCCTGAAATCTTGGCACAAATCCTACACAATTGATTGCTTGTGTTCCTTCCGCCTGCGGGGTATGGGATTCGCAGACTTATCGAGGGCTTTATGAGCAGCAATCAAAACATCCGTAATATTGCAATCATCGCACACGTTGACCATGGCAAAACCACGTTGGTCGATGGCCTGCTTCAGCAAGCAGGAACCTTCCAAGCACACCAGGCCGTTGCTGAACGCGTGATGGACAGCATGGACCTCGAACGTGAACGCGGAATTACGATTGCCGCGAAAAACGCATCAATGGTTTACAAAGACACACGCATCAATATCGTCGACACCCCCGGACACGCCGACTTCGGAGCAGAAGTTGAACGTACACTTATGATGGTCGACGGGGCTATTCTTCTGGTCGACGCTGCAGAAGGCTGTTTGCCACAAACTCGATTCGTTCTGCAGAAAGCATTGCAGCGCCATTTGTCGATGATTGTTGTGGTCAACAAGGTTGACCGCCCGGACGCGCGGGTTGAGGAAGTTGTTGAGTCTATTCACGACCTGTTTCTCGAACTTTCGTTCGAAGATCACCACCTCGATTTCCCTGTCCTTTACGCATCGGGTCGCCAGGGCTGGGCGAGCAAAAAGCTCGACGTCAAAACCGAAAATCTTGCAGACCTTTTCGACACAGTGCTCGAGCACGTACAGCCTCCGCGCATCAAAGAGAATGGCCCTGTGCAGATGCTGGTCAACAACCTGTCCTACAACCCCTACTTGGGTCGTTTGGTGATTGGTCGAGTTGAGCGCGGAAGTCTGACAACCAACCAGAATATTGCTGTCATTGGCGAAAGCGGCAAAGCGCAAACCTGTAAAGTTGTGAAGCTGCGCGCATACCGCGGTCTCGAGCAAGTAGATGTTGATCGCATTGACGCCGGCGATATTGCGATTGTTGCAACTGGCCTCACTGAGCTCGCCATTGGCGACACCATTTCCGACGCCAATACACAAGAAGCGCTTGAGCGTATTCAGGTTGACCCACCTACGGTCAGCGTTGAAGTTTCAGTCAACACATCACCGATGGCCGGCCGTGAAGGCAAGCCACTGACAAGCCGCAAGCTATTTGAGTTTCTGACCAAAGAAGCGATGCACAACGTTGCCCTGCGGATAGAAGAAACTGAAACTCCCGAAGTCTTCTTCCTGAAGGCACGCGGTGAACTTCAGATCTCTATTGTGATGGAAAATCTTCGTCGCGACGGTGGCGAATGTATGCTGGCACGTCCGAAAGTCATCACCAAAATGATTGACGGTGTTGAACACGATCCAATTGAACACGTGGTGGTTGACGTTCCCGATTTCTCGGTGGGCGTTGTCACTGAGAAACTTTCTTTGCGTAAAGGTCGCATGGTGAACATGAACACCATCGGCGGCAACCGTGTTCGTATCGAATTCTCGGTTCCAACCCGTGGTTTGCTCGGCTACCGCAGCACCTTCCTCACCGACACCAAGGGTGAAGGAATTATGTCCAGTTACTTTGAAGGCTGGGAGCCTGTAAAAACAGGCTTCTTGGTTCGCCAGAATGGTGCCCTGATTGCAGACCGCAACGGAAAAACAACTGAGTACGCACTGCATGGTCTCGAAGATCGCGGTCGTTTGTTCGTGCGTGAAGGCGAAGAAGTTTACGAAGGAATGGTTGTTGGCGAGAACAATCGTGACAACAACCTCGACGTCAATGTGATTCGCGAAAAGAAGCTGACAAACATGCGTTCGGCAGGAACCGACGAAAGCACCAAGCTGACACCAATCACCAAGATGTCGCTTGAGTCGGCAATCGACTGGATCGATGAAGACGAGTGGATTGAGATCACTCCAAAAAACATCCGCATCCGTAAGCGTGTCTTGCAAGCCAACCTGCGCAGCATTTCACGAAAGTAATTAGATTGCGCGTAGGTGTGTTGAATACGAGCTCTTGGTAGATGCGAATCGCCCAAGAGCTTTTCTCTTCTCAGCAACTGCAAGGGTTGAAATCAAGGAGTGTCTTCGACATGAATCAACATCCTCTGACTCTCGCTCTCCTTAAAACATTGCAAGCTCAAGGCCAAGATCTCTCACCACATCTCAAAACCGCATTTGAAAAACTTTCAGCAGAGCATGCCTCTGGAATCGCCTTGGCGCAGATGGAAACCCCAATGATGCGCCAATTTAAAGAAGCAAAAGACGCTGTCCCAGATGGGTTGTTGTTCTTTCGAATGGGAGATTTCTACGAACTTTTTGGGGCTGACGCTGTTATTGCCGCTGAAGTTTGCCAGCTCACCCTCACAAGCCGCGACAGAAACTCCGATAATCCCGTGCCAATGGCGGGTGTGCCGGTTGTGAATCATCGCGCCACGCTCAAGAAAGCGATTGCCGCAGGTTTCAAAGTTGCTGTTTGCGACCAACTTGAAGATCCAAAGCTCGCCAAAGGGCTCGTTAAGCGTGACATTGTTCGCATTGCAACGCCTGCAGTGCCCGGTGATTTGGGTGAAGACGATGACTCGACCTCTCCCGCAGGGACTTGGCTTTCGTGTGCAGTCCCGACTCAAGCCGGACTTTGGACCCTTGCCTTTGTTGATGTTTCAACCGGTGCGTTTCGTTTTACAGGCAAACTCAGCTTAGCTGATCTTGAACAAGAATTGGTAACTCTGAACCCTCGTGAAATTATTGTGCCAAGCGCAAATGTCGAGCGCCTAACCGATTTTGCCCGCAGCCATTTTAGCTTAATTCCGCGCGTTTCGCCGCTGCCTTCTTGGGTGTTGCGATCATCGTCGGATGCACTTCGCTTGTTTGAAGACTTCTTTGAACTCAAGCAGCTCAACGCATTCGGCTTGAGTGCTGTTGATGGGGCGTTGCACGCTGTCGCTGGGGTTTTGAATTATTTAAAAGACACTCAACGCGGTGTTGTAAAAAACCTCACCACCATCGAATACTACGACATATCTAAGCACCTGCTGCTTGATGACTCAACCAAGCGGCATCTCGATTTTTTCATCACCAGCACTGGCGAGCGTAAAGGAAGTCTGTTTCATTTTTTGAATCAAAGCGCGACCGCCTGTGGAGCACGCTTGCTCGCGCAGAAATTAAATTACCCAGAGAAGTCTCGCGCGATCGTTGAACAATCACACGCCTGCGTTGCAACTCTGCTGGAAAATTCTTTGAGCGAACGTGAGATTTTCAACGAATTACGCCATTGGGCCGACCTTGATCGGATGCTCAGTCGCTCCGCACAAAACAGCGTCGACCCGAAAGGAATCGCCTGGCTCAGCCAAACTCTTTCCCGTTTGCCTTCATTGCAGCAGCTCATCTCTATGCTTACGCAACCTTCACAGGGTTGGATACTTTGTTTGGCTGACCTCGAAAAGCTCACAACTCAACTGACAGAACTCACGCAGCATCTCGACCGCGCAATAGAACCCGAGCCCGCGCAAATTGTTGGCAAAGGTGGGCGAATTTTCAAACCTGGATATCATGCTGAACTTGATGAACTCTGCGATTTGGAATCCAATTTTGAAGAAAAAATCGCAGCACTTGAGGTACACGAACGAAGTATCGCAGGCATTCCAACTTTAAAGATTGGTTACACTCGTGCCTTTGGATATTATTTCGAAATCTCAAAGGGCAAACTCGCACAAGTTCCTCCGCATTTCGAACGTAAGCAAACACTTGTCAACGGCGAACGTTTCATTACCCCCGAATTAAAAGAATTAGAGGAGAAGGCGCTTTCGGCTGCAGATCGCCGTACTGCCATTGAGCGTCAGCTGCTCGAACAACTCAGACTCGAAATCGTCGCGGCTGCTTTGCCTCTAACAGCCGTTTCGCGACTTATTGCGCAAGTCGATGTCTGGCGCTGCTTTGCGGCGCTCGCCCAAGAACAGCGTTGGTGCAAACCAACTCTTGTCGACATTCAAGTCACAGCAGTCGAGCAATGCGTTCACCCGATTCTTGCCGGCATGCGAACAACGCAATCGAAGTTTGTTGCCAACGATATTGTCATTGGCAACACGTCGGAGTTGAAAGAAGACTTGTTTGGAAGTGGATTGCAAAGTGGACAAGTTCTTCTCGTGACGGGGCCAAATATGGCCGGAAAAAGCACTGTCATGCGCCAAGTTGCGCTTGTTCATGTGCTGGCACAGATGGGCTGCTTCGTCCCTGCGCGGCGCGCGACTCTCGGCGTGTGCGATAAAATCTTCACTCGTATTGGTTCAGGTGATTTTGCTCTGCGCAATCAATCCACTTTCATGGTGGAGATGCTTGAAACTGCGCATATGCTCCGCTTTGCCACACCTGCGAGTCTTTTACTGGTCGATGAAATTGGCCGCGGCACTTCAACCTTTGATGGCTTAAGTCTGGCTTGGGCGATTTTGGAAGACCTCGCCGATCGTGTGGGAGCACGGGCATTGTTCTCGACCCACTATCATGAACTTGTAGACGCGGTGAGCACTCGTCCGAGAGTTGTACCGATGCGCATGGAGGTCATCGAACAGCCGTCGCAAAACGGTGAGCAGATCATCTTCACACACAGATTTTTGCAAGGAGCCGCAGGAAAGAGCTACGGAATTCACGTTGCGCGCTTGGCTGGGGTTCCTGAAAGCGTCATCACTCGTGCAGCAGAGATTCTCAAAAATCTCTCCACTGAAGGCAAAGCGCCGCAGACTCAAATCAGACAACAACAAAATGAGCTAGAGAAAGACACAGCTCAGCAGTCGTCTGCAGCGCCAATCCATCACACCTCTGACCCGCTGCAGAGGTCACCAGAGGCTCAGCTGAATCCACAAGAACCTCTTCTACCCACAAAACGTGCCGCACGAAAAAAGCAGTGGAACGAATCTTTGTTGCCATCGCTGTTCTGATGATCGCAGGGGTGTGCAAACACCCCTGCATTTGAATCTAGCAAGGCAAAATCTAAATACTTTGCAACTTTTGAACGATGCTGCTGCGCTCCTTTTCCACTGCAGCAAGTTCTGCTTTTAAGCTCTGAATTTTCTGCTGCAGATCGATTGCTTTTCGCTCGTCAGAGGATGCAATCGATTGACGAATTTGGAGTATGGAAAGGCGCCCACTGTTTAATTCCGCAAGCCAAAAGCCGCGTCCGGCGGGATCCGGGAAACGACCCAGAAGCTCACTGTAGGCCAATGCGATTTGGCCTTCGGGACTTGAACAAATAGCCGCTTGAACCTGATCAAAAGTGGCTTGCTTGCTGGCAATGAGATTCGACCAAGAAACTAATCCACCACTGTCAGGAGCTCGTCCTAAACACGCTCTGTAAGTGAGATCCAGAAACATAATGCGTTGTTTAAACTCCAGAGCCTGGCGCTCAAGCGCAAGTTGCGGCGAATCGATCACCTCTTGCTTTACAGCAGAAGCCGGAGCAGGCGCGGCAGCCACTTGAGGGGAAGCTGCGAGTGCTTTCTCAGCAACCGGAGCGACCTGCGAAGAAGCAATAGAAGCTTGGAAAGAGGGCGCAGCGACAGGAGAAAGAGAAACGTTTCCTCCCTTCTCGATTTGTTCTTCACCTTTTTGACTCGCGCTCGACTTCAGGACAGACGCCCGCTTTCCAGACAACCGCGATTGAGCATATTCATCTGCAGTGTTCTTCTTTTTTAAGGAAAGCCCCTGCGTCTCATTCAAGTTTGCAGCTCCGCAGCCGACCACAAGAAGAGAGATAATTGAAAACGAAAGAGAAGAAAGGGGTAATTTTTTCACAGAGACCTCCACACGTGCTGAGATGTGCTGTATAAAAGGCAATGTCGGCGACGGAGGTTTTTTTTGTTAACCAGAGAGAAAAAATCTTGTTATTCCGAGCACCTGATTGAGCCATTTTGAGCGTGCAAATTCGTTCGCTGAGCCAAATCCCTAAGAAAGCTTCGCTCACCCGCTCAAGAAGAGATGCCAAAGCCACACCCCTTCCCCTGTCTCTGATCGAGATGTAAACTCAGACCATTCATGGATTGAAATTTGTGCAACCATCCAAGGAAGGATGTCCATGCGCGGAATGCATGTGTTGAAGGCTTTGTCTGCTCTATGCTTTGCACTCAGCGGATGTGCGACACACTCGCAATCTGCTGGAGTTTTGAGTCCCACGCATCCGAATCTCACCTCCGAGCAATTTGCCGATCAATTTGAGGCAACCGAGTTCGCAAAATGCATTGATGCCGAAGGCAACAGCAGTGGGACGTTGAATTTCATTTGGCATGTGAACAACCCAAATGGCGAAGGAATCATTCCCTACATCATTGGCTTCAGCGGATCGCTGCTCTCATTGCAAGGAACAAAAATTGAATTTCAAAGCCTCAATTCAGTCAGCGCTGAGCGCTTCACCATGCCCCCCGTGCACAACCCGATTAAATTTCCTCTTGGCAGTTATGCAGGCTTTCACTTACTCTTTGCCCACGATGAACTTGATGGTGGCTGGGCATTTTTGAGGATCAACGATCAAGCCACACGCCCGGCGGACGTCATTGGAGCCGAATTGCTCTTGCCTAAGTTTGCTCTGGGGGATGAATATTCGACCCGCTATTATATGAAAATTGAGGGTGGATTGTTTCATGAATTCAGCTGCCAGGCGATTTCTGATTTGGTTCGAGCGCGCTTGAGAACCTTTATGGCTAAGAATGGTTTGCACGGTTATGACGGAGATAGAGGAGCAAAAGCTAAGTTTTTTGTTCCTCCGCCACGAGCAGCTGTGATTCCTGCGCGTATCCGCTCAGCTCCTTCTTCCGCACCTGCACCGCAAATTGAAGCTGCAAATAAAGCGACTGCCACCGAGCCAAAGGCAACTGTAAGCGAGCGAGACTTCCGCCCACAAGGGCGCCCTGCGAACTATGATAAACAATACAAGCACACTCGCATTTTTGAATGTGGGAAGAACGGTGCTCTTGATGCCATTTGGCGAATTATTGATGAGAATGGACAGCAACTCGGCCTAGACCAACAATATATTTCTGGATTCGCCGGAGAAATACGCGACAATCAACTAGACAATGCATTCTACTTCAGCTCAACAAACGTCGACACCAATCCAGCTTTTTATTCAGGATTGATGCCACAAAACACAAGTTATTTTTTTCCTTCGATCGCGTTTTCAGCAAGCGATTTTAAGAATAATATTGCCCTGCATTCACAGTTGCCAGGCTTAAAAAAAAACGAACGCGCGGCGGCTGGAACCGTTTACATTCCACGCAATGGCACGGGTCGATCGATTTCGGTGTCATTGGCGATGGGAGCGTCGCTGCGCGCGCCACCTTACCAGGCGACCACGGATTGTTTGCCAACAACTGAAAAAGTCGCCCAGTGGATCAAACACTGTTTGGGCCGTGAACAAAGAGCACTGTCGAAGAATCTTTGCCAGCCCTAGCTGAAAAAACTCTCGCAACAGACAGAGATGTGCGCTGCAATCGATACGAATTAAATAGATATTGAAGAGTTGATTTGCTTTTTTCGCACGCCGAGAAATCTTCAATCGTACTTATTCAAGACAGCCCTGCCTGAGAAGAACTTCGAATTGATCATTGAGGTCGAAATAAGTCTTTTCCCAATAATCAACGTCATCAAAAAACGCGAAGGTTTGCCGAAAAAATGGGTCGCTCCAACGCCCTGCAATCCAACCAAGGTAATGGATCATTTTGAGGGTGCGTAAAGGCTCAACAAATATTTCCCAATCTTGCGGCAGAGCGCGAAATTCTCTGTAGCCCTCGCAAAGAAGCCGGAGTGCATATTGCGCAGGGTGAAGATCTTCGGCCAATAGAATGTGCTCGGGCACGTTAATTCCGCAAGTCGAGGCAAGAGGCCAAAGATCCTGCATGGCGAAACCAAGCTGACAATCATCAAAATCTACAAACCAAAATTGTCCGCCTTCGGTTGTTTGAACCAAGTTGAGCCGATGCAAATCGCCGTGCACTGGAATGTATTTATCGGCGTGCGGTAACCATTCAAGACCTCGCCCAATTCGTTCAATGAGGTCGAAAAGTGGCGATTGAAATTGCCGGGGAACGCGGTTCCATTGATTGAGATTTTGCAAAGGCGTGTGCACGTACATATCAAGACTGAAACGCGCGCGAACAAACTGCTGAGGATCAATATTGCGTTCAAAAAGGTTGTGCATTCGCGCAACGGTGCGTCCAATGCCAAGGAGATCTTTTTCTTCCAATTCAAGTGGAACTCGCCCCATCACTTTCTGCCAAACAGCAAAACAGAAGCCATCTATCTTTCCAAGGGTTGCTGTTTGTGGAAATGAACTCGACACCTCACCACGCAATTTGCTGCGCAATGAGCCCGCTTCAGGATGAATGAAATCTGCATTTTGAATGGGAATGAGTTTGGGGGTTTCAATATTTTCTTCGGAAAGTAGCCTCAGCAGTGCATGCTCGCTCACGAGCATCGCTGGAGTCCAGCGTTCGGGGCGATAAAATTTCAAAATAATTTGCCCGACACCACGCGCTTGCGCAGCATCCTCGATCTCAACAGCATAGACACGGTTTTCCATACTGTTGAGCTGCTGAAAACGCCCTGTCGAGCGCAGTCCGGTGGACTCAGCGGCCAACAGAATCAACTCAGCATCGAGTTTGGCAAAATGATCTGGAGTGCTTTGTTTCACTGGCTGCAAGTTGTCGAATACGAACCCACGGTGCATTGCGAAGGCATATCTCCCACACCACCTGTAGGCAAACCGTAGGCCGTTCGGAAACAGTAAATCTTGTTACAGGTGGCTGGTTTTTCCGCTGGATTTCCTGCCAACAGAGTATCCGCCTGAGTATTGGCATTCGCAGCGGCTGTTTTTGCAGTTTCACCCGTTCCAGTTGCTGCTCCAGTCGATTTTCCCGCATCCAGATAGCCATTGATTTTAGCCAACGCATCGGTCAGCCCACTCACGCCCTTTTTGAGCGGGTCCTTAACATTTGAGGGCAGATTAGCCCCATCAACAACTGCTTCGATGACACTGAATTGCGAAATTGCGAGCTTGAACACTTCACCCTTCAACTGGCTAGCAACATTCGTGAGCGTTGCTGTTGCCGAATTCAAAGTGGCGAGCTTCTCTGTGGCTGTTTTACTCGAGGAACTCAGATTCTGGAGATCTGTCGAGGCTTTGCTCGCGTCCGACTGCAGGTTGATAACGCCATCGCCGTCGGGATCGAGAACTGCTTTGTATAAACTTGAAAATTGCGCCAACGACAAAGACATTGCTGCAATGCTCACATTGGCATCTGCATTTGGACGGCCACTGCCGCAATTACTCACTTCGAGTAAATCAACAGCACTGGCGGCCTTGGTTTTCAGCGAGCTGATGGTTTCAGTCGAAAAAAGCGGACATAGGGTCAGGAATGATTTTTGAAACGTGGCGAATGCGGGAAACAATTTGCGCAATTGAGCCACTGTGGTGATCGTTGAACTTTGTTTCTTGAGTTCGGTCACGGTCGAATCAGGCAATCCTGACTTGCTTGTCAGCTTGGTCACATCGCTTCCCGATCCGGAGGTTCCCAACGGCACAGCCGATGACGATGACGACAGTGTTTTAATTAAATCAGTCGGGGTGATCCCCACAGACCCATTATAGGAGAACACAAGATGGACGCGCGCGTTATCGTTGCTTGGATCTTTTTCAATGACAGATTCGAGAAGCTCGACAGCCTTTGAATAATTTCCCGCATCATATGCAGCTTGGGCCTGAAGAAGCAGCGAGGACGGTGTTTTTTGGCGCTCGGGGCTCGACAATGCACCACATGCAGAAAGGCCAGTTCCGCAGGCTCCAAATGCGACGGCTGCCAAGACAGCCCAGAAGCGGCCATTGAATTGCCTGGAAAATCCTAACTTTGCCATACCGCCTCCTGAACTGAGTCCATTGCGCGAAAACTTCGCATTGAAATGGTAACGGATGCTCAGTGCGGGTCCAAGATGCCAAAATTGCCGCTCTGACACCTGAGACAGAAGTTCAGAGCGGCAATTGCGTCTCATGAGCAATAGGAAAGGGATCAGACGAGTCCCATGATCTTGTCTTGCAGATTTTTTGGCACCGGCTCGTAGTGCGAAAACTGCATCGTGCTGCTGGCGCGACCTTGCGACAAGCTGCGGATGTCGGTTTCGTAACCGAAAAGTTCGGCAAGCGGAATTTCCGCCTGAACAACCTGCAGGTGGCCTCGCGCATCAAGACCAAGCACCCGACCTCGTCGGCTGTTGACATCGGAAACAATTGTTCCGCTTGATTCTGGCGGAACAACAATTTCTACCTTCATAAATGGTTCCATCATCACCGGAGATGCTTTTTCGAGAGCAGCTCGCACAGCGTTTGATGCGGCGACTTTATAACAAACTTCATCAACACCCTGAGGATCAAATGAGAAATCTGTAACTTCAACACTCAGGTTCACCAATGGATAGCCGCACAATGGTCCACTGCTCACTGCGCCATCCAAACTCTCTTTGAGCGCCGCATAAACAGCATTTGGAATATTTTGCTTTTTGACTATTTCGATACTGGGTGCGCCGCGGTTGTCGCTCGAAAGGACCTTTAATGCGACCCAGGCAGAGAAGTTTTTGCTCTGCACAGGTCGACTAAATTCTTCACGCGCAGCAGCAGATTTAACAATCGATTCGCGATAGCTCACTTGAGGTTTACCGATATTGGCCTGAACCTTAAATTCACGCAAAAGTCTGTCGGCAATAATCTGCAGATGAAGCTCGCCCATTCCTGAAATAAGAACCTGCCCGGTTTCTTCCGAGGTGCCCACACGCAGTGATGGGTCTTCAGTTGCTAAGCGATTGAGGCTTTGATTGAGCTTATCGAGGTCTGCTGTTGACTTAGGCTCAATGGCAAGAGAGATCACTGGCTCTGGGAATTTCATTGCTTCATAAGCAATTGGCGCATCAATATCAGCAAGCGTATCGCCGGTAACTGCAAATTTGAGACCCACCAAAGCAACAATTTCTCCGGCCGAAGCTTCGTTGACTTCCGAGCGGTCATTGGCATGCATCATAAGAATTTTTGTCACGCGCTCTTTCTTCTGCTTGAGCACATTCTGAACCGCATCGCCAACCTTAATTTTTCCACTGTAAATGCGCGCGTATGAGAGGGAACCAACAAAAGGGTCGCTCATGATTTTGAAAACAATTGCCGAGAACGGTGCATCGATTGAATGTGGACGGGTGCCTTCAGCAACGATTCCTTCAACCGCAACGCCCTTCACTGCAGGAATATCCAAAGGCGATGGCAAGTAATCAACAATTGCATCAAGGAGAGGTTGAATTCCTTTGTTTTTGAACGCAGTACCAACAAATACTGGAACCAAATTCAAATCAACCACGGCCTGACGCAATGCTTTTTTGATCATCTCGGCAGAGACTTCAGCATCGCTCAAAACTGCTTCGGCAACTGCATCATCATAGTCGGCAAGCGAGTCAATGAGCTCTTGACGATACAAAGATGCGTCATCGGCCATGTCGGCCGGAATTTCTTTTTGTTCAAACTGCGAATCTTTGTCGTCGCCTTTCCAGATCCAAGCGCACTGCGAAACCAAATCAACAACGCCTTTGAATTCGCTTTCGGCGCCTATGGGAAGTTGTGCCAAAACCACCTTGGCATTTAATTTCGAACGCATCGACTCGATGCACATCTCAACATCAGCGCCGACTTTATCCATCTTGTTAAGAAACGCGATTCGCGGCACGTGATAGCGCTCTGCCTGACGCCAGACAGTCTCCGACTGCGGCTCCACACCATTGGCAGCATCAAAAACAGCGACGGCTCCATCAAGAACACGCAACGAACGCTCGACTTCGATTGTGAAGTCGACATGCCCGGGAGTATCGATGAGGTTTATTCGGGTGTCTTTCCAGAGGACCGTTGTGGCTGCAGATGTAATTGTAATCCCGCGCTCTTGCTCCTGAACCATCCAGTCCATGGTGGCCGTGCCTTCATGCACTTCACCCAGCTTGTGACTTTTTCCCGTGTAGTACAACAACCGCTCAGAAGTGGTGGTTTTGCCGGCGTCAATGTGCGCCATGATGCCAATATTGCGAAAGCGACTTAGGTCATTGCTCATCGAGGAGATCTCACTTGTGCGACAAGGCTTTCTATAAGCCGATAAGGTGAGCGGGTTGTATCAGACTTGGAGAATGCGGGCAAAAAAAAACAGCGCCCGGTACAAGGCGCTGTTTGCTTGAATGCGACGGACGAAGATTAGAAGCGGTAGTGAGCGAAAGCTTTGTTCGCTTCTGCCATCTTGTGAACATCTTCGCGCTTCTTAATCGCTGCACCGCGACGGTTTGCCGCGTCGATGATTTCTGCTGCGAGTTTGTCAACCATGGACTTCTCGTTGCGAAGGCGTGAGTAACCAATCAACCAACGGATTGCGAGTGCCTGACGGCGCTCTGGACGAACTTCAACTGGAACCTGGTAGTTCGAACCACCAACACGGCGGCTCTTGACTTCCACTTGTGGTTTCAGGTTTTCAAGCGCGCGCTTGAACATTTGCACAGGCTCTTCACCAGGAGCTTTCTTGGCGATCAATTCGATTGCGCCATAGAAAATCTTCTCGGAAGCACTCTTCTTGCCATCGATCATCATGCAGTTCACAAATTTGGTGACAAGAGTGTCAGCAAATACTGGATCCGGAAGAATCTCGCGGCGTATCGGGCGACGTCTACGTGACATAAAAAATCCTTTCAGGAGTCTTCAGTTCACCAATCCCAAGATGTTTCTTGGAAGTGGGGTCCTTACATCAGCCGGCGGTGCGAAACTGAAAACCTTCCACCGACTGTCTCATGCAACATTCGCTTCGCAAGGCGAAACTTTGTTGCGGGAAGCAACACACCAAACAACTTGGCGTATTACTTCTTGCCCTTCTTTGCTGGTTCGGCGACTGCTGCGCCTCCCTTGGGCTTCTTGGCTCCGTACTTGGAGCGCGATTGGCGGCGCTTAGCAACACCAGCGGTATCCAAAGAACCGCGGACGATGTGGTAACGCACACCGGGAAGGTCTTTGACACGACCGCCACGCACGAGCACCACAGAGTGCTCTTGGAGGTTGTGGCCTTCGCCTGGGATGTAGGAAATGACTTCGAAACCGGAAGTCAGACGAACCTTTGCAACCTTACGGATAGCGGAGTTCGGTTTCTTAGGAGTGGTTGTGTACACACGAGTGCACACGCCACGACGTTGTGGGCATTCCACCATGGCTGGTGATTTACTACGGTAGATCTTGGGATGACGACCCTTCTCTACGAGTTGGTTAATGGTTGGCATCGCACACCTTTCATATTTGTATGCAAGAAACGCTTGGTTGTACCGCATTCAAGCAGGGCCGCACCCTAGCGACAAAGGCAGGCCTGGTCAAGCTTGGATTCACCGATAGAGTGGCAAAAGGAAAACTGTCAATTGGGCGCCTCAATACCAGCCCGAGAGCGGGACGGCCCCTGCTCCACAACACGCCCACCCTCGAGGCGGACCACCCAATCGGCACGATCGATGAGGGTTGCGCTGTGGGTTGTCACAATTCGGGTTTTACCGGCCCACAACCCGCAAATAAGACTCGCCATAAGCGCTTCTGCCGTAGCTGAATCAAGGGCTGCCAAAGGGTCATCGAGCAACAGAGCATCGGCCTCACTAAAGTAAGAGAGCTGCGCCAGCCCCACCCGTAAGCGCTGCCCCCCAGAGAGAGTCACCCCCCGCTCACCCACCGCAGTCGACAACCCCCCAGGGAGGCTCTCAAGATCTGGGGCGAATTCGGCAAGCTCAAGCAATTCACTGAGCCGGATGTCCTCGTGACCCGAGTTTTCGAACTCGTAGCGAAGAACATCGCGCAGACTTGCCGAGGGAAGCGCAACGTCTTGAGACAAATATGCGACTTTCAATGGAGACCGGCGGATCACTTTACCCCGCGATGGGGTCAGTTCGCCCAAAAGGGTTCTTAGGAGTGTCGACTTCCCTGCCCCAACCGGACCAACGATCACGGTCAGCTTTCCCTGTTGAGCGCTCACATTAACACTATCCAAGGCCCATTGACCGACGCGGGTCGGGTAATCAACCACAACATCCTCAAGAGCAAGGTCAACGTTTGCCTGCGCAGGTAGATAAAATTGCACATGCCTTGACGGACGATCGAGAAATTGATCGAGCCGAAGAGCAGAGACCGCTCCGACTTGGATAAAACTCAAATAGGTTCCGACAAAAAGAAACGAATCTTGCAGCAGGCTCGAATACCAATTCACAGAGAACACCAAACCAACAAGCGTAGCTGGCGGCAAAGGGTTGCCGTAGAACTTAGGCATATAAACAACCCATAAGAGCAATCCAGCCCAGCCCAACCAACGCAGTGACGCAAAGACAGGAACATAGGCGCAACTGATATCATTCGCCTGCAGCTTCATGTCCTGTTCAAGATCTGCTTTCTCGGCAATTCGACGCTCAAACTCGTCTTCGGCAGTCAGAGCTTTCACAAGAAAAATCGAACGCACAGATTCCTGAATCACCGATAACCGCAATGCTGAATACTCCGCTCGCTTTTGCAGAGTTGGTGCTGTGCGACGCGCAAAACGCTGGGCAAGTATGATGAGGACGATAAGAACTACGAAGAAAACTAAACCAGAAACACCCACCTGCACTGTAAGAAACAGAGAAACTCCCAGGGTGAGGACGAGAGTCGCAGCAAATGAGAGAATTCCCTCTGCCCAGACACCCGCAAGTTGCGAGGCATCTGATGCATGCAACTGCGCAACATCACCTGAAGACACAAGCTGCAGGTCGGAGTAACGCATTTCACTGTATTTCTTAAAAATCGCTCTTCTGAGAGCGTCGGTAATAGCAACTGAAATCCGATTTTGAAGTGACCTCTTGCCCCATTGGAACGTTTCAAACAAAATTTGCGCCAAGACAAAAAAAGCAAACAAGCGCGGCAGGGCCGTCCAATCGGTCGTGCCAGACGCACCCAAATAAACGAGCAGCCCAGCCTGCGCATCGATAGCAATAAGCCCCACAATGGTGGCAATGATCAAAACAAATGATGCAACTAAAAGTTGTGTCTTGACTGTTCGAGTCGCCATTCTGAAGGCGGTCGACTTTTTGAGAACTCGCAGTGCGGCAACGAGATCCATCGACCTCGAGCGAGAATTCTTCATTGCAACAGCTCCTGAGCAAAGACTTGCTGCGGGGAGCCGACATGAGTAATTCGGCCCGCCGACAAAACCCAAACCTCATCGCATGAGCGAATTGTTACGGGTCTGTGAGCAATCAGCAGAATAGGCATCTGCGTTCTAATTTTCTGCAAAGCAGAGCTCACCAATCGCTCCGTTTCCAAATCGACCGCACTTGTGGCTTCATCGAGAACGAGAATTTCCGGCGACTGCGCCAAGGCGCGTGCCAGACACAGCAATTGTCTTTGCCCTTGGCTAAGATTAGCTCCCCGTTCGAGAAGATGAGTTTCAAGACCTGCTGGAAGTTGTGCAACCCAATCGGCAAGTCCAACAAGAGAAAGAATTTGGTGAACCTTCTCGTGCACTATTTTTTCTGAAAGCGCAGTTTGTGGAAGAATATTTTCCATCAGCGTTCCGGAAAACAGCACAGGGTCCTGCGGAACAAGTGCGATTTTTCTGCGCGCTTCTTTGACACTCAACGAAGCCAAATCAACACCACGCAGGAAAATGCGTCCTTCTTGAAGCGGAATGAAGCGCAACAGAGCCGAAATGAGCGTGCTTTTACCAGCGCCCGTGCGTCCAACAACTCCAACCATTTTGCATGAGTCTATGGCAGCCGATAGGCCTTTCAAAATGAATGGTTCTTCATTTGAATAGCGAACAGAAATATTCTCAAATTTAAGAAGAACATTTTCCGGTTTCCCTGCAACAACTTTCTCTGGATGAATTTCATCTGATGGCAATAAGGCAAAGTCGCTGATGCGCTCAATGCTGACGAATCCAACTTCAATCGTATTAAAAAGTTCAATGACCAGAACAAAGTTACGTAAGATAACCATGAGAAGAGTAAT
>RGDM01000030.1 GCA_009918675.1 bacterium
TGTTTTTGTGTCCAATCGCTCGCAACTTTTTCGACGACGTTTCCGGCAACATCAAAAACCACAGTTTTGAAGGAAAGCATTTCGTTCGATGTTGAAACAGATTCAACGATACATGGGTCGTTCACGTTCAGAAAATCAGCGCTGTTGTAAGTCCAGCACACGTGTTTTTCATCTGCAGCAAACACGAGTCCAATCCGATTTGCCGCGCCCTTGTTTACCTTAATCGTGTTACTTTGACCTGTGAATGTTAAATATTTTGTTGCCGACGTTCCCTTCTCAACTTTTACGCGCGGCTGCAGGGATGTTTTCGCATCAAACAAGCAAACTTTGTCAACTGAGTTGGCTTCGCCGTCTTTCAAATTGATTTGGAAATTGCGCTGGGTGCCGTTAATGCCCGCACCCTCGATGTAAGCGCGTTGTGCAACATAGGGGGGAGCATCGCCACCCAAAACAGTGAGCTGTATCGGTAGGTTGCTTTCATTGATCGTGCTGTTTACGTTCAAATTCGCATCTGCAGCAAACACGTCAATGCTTACACACTGCCCTGCGGTGGTTTCAATGCCGTCTATTTTTTGCCCGATACGCACGCCCCACTGCACAAACGGACCCGCCGGGATATTGAGGTCAATGGCTTGTTTGGTTTGTTTCCCATCTGCCTGCAGCGTGAGCGATCCTTTACCAGTTTTGCTTGGTTTAAAAATCACAGTGGTTGTTGTGCCCGAGAGAAAACTTTCATTTCCGACGCGAAGCAATTGGTTATCAATCGTCCATGTGACACCAGTGGCGTCCTCGAGATAATTTCCGGCTTTGTCGATCCATGCGGCTGTGAGCGAGGTTTCTTCGCCTGCTGATTTTTCAATTTTGTAGACGGGAACAACCCCGTCTTTCACCGGCCCTGGTTGGTTTTTTGCGACCAAGAAAGCTTTTTCGTTGCTGGCAACAACACGAATCGTTTCTTCATTGGGTTCAATCTCACCAGAGAGCAGCGAGAATTTGACCTTGAGATCTTCAACCGTGTTTAGATGAATTTCAGGAAGTGGGACGATACATTCACCGCCGCTGAATTTGCATTGCACTTTTCCATTAGGGAATCTTGATTCGAATCCTGCCCAGGAGGTTTTTGGAGCTGCCTCAAATACGAGATCAACGCGGGAGTCAAATTCTTTGACCGGTTTCTCTGTTTCGTTGTCGAGAACTTGAATCGTGACATCGAAATTCTCTCCGGCCTTTTCGTTCAAGTTATTTGTTGTTATTAGTCTGAGTTTAGCGCCAGATTTGAAATCTTTTGTGGATATCGAGGCAACCGTGTACACGGCACCCAGATTGCCACTTTGTCCAGCCCGAACAATCAGCTTCACCGACTTTTTGAATAGAGTCGGAGCTCTCACCCAAATTCGCGCTTTACCTTCGGAATCTGTCCGTTTGTCCATTTTTTCGATGCGGCCGAGGTCTTCTTCAGCCACACCCGTGTCCGCTTTTGAGGTAGTGCCTGTTGCACTGCTCCCAATAGCAGCCGTGGATTGGCTCAGAGTTTGTTCCCATTTTTTGGCAAGTATTTCTGCGCCCACAGAGCTATCAAGAGTTTCATTCTTATCTTCGGCAACCAAAATGGCGTCGATGCTTGCGTCTTTTATCGGCTTGCCGTCTTCGCCCAGAATTTCCACAATAATGGGTTCGAGTGCACGCCGCGGCAGGGTGATCTGATTGTTCCCAGCAACAATCGAATTTTTCCATTTGAGCTGAACCCCAAGCTGATTGAGGCTAGTGACCGACGGCGAGCAGGCGGCAAGCACAAACGACCACAGCAAAAGCACCGCCCCGGAGCGGAAACTTTTCTGTGCAGTTTGTAACAGTCCAGGAGCTATGGAGTTTTTTAGAACTCTCACCCCTCTCCTCCTCTCCTCCACTGGATCGACAGGAGTTGGTTGAGACTTGAGGGCAGGGGGGAAAATAGTAGGAGTTTGCGTCAAGCCCCTGATGGAGCTTCTAGTTCCAGTTAAATCAGCTATTTATAATAATTTCGCGACGGACGCGCCGTGAAAATGGAGAGAGCCCCAGAGCGGAACCATCCGAAACACAGGTGATCAGAGGGCGAACATCACCCCGGCTCTGAGGCGAATCATAAGCCCGTTGAAGGCGACCGCACTGTTGCTCATAGCCAGACCCACGTCAGTGGCAAGATCTGCTGAAATGCTCTTGCTGAGTTGTAGGGTTGATCCGAGTGCACCGCCAAAAACCAAGTAGTCGGCGCTCAACTCGGCCGCCGCAACAGCATCCACGGGCAAAATCAGGAATCTGCCAAAGCCAAAGCTCGCACCCAGGTAGGGTTTTAAAAATGAGCTATAGCGCACAAGCACGGATTCATATGTGTCTTCGAAGTCCGCACCCAAAGCAAACGGGTAATACTGAATTCCCAGTTTAGTTTGTTGATAAGCAGCGCGGTTATATTTCGCACTTTTTGCGTAGTTGTATTCGCCCGTCCAAGCATAAGTTCGCTTTCGGAACGAGAGCCAGCGTAAGTCGAAAGTTGCAGTGTAGCTGTCAGAGCGTTTGTCTAGGCCGCTCACATTCGCCAGCGTCAGGCCACTCGCGGCTTCAAAGAGCGAGACAATTTCGGCCTGTGCCGGAAATGAAAATAAGGTGACGGGCAGCAGCAAGAAAAGAGCGAACCTTCGCCAACGTCGCAGGGTTAAGTTAGACCTTACTCTCGTCATTTATTTGCGCCCTTTTTTTGCGGGCACAGGAACCGCAGTGTCTCCGCCTAAATCAGAGAGCAACGCTTTGACTTCAGTGTCTGTGGGGTCAAGCGCCAGGGCTCGTATAAATGACTCTTTGGCTTTTCCAGTGTCGTTTTGCAGATTGTAGATAATCCCTTCAAACATGTAAGCAGCGGCAATATTGGGGTTTGCAGTTTTGGCTTTTTCCAATGTTTTAATTGCGGTTTTGAAATCTTTATCAATGATCTGTTTCTCTGCTTCCAAAATATAGCGCACGGCAAGATTAATATCTTGCGAGTCATCAGCACCAATTGGCTGAAGTGATGCATCAATCTCCAAAACGCCGCTGCCTAAGTTAGGAATGACGAAAGAGTGAGGGCGATAGCCTGGCTTTTTGACTGTGACCACCAATGTCGCTCTATTGGCTGCCTTGGCAATGTCCGACACAGACGATGTCAGTGGGGTTTTTCCAAGAGTTTTGCCGCTCTCTTGTCCAGGGATCGCCAGAATAACATCCGCACCAGTCGGACGTGACGTTATTGCAACACTCGCACAACCTGTGGTTAGCAGTGCGAAAAGCCCACAAGCAGCGTTACGAGAAATAATTCTACTCACATCATCTATTTTCATCTGTGAATGTAAGTCTCCAGAATAAAATCTAAGTTTAGTTTTAGCCGCGTTACCTTCTTCGTGCAATTCTCATCCATAACGAATGCAGCAGCGCTGACGCCGGCAGATCGTGTCATGTCAGTTGAATTCATCCTGAATGCAATTCCTGCCGAGAGCGGAGTGAACATTCCCGACAACTTTCCGATTTCTCTAAAGACGAAGAGGGATTTCATCAAGGTCTCTCCCAGAGGTGAAAATGACAAGAGTTTTGCACACTGCTCATGCATGCAATTTACGCTTAGGTCGGCCGAGCCGATGGCTGGCGTATCTGGCCGCTGCGTTGTGTAGCTTTGTCATTCTATTTCAGGCACAGGGGCAAACAAGTGGTCGCGCAAGCTTGAACCAAACACTCGACGCAAAGGTTGCTGAGGCCGAGGCCTTTTTGGAAGAGCGATTAAACAAACGCTTGGAAGCGGTAGCCGAACCGCCGTTTCTCACAACCGTTAAGGTTGACTTTCCTGTCGGTAAACTCAACTCACTTCGACAGAGTGCGGGAGGAAGTAACCTTTCGAAATTATCGCGTGGTGCTGTATCCAAAGGTGTAACCGGAGACGACGCGCTCATCAGTTTGCTCAATGCCCTCACACCGCTCGAGATTCTCTCAAACGCAGGGAAGGTGATTGTCATAGTGACTCTCGATGCCTCGTACCCCAAAGATTCAATTAATGACTTAAACACGTCTCTCGTGGCTTATCTCCGCCTAAACTCCAAACGCGGCGACAAGCTGACCATCAACCAAAAAGACCTCACCGCCGGAAAATCGAAGTCGAAGGTTGAAAAGGCAGAAAAAGAAAGCGTGCAGTATAAAAACCAGATTGAAAACCTGCAACGCGAACTCGAAACCATTCGCCGTCGTGAGCAGGATGCACAGCGCGATGTGACAGAGGCTCGCCGCAAGGAACAAGATGCGCAGTCGCAATTACGTGATGCACAAAAGCAAACAGAAGATGCAAAAAATAAAGTACGCGATGAACAAGACAAGGCAGCAAAATCGGAAGAAGGGCGACGAAAGTTATCGGCCGAGATTGATGATCTGAAGAAACAGATTGCTGATTTAACCCAGAAGAACAAAGACCTCACCGATGACTCCAAATCGCCAGTGGGCAAAATTCGCAAACTGATTGCTGGTCTTGAGTTGCCCCTGACGGTGATTCCTGCGGTGTTGCTCGCATTGGTGGGTGTTCTTGTTATTGTCCTTCTTCAAACCTCGCGCGTGCGCAGTGCAAGCAGTGACATGAATGCAACCATGCTGCAGGTCTCTACTGCTGTCGCGAAAATTGGTGAATCCATTGTTCAAGCCGCCAAGGTTCAGGGCAAGCAGCAAGGTGACGCGATTAATGTTGGTGGTGGCGCAGCTGCTATTGCGCAACAGCAACAGCAGCTCAGTTCGGGTGGCGATTCTACGTCCGAAGAAATTCTCGCTCTTGAAAAAGAGGCGCAGGGCTTGATCACAGAAATGAATGGTTCGCGCTATCCAATGTTGAGTGTACTTAAAGACTGGCTCGCGGATAAACGTGAGCGAAGCAAGTTTGCTGGTTTCTCGGAGGCGCTCGGCCCCAACGCGGCACGCGAAATCTGGAAGAGTTTCCCCAAAGAAGAACTCGAAGTTTTGGGCAACGCTCTTTATGAGCCCATGGCAAAAGCGCAAGCCTACAAAGTCGTTTTGCAACTTTATCGCTTGGTGGGCCGCGAGATCAGCCGTAAACCGAGCTACTTTACCAATCTCGACATGGTTTTCCTGGTGCAGGCCAGCGACATGGAGTTGAGCAATGCCTTGTCAGAATCCGGCACAACCGAAGCTGCTCGCCTGATGGTGCTGCTCACTCCCGAGCGTTGTGCGCGGGTGATTCCCGGCTTGCGCAATCACGACAGTGTTGAACTCCTCGAGGCGATGCGTGAAGCCACCAATATGACAGAAGACGACGCCAAAGCCGCGCTTGCCGATGTTAGGGGTCGTATCAAGAGTGACAGAGATGATTCACGTTTTGATGTCACGGGCCATCTCATGTTGATGCTCGATGCTCCCAATGCCGAATTCAGAACCGCTGTCACACGGGTTCTGCGCGCCGACAAACAACTTTCTGCGCAAGTGGGTTCAAGAGTTGTGACCATTGAAGAAGTCTTGAAGCTCGATGATGAAACCTTGAGTGAATTGCTCAGTGAGTTGGAACCGGCTGATGTTGCAACACTGCTTGTTTCGTTGCCCGAGGAACTCAATGAACGCATCAATCAGTTCTTCACCTCCGCAAAAATTCAAGCGGCCATTCGCCAAGAGCTCGACAAATTCAACCGCTCACGAACCGCGCGCAAACGTGCTGAGTTCGAAGGACAAAAAATTCAGGCCACGCTTATCCGTCAGGTCAAGGACATGCGAGAGCAAGGCCTGATTGAAATGGCAGGCGGTAGTGATGGAGAAGGTGACGCAGGTGATGCCGGCACTGAAGCGGAGGCATCATGACGATGAGCACACGGGTCGAACATCTTGAGGTGACTCCATGAGCTCAACCATCATTGGGTTTATCCTTGCTTGGGTATTCGCTGGCTATATTATCCAGCACTCCGTCAAAGATCTGAAAGTGTTCAACGACATTCCAGGCTTTCTTCTCATCGTTGGATGCACCATTGCAATGGCCTATATGGCCAACACAGCCGAAGAGGCCAAGCGGATCTTCAAAGCCATGGGTGAAGGCTTCACCCGCCGGGTCGATCGCAAGCAAGATATTGTCACAGAGATCGTTACGGTTGCGAAGGTTACAAATGGCGATCCGCGTTTGCTCGAGCAGCAGCTTGGCACCATCCAGCAGGCCTTTTTCAAAGAAGGTGTGAGCTTGATCCTCGATAGGTTTAAGCCCGAACAAATTGAATCCATCATGAGCGATCGCATTGAAAGCCATAAGCTTTATCTTGCAAAGAAAACCAATGGGCTTAAAGCGCTCGCTAAATATCCGCCGGCCTTTGGCATTATTGCCTGCGTGGTGTCGCTCATCGCCGTGATGCAACGCCTTGGTGGTGAGTTGAAAGCAGGTGACCTTGGGCCATCGATGGCGGTGGGCTTGGTGGGGACGCTGATTGGTTTGCTAACAGCCAACTTTATCATCATGCCCTTGGGAGAAAATGCCGATCACCGTGACAAAGCAGAACTCAAGGAACGCGAGATTATTCTGCAGGGTGTGATGATGTTGGCAACAAAAGAAACACCGCTGTTCGTTCAAGAAAAACTCAACTCATATTTGAAAGAGGATAAACGGGTCGATGTTCTGGGCGTCGGCGGAGGTGGCAAGGCGGCATAAGGAGAGCTAAGTGGCTCGCGGCAATTTATTCTACAACTTAAGAGACCCTGCTTCACCTGCTGAGGGTGCAGCCGGGCGTTCTCTTGAGAAAAAGAAGCCGCATGCTGCCGAACACTCAAAGAAGCACAAAGGCGACGGCGAAGATCATGGTGGTGGTGGCGGAGGACACGACAGCGACGATACGCTGTGGCTTTATTCGTTCAACGACATGCTCTTTAATCTCCTTCTGTTCTTTATCGTGATGTATTCCATTTCTCAGGTCGACGAAAAGAAATTTGCCGAGGTTCAAAAAGCCCTCCAAGGCGAAAAGAAGCCGCAGCTACTGAAGGAAGAAGAAGACAAAGACGGTGTGGTTGTTGGCCCACGCAATGGTGCTCTCGATGCAAAGCAGCTGGCCTCATCAGGTGGTGAAGCGGGAGGCGACAAAAGTGCTGAAATTGCAGCGGCCATTCGCTTTATGTTGGAGCGGTCGAAAAAAGCAGACGTCAAGCTCGCGAAGGGCGCTGGGCAAGAGAACGAGAAAAAGGAAGAGGCCAAAAAGAAGAGTAAGTATCTCTCTGGAACAAACGTTCCCTTACCCATGGTGCTTTTGTTTAACTCGAAAGAGTTTTTTGCGCAGAATTCGGCAGAGCTGAGTCCGGACGGCAAACAAAATCTTCAACAGCTTGCACAAGAGATTGTTGCTCAGGAAAAGCTCGGACGGGTTGACGTCGAGGTTCATACCGAATTTTCCTATGCGATGATCAATTCGGTTAAGCCACACACTGAATTAACTGAAATTAAACTCGCAACCATGCGTGCAGGAGTTATTTTTGAAGAATTTCTGCGCGCCGGAGTGCCGCACAAAAAGGTGATCAGTTCGGGCTACGCCGATGGGCGTCCGTTGGTTTTGCCGGAAGGGCTTTCTCCCAAACAGCGCGAAGAATTCGCAGCCGCCAACGATCGCATACTCGTTTCATTGAAACAGGAGAAAGCGCCGTGAAGTTTTCTCTGTCGTTTCTCTCTCAGTTTCAGAAGTTTGTTGCCGGCGCGGTGTTTGCGCTCATCATCGTTTATTTTCTCGCAAGCCGAAAGCAGCAAGACAAGTGGGAGAGGATGAAAAAAGGCTTGGAAGAGTCATACGGAGAAGCACCCGTCGCCGCCACCGACAGCCCCGTTTATACGTTGGATCTTGAAGGGGAAGCACGTTATAAAAAGCCTTCTTGGCTCAACTGGTGGCCGCTGAAGCCTGGCATTGAGCTCCATCCAGGTGATCTTGTTTATGTGGAAGATGAATCCAAGGTTGTGCTGTTTTTTCTCGAACAAGATTCCATTGTTACTTTGCCTGAGGGTTCGTTGTTTCATGTTGGCCTCACGGTTCCGCAAATGTCAAAGCTGCGCACTTCGGGTGGTGTCTCTTCTGAAATTTCAGACAATGCAGAAAAGAAGGTGAAATCGCCGCTCACCGAAGCGCGCTTCTCGACACGGGTGATTCAGAACCCCGGTATTAAAAAAGCAGGCGCCAGCGATACCGATCCATCAAATCATCCACCCGAGATTGTCACCGAGGAAGATCTCAAAATCGTGCGCAACACGCGTACATTGCAGGTGCGCTACCCCGGACAAAATGTAGAAATTATTGCCCGACAATTTCCACTCTCAATTCCTGTCACCTTCGACGTCAACCCCAAAACGGGAAAGCTTTGGGGTTACCTTTGGAAGGGGAAAGAACTCGAGCCAAGTTGGTCTTCGGTTGCATCCTCCGGATTTCCTCGTGTGCCAATTGAAAAACCTGGCACCTATGTTTTTCAGGCAACTTCCGAAGACGAACTGTATGCATCACCCGCAATTACCATTCATGCGGTGAAACGCGATGATGAAGACTATTTACCTGAACTAGACAACTGGTTCGAGGGAGTGAGGATTTTTCGATGAATCCAAATCTCCCAGGAAAAAATGAAAAATTCACCAACAAAGCATTTTTTAAGATCTTTGATTTTCTTGCCCTGTGGGACAAAAGCAGCCTCAAAAGCCGATTGAGCTTCACACAGACAATGGTGTTGGTTGTCAGTATTGCGGCATTGCTGATCACCGGAATTTCGCTCTACCGTTCCGATAAACTCTCATATGTTTATGAGAACCATTATTTGAAGACCAGTGCGGTGGCCACGCGGTTAAAGCTGTACTTTTCCAATCTCCCACGTCAGGAAATACTCACTGTTAAAGGCACTGAAGAAAGCAAAATGGCCGAGGCCTTTGGCATCCCGCAACTTCCTGCCGAAGATCAAGTTTTTGTGGGCAGAAAGAAGAATAAAATTTACGTTTTTGGCCGCGTGGGCGGAGAAAAAGTTTGGCGCACAGAACTTGATCCAAGTGTTCAGCTCTTTGAGGGCATCGACGGCAAAAGCTATATTTCAAATTCATTTGGTGTGTTTTTGGCGTCGTACGATGTCCGCGATGTGAACGCAGAAAATTTTACCTCACGGCCTGGAACTAAGAAATTCATCAAAAGTGGTTTGCGTGAGGGTTTCACCCGTTACACCGATGGTAAAGCTGAGTGGATTATTTCGTTCCGAGAAATTCCTGGAACGAATGTAATCGTTTTTGTTGAAACTTCACTGGCCTCGTTGAATGCACCCATCCGAAAATTTGCCGGTTTGGCCGGAATCCTTGCTCTCTGCTTGGTGGGTTTGGTGATACTGCTCACCGACTTTATCCTTCTTGGTCTGTTGAAGCCGCTGCGCGAAATCGTAAATGCGATGTTCAAGATTTCTGCAGGTCATTATGACATCACCTTCAACGTCAAATTCGATGAAGAACTCAACTTTGTTGCACGCGGACTGCAGCAAATGGCAAAGCGTTTGCAGATTCGTGAGGCTGAGTTAAAGCAAATCAGCGCGAACCTTGAATTTGTGATGAAAGTCACAAAAGACATCTCGCTTGCCGCCGACCGCGATTCCTGTATGCAAAGGTTTATTAAGCAATTGCGCGATTATGTTGCCTTCAAGCCGATCATGGATGCGTCTGCGGTCATTTTCGAAGTGGGTACCGATGCGCCCAAAGGTGTGATCGACTATGTGAGCATGGGCAGTGTTGTTCCTGAGGTGAATCTTCTTTCGCTGGACGCCGCAGGTGTAGACATGGAAGAGATTGCTGATTCCGAACCCGTTGGAATGCTCGGCAATACCGTTATTCTCCGCGCATTTGCTGGCGAAAAACTTAAGATGATTCTCATGCTCGATGGTTTTCCAGAGGAAACGCTGACCACCACCGAACGGCACCTCATGACCCTCCTTGCCGCATCCCTGGGGCATGCTCTGGTGATGTTCGACTTCCAAGAAGAGCGACTGGCAACGGTTCACTTTGAAAATGAATTGGTCACCGCCCAAGCGGTGCAAACAGCACTTCTGCCGTCGAGCAAACCATTGATGAACGCAGAGCTCGATTTCCACTATGAAGCGGCCACTCGCTGCGGTGGCGACTGGCTGTTTTTTGATAAAACTCCAGAGAGTGTATGGCTGCACGGACTCGTGGGCGACGTCACCGGGCACGGTGTTCCCGCGGCAATTATGACCGGAGTGGCCTATGGAAGTTTCATGGGCGCGCAAACTGTTATGGAAACAATGCATGCCACAGAGACGATGGGAGAAACAGATCGGCTCGAGTTTATGGCGGCTATTCTTAACCGCGCCATCTTGAGTGTTGGTAAATCGGCGCGTTTGATGACCATGTGCCTTGTCACTCTCAACACTGAAACAGGCGAACTCTATTATGCGAGTGCGGGGCACACACCACTGTTGTGGTTTAAAAACAAAACAAAGAAAATTTCCCCGCAAACCTCAACCGGTAATCCACTTGGCGTTTCGCTGGATCGCTCGATTACGGTGAAGAAGCTTCAATTGGAAGCCGGCGACCTTTTCGCGCTGTACACCGATGGTCTGCTCGAAAACCATGGTCCGAAAAACGAGATGCTCGCCAAACGGCGTTTCTACGAAATTCTATCCAGTGGCCGGCCGGTGACAGAAATTCGTGAGCAGATCATGAGTGAGGCTAAATCGATTTGGAAGGATGAAGAGTACGCAGATGACGTCACCATGCTGATTGTCCGTTGGCCCGCGAGTGAAGAGGCCAAGGTTGTTGACCTCGACCCCGAAGCTCTGCTCCCTGCGGTCAGCCAGGCAGATTCTGCACCCGCTGCCTGACAAGGAAAATCTTCCACATTTCATGTGCATCATGGCGTGTTAGCCTCCCAGCTGTGGAGGCACAAATGAGCAGTGGCTTCGTTGTAAAATTAAAATCGTTCGTTTTATCTCCTTGTTTAAAAAGTCAGCGCGTGTTTTTTTACGCTGGGTTGCTCGTTCTCGTTTTTTTAAACAGCGGATGCAAATACCGAATCTTCAACAGCGGTGTGGACTCCGATATTTCTTCGGTCGAAAATGTTCGGTTCGATCGTGATGAGCTCTTAAAGAAAAATCGTTTCGATTTAATATCGCCAACCGGCGAAGGAATATTTGCAGCTTCTTTGAGCTGGATGAAGGATCAAGAGGAAGAGGCGAATCGTTACGCTATTCCCGCGCAATGTGCGAACAATGTTTCGCGTGTTTTTGAGATGGCAGGCATCACTGCATACAGTTCGCCCCTTCTCATGGACATGATCAACGCAGCGCGTCGGCGCGGAGGCAAGGTTGTTTCACTCCCCAAAGAAACACGCTCTATAGCAAAGGTCATTGAACAAGAATTCAATGGTGCACTTCCAGTGGGTACGCTTGTCAGTGGTTGCTTGAATCGCGATTGTTCGGGGCAGGCGGGTGATGGTCACATCAGTATCGTTGGTGATGTTGATGCTGATGATGCGCTGCAGCTTTACCACAACAATTGGTTTCGCCCTGAGAATCGCCCTTGGCGGCCGCACATGATTCCCCTCGATTGGTATCAGGCGGGATATCTTCGCAAATGGATGCCAACGCCGTGGCTCAACCGCTCGCGAAGTAGCCGCGGCGAACTTGTTGACGTTGGCGTCATCTTGCCCGAGATCGATGATCTTGATCCCACCAATTACTTTGTGACCCTGACGGTGATTCCTGAAGTCCTCAATGAAGTTGAGTCGGGCAAAGGGTTGGTCACTGATGGGGCAGGTTCGGTGATGCCTTTTCGTCCGCATGCGCAACCGGGTCAGCCGAGTCAACCCATCCCCCGGCCGACTCCTCCACCTTTGTCAGAATGCAACAAGCTGAAAACCATTTCGCCAACCCCAACCAATTTGCGCGAAGAACCAAACGGTAAAATTATCTGCAAATTTGCTTTGGGAACTCCCTTGGAACGGATCTCCACCGAGGGAAGTTGGAGCAAAGTGAAGGGAGTTTGTCCGGATGGAGTCAACGGGCAGGGCTTTGTGCTTTCTGCTCTGGTTGTCCCGACGTGTGAATGAATTTGCCGCATGTCAGACACCTGACAATGCAAGCTCAATCTCAAGAATTTTGTTCCGAAATACTTGGCATAACTGAATTCAGGCGCGTGCGAACGCGTTAATAGCGATTGTGAGGAGAACGGCATGTTTCAAGGTCAAGGTCCACGTTTGGTTCCCCATCTGCGCGTTATGCAGGACACCAAAGAATTTCCGTTCAAATGCGTGTTGAGCATGGGTCCTTTGGTTCGCTATTGGGCGGGTCTGGTGGCATCGCAAGAGCCAACCGTCTCAAAAATCGCTTCCGATGTGATGCGTCGTCTTGAGCGCGCGCCTGAACTTGCACAGCCCATCACCGATTCAAAAGTGATTCAAACACACGAGTCACTGATTAAAGTGATGATGAGCATCCTTTGGTCATCTGGATTCAAAAATCCAGACAGCAGCGGTGCAGTTCTGCCGTTTCATGTTCAGCCAATAATGGTTTCAGATACATTTTTCGATGCTTTCTTCGATAAAAATGGCCGCTTCGCCGCAACCTGCCAAATTGGTGAAGACGCATGGTTAACCCAGCGGATCAAATTGGCTTACTCAACCATTCTCCGTCGGCTCTACGGAATTGAACTCGAGATGGGCACACGTCCTGTGGTTTTCTCGACCCAAGATAAGAACACAAATTTGTTCCGTTCGCATAGCGTGACCATGGAGCCAAGCTTTTGCGATGTTGTTAATGTGGGTGGCCCGAAGGTTCTTGATGAGAAGATCAAACGCGAACTTCTTGCTGATGTGAACGATCTTGAGAAATGGCGTGAACTCTTGCCAACCAATTGGTTCGAGTTTCATGGCTTTGCATTCTACCGCACCAACGACATTACAGATCAAAACGCTCTCGCTGACATCCAGCGCACGCTCACCGAGCGCGACTCGGTTGAGCCAGCCGTATTGCTGAGCAAAGTTGAAGGTGCCATCCGTCAGGTTTTACGTCGTCCACATGTGGGCGTTGGCATGAGCACCACTGTGGGTGGCTTGCTTTCTCGCACTCGGGTTGTGGGAGGTCCAGACCGCAAGGCGGATGCCTGCACAACCGAACGTTACACACGAGATGATCTCCACCGCTCGTTGTTCTCTCTCCAGAATGATGCGCTTGAAGGCGCTCGCAATATGCAACGAGGTTTTGTTTGCCTCGATTTGGCTGCCAGTGCAGATCGCTCCAAGATTGAAGCAGACCTTCTCAACCAAGGCGTCCGCTCGCTTGCTGTTTTCCCGTTGTTCTTTGACGACCAGCATATTGGTTTCTTCGACATCACTTCGCCGAAGAAAGAAGATATCAATGAGTCGGTTGTTGAAAAACTTCTCGACATCATTCCGCTGATTTGCCTTGCCGGAAAGCGCCGCATTGACGACATTAAGCAAGCGGTTCAGTCGATTATTTCTGAACAATGCACTGCAATTCACCCCACTGTCGAATGGCGCTTCCATGAAGAAGCACAGATGGCTTCCGAGCGAGCTGAAGGTAACAAAGGTCTCGAGATGAAGAATATTTTCTTCCAAGACGTTTACCCTCTTTACGCGCTCAGCACGATCCGCAACTCAGCTGCGTTGCGCTCAAAAGCAGTGCAAGATGACCTTCGGACGCAAATCGGTTTAGCCCTTGAAGTGCTGCAGATGGCGTACGAGAACCGCCCCATGCCGTTCTTGCGCGAGTTATGCTTCCGACTTGAAAAGCTTGATGCGCGAATCAGCGAACAACTCACTGCGGGCGACGAACTCGCAGCAAGCAAATTCCTGGCCTCTGAAGTTGAGCCCGTGTTTAACCACGTGCGCAGTTGGAACTTGAACCTGATTCAGAAAATCAATGCTTACTGGAAACAACTCGACGACAAATCACGCACGGTTTATCTCCGTCGCCGTGAGTTTGATGCGAGTGTTCTCGAGGTGACTTCAACTCTGTCAAACTACCTCAAGGCACAGCAAACAAATGCTCAGAAGATTTTCCCGCACTACTTTGAAAAGCACTGCAATGAGTCGGTTGAGCACACAATCTTCATTGGTCAGTCGCTTGTGAAAGGGCGCGAGTTCAACGAAATCTATTTGAAGAACTTGCGCCTATGGCAACTTATGGTGATGTGCGGTTGTGCCGCTGAATCTGCGCGCATGAAGCCTAACCTCAAAGTTCCGTTCGACCTAACAAATGCTATTGTCGTGCAGGATACAACCATCAGCGTGACCTTCGATTTCGATGACAAGCAATTTCATGTTGAAGGTGGAGCGGATGGGCGCGGTGAAATGCTCAAGCGCCGGGTCGACCGCGCGGTTGTGAAGGGAACTCAAGAACGCTTGAGTCAACCAGGCAAGCTTGCGGTGGTCTTTTCGCAAGAGCGTGAACGAGTTGAGTATATGGAATATTTTACGTTCCTTGCTGCACAAGAGTGCCTTCTTGAAGATGTTGAGGAGTATCTCATCGACGAAGTTCAAGGCGCACAAGGTCTTCGGGCACTTCGTGTCAGTATCAACTTGAAGGCTCTTTTGGAGCGTGGTACCGACCTGTACGAGATTATTCATCACACAGGAAAGCAATCCCTTCGGGCGGCATGAGACGAGTAAATAAAAATCTGAAATTATTTGGTTTAATTGCAACGCTGCTGGCACTCGGGACTCTCCTCCCAGGTTGCCAGCAGTGGTTGCGTGTGGGCTTCAAAGCCGAAGCCCCGGTTGACTCAAATTCTCCAGCTCAGCAGAAAGCCCGTCGCCGGAAAATTTATAGCTCCACAGAGATGCGTGGCTTGTGGGTGAGCAATGTCGACTCCACTGTTATGGATTCGTTCGGAAATATGGAGTCGCTCGCGGCGCGAGTTTCAAATCTGAATCTGAACACTCTCTACCCAGTGGTGTGGAACAAAGGTGAAACTTTTTATCCTAGCACTGTGATGGAACGCTTCGGAGCGCAAAAGATCTCCTCTCGTTACGGCTTGCCGGCTGGCAATCGTGATCCTATGAACGACTGGCTTATTCTTGGCAATCAATATGATCTCGATATTGTCCCGTGGTTTGAATGGGGAGTGAAAGTTCCAGCAAATTCCCCGCTGGCGACCCAGCATCCGCAGTGGCTCTCGAAAGATGTCAACGGTAAAACAACATTCGATCAAGACGGCACAACGACTGCATATTTGAATTTTATTCACCCTGAAGTGCAGGCTTTCTACGAACAACTGTTGGTTGAGTTTGTAGCACGCTACAATGTTCCAGCAGTGCAATTCGACGATCACATGTCGCTCAAAAATGTTTTTGGCTACGATGATTTCACTCTCGAACTTTATCGAAAACAAACCGGTCGTAGCGCTAAACCTGCACCCGAAGCGCCCGAGTGGTTGGCCTGGCGTGCTGGTCAGTTGAGCCAGTTTGTTGCTCGGGTCTCGCGCGCGATTAAGGCAGCACGACCAGGAGTCAAGTTTTCAGTTTCACCCAATCCTTACCCATGGTCCTATCAAAATTACGTGCAAGATTGGCCTGCATGGGTTGATGCTGGATGGGTGGATGAAGTGGTTCTGCAAGTTTACAGAACAGACATCAGCCGATTCCAAGGAGAGTTGAACAGCCCGGTTCTTGCGCGCGTGAAGGGCAAGACGAATATTCATATTGGCATCCTCGCAGGGCTCAAACCCGAGCCGATGCCTGTTGAAATGCTTCGCGCCCAAACGGCCATGGTGCGAGAATTTGGTTTTCAGGGCGTTGTGTACTTCTTCCAGGAATCCTTGCTACAATTCACAGCCCCGGGCGAAACAATCGAAGGGCGTCTAAACGCCATCAAACAGCTCTTTCCTTCTCCGGCCCGAACACCGTAAGCTTTTAAGGTGTCCCGCAGGCAGGGAGCCTTCATGTCGCCACAGAAAAATACGTCACTTTGGTTTTCTTGTTTTTTCTCGTGTCTTGCGGCCGGTCTGTTGAGCGGTTGTTACACACTGACACAAGGGTATGAGCAAGTTAAAATGCTCACCCGGCGTGTGCCGCTTGATGAAGTCTTGAAAGAATCCAACGAAAAACCCGAACGCATGAACAAGCTCAAGTTGGTTCCTGAGGTTTTGGCATTTGCGCAACAGCGCATCAAGCTCACTCCGGGATCGAGCTACCAACACTATATTTCACTCGACAGACCGGTGCTCAGCTACATCGTTCAAGCCGCAGACAAGCGTGCTTTAAAATTAAAGACCTGGTGGTTTCCGGTGGTCGGGGCTCAGCCTTATCTTGGATATTTTGATAAACAAAAAGCAATTGATTTTCAGAAATCACTTGTGAACGAAGGTTATGACACGGTGATGGGCGGAGTGCAGGCTTTTTCACTGCTCGGCTATTTTCCCGATCCCATTTACTCTTCCATGCTCGATGGCAACGAAACAGCCGAGTTTGTTGAGTTGCTTTTCCATGAAACTCTTCATCGCACAGTTTATGTTCCAGATGCTTATACTTTTAACGAAAATCTTGCAGAATTTGTGGCTCGCCATGCAACGGTTTTATTTTTGAAAGAGCGATCCTCGGGTTTGCAGCAAGTTGCGGCGTATCAGGAAAAGCAAAATAAAATGCAAGCAGCTCGCATTGCTTTTCGTAAAGCCCTGGCATCCGCTCGTCAGGAATTGGAACGATTTTATGCTCAACCAGACGTTGCAAAGATGCCGATGGCTGAGTTTTTAAAAAAACGCGAGGAAAAGTTTGCCGAGTTGCACGCTGCGTATCAGAGCCAATCGGGTGAACAGGTGAAGGGGACTCCTTATGCGAATTTCTTTCAACCCGGTTACTTTAACAATGCCAGGATTTTAAGCGCCTCGGTGTATGAATCCCGCCAAGAACCTTTCGAGCAGCTGCTTGAAAGAACTGGCTCTGATTTGGCAAACTTTGTCCAAGCCGTAAAAAAGTGCGTAGCGTCGGAGCATGCTTCGGAAGATCAGATGTGGACTATTGTTGCCAATTGCAAGGGGTGAAAAGCAATGACAAACGACGACAAAGCTGCGGGTGAACAGCAATCACGTGACGCAGGCAACCGGCGTCCGTATCTGCCGTGGTGGCGTCGTAACTACATGGTCAATCGTGAACTGCAGCTTAAATTTGCCGGCAGCTCGCTTATCATGGGTCTTGCCTGTAGTATTTCTTCGTCGGCCATTCTTCTAGTTTCATTTTGGAGTTTTGGAATTTGGCAGGGCCAGCGCCTACCAGCAATGGTTGTTGCTGCTATCGTTTTTTCGATGCTCGTCAATCTCATCGGCATTATGCTTGCCAGTATTCTTTCCACTCAGCGGATTGTTGGTCCCCTGTTCAATTTGCTCAAACAATTTCAACGCGTCTCGCGCGGCGACTTCAAAGCACATGCAAAGTTCCGTGCCAACGACGAGATTCACTACGTTGCACGTCGTTTCAATGAAATGTTGGTGCGTCTCGAAGAACGTGAAGGCGAGATCTTCGAGTACATTGACACCGCTGCTCAAGCACTGGAAAACAATCAAGCAGACAAAGCTCTTGAAGCGATCAGGCAAGTTCGTCTGATGCGCAGCCGCGCACTTGGGGCAACGGAGCAAGCCGCGCAAGGATAACTTTTATGCTGTTCTCATCACTTCCCGCAGACGTGCGAGATCGTCTTGTGAATGCTGTGGGTGGTGCCAGTGTGGCTTTTCCTGAGGGTGATGATCCGCGCGTGCAGGCGGCCGCTGAACTTTTGAAAGTGCATGCGGGCGTGAGCTCTTTGCTCCTGAAAGCGGGCGAATCCTTAAAATACAGAACCATAACCGAAGACGTTCTCACAAAATCAGCCCAAAGGCGTGGTAAGCCGGTGAGCAGCGAGCTGTTGGCGTTGGCGGATGATCCTTTTTTCTCCGCAGGTGCTTTGCTTGAGCAAGGGCAAGTGGATGCGGTTGTTGGCGGAGCCGTGGCTACCACAGCGCACGTCATTCGCGCGGCCTTGAATACGGTTGGTGTCCAGGCGGATGCGCCGCTCATCAGCTCGTGTTTTCTCTTCAAGCTTCTTACACCCACCCCTGCTGGCGAAGCCGTTGTTCTTTACGCCGATGCCGGAGTCATTCCGCAACCATCAGAAACGCAGCTCACCCAGATCGCTGCTCTAGCCGCGCGTGCCTTCGCAGCCTGGACGGGGCGCGATCCGCGGGTTGGCTTTTTGAGTTTCTCGACCTTTGGCAGTGCCCAACACGCGGATGTGCTCAAGATGCGCTCTGCGGCGCAGTCCTTTGCGCAAAATCATCCGGAGTTTGTGAGTGAGGGCGAGTTGCAATTCGATGCCGCGGTGGTGCCCGAGGTGGCGCGCCGCAAGAATCCGAACACCCGATTGGCAGGTCGAACCAACGTTTTTATCTTTCCAGATCTCGATGCCGGGAACATTTCTTACAAAATTACACAACGGCTTGCTGGCGCTGAGGCGTGGGGGCCCTTGCTCCTCGGAACAGCAAAACCATTCTCCGACCTCTCCCGCGGTGCAAGCGCAGAAGACATTGCCCACGTAGCGCTTCTCACGCTTGCTCTGGGGCAGAAACCAGCCCCCTGAGCGGGTATCCTTGCGGCTCTGGCGATTTCGTGTACTTTGGCGAAGCGTTCCAACGACAATTATTCCGCATGGAGAGTTGGTAAAATGAGCAATGTGTTCACTCATGTCGAAACCCTGGGCCACGAACAAATCGTTTATTGCAACGACCCGCAGTCTGGATTGCGTGCAATTATCGGCATCCACGACACCAATTTGGGGCCCGCACTGGGTGGAACCCGCCTCTGGCACTATTCCTCTGAAGAAGACGCTCTCCGCGATGTCCTCCGGCTCAGCCGCGGCATGACCTACAAAGCCGCTTGTGCTGGCTTGGCTTTGGGTGGCGGTAAAGCTGTGATCATCGCTCGTCCCGAGCAAAAGTCGGAAGCAATGTTTCGCGCTTTTGGCCGTTTCGTAAATTCGCTGCAAGGCCGTTATATTACCGCGGAAGACGTTAACACCAACGTAACAGACATGAATTTTGTCCGTCTCGAAACCAAGTTCGTGACCGGTGTTGCTCCCGCTTTGGGAGGGTCGGGCGACCCAAGTCCCGTCACTGCGCTTGGCGTTTTTGCTGGCTTGAAGGCTGCGGTTGAAGTCCGCTTGGGCCGTAAAGATCTCAAAGGCCTGCGGGTTGCAGTTCAAGGCGTAGGTAATGTCGGTAAATACCTCTGCCAGTATCTACATGAAGAAGGAGCTAAGCTGTTTGTAAACGACATCAACGCCGACCGCGTTCAAGAGATGTGCAGCAAATATCAAGCGACCGCTGTCTCAGACAGCGAGCTTTACAGTCTCGACATCGATGTTTTTGCTCCTTGCGCTTTGGGCGCAATCCTCAACAGCAAAACAATTCCCGCACTCAAGGCGCAGATCATTGCAGGTGGTGCAAATAACCAGCTCGAAGATGAAAAAGTGCATGGCAAGATGCTTCAAGATCGCAAGGTCGTCTACTGCCCCGATTACGTGATCAACGCAGGCGGTCTTATCAACGTCTACAATGAGCTGATTGGCTACAACCGCGAGAAGGCTCTGAGCGAGGCACGCAATATTGGCGCAACAGTGCTGCAAATTCTCAAAATCGCTGATCGCGATGGCATCACCACTCATGAAGCCTCACAGCGCTATGCCGAAAATCGCATCCAGGCGGTCCGCAACTTGAAGGCCATGCACAATGTTGCAAGCTCGGCCGTTGGACGTATGATGCATCCCTGAATTCAGGGAGTGATATGGCCATGAGAAGTGCACCTTCAGCGGCGCGTAAGTACTGGTTGATGAAGACCGAACCCGATGTGTTTAGTCTTCAAGATCTCACAGCTCGGCCAGGGCAACGCGAACTTTGGGATGGTGTGCGAAACTACCAGGCACGCAATTTCATGACGAACGACATGAAAGTGGGTGACCTGGTGCTTTTTTATCACTCCAACGCAGATCCTTCCGGTGTTGCAGGAATCGCCGAAATTATCGAACCTGCTCTGCCAGATCCTTCGGCCTGGGATAAAAATTCAGAATATTTTGACCCCAAATCGACTCCTGAACAGCCGCGTTGGTTTTGTGTGGCGGTTGGAAAGCCGCAGTTGTTCAAAAATTTTATTTCGCTCGACGAACTTCGCACCCACGCGGCTTTGCAGGAAATGTTGGTGCTCAAGCGTGGCCAGCGTTTGTCTATTCAACCTGTGACTCCACAAGAATTTGATTACGTCTGCGCATTGGGAATGAAATCTTAACGAATTTTCGCTGAGGAGCCTGAACATGTCGAATGTTTATATCGTTGCTGCAAAAAGAACTCCCGTTGGTCGTTTTCAAGGTGCACTGAAAAATCTCAGCGCTCCGCGTCTCGGCGCGGCTGCAGTGAAGGCTGCTGTTGCAGAAAGCAACGTTCCCGTTGATGCCATCAATGAAATTCTAATGGGCGAAGTGCTCACTGCAGGGGTTGGGCAAGCTCCTGCCCGTCAGGCTGCTATTTACGCAGGTTTGCCTCAAAGTGTGCAGGCCCTGACTGTGGGTAAGGTCTGTGGCAGCGGACTCAAGAGCGTCATGCTCGCCACGCAAGCTCTGCGCTTGAATGATATCGAAATTGCAGTTGCCGGCGGTCAGGAAAGCATGAGCAACTCACCATATTTGCTTCCTGCGGCTCGCGATGGTTTCCGTATGGGCCACAAAGAAATTCAAGACTCAATGATTCTCGATGGTCTTTGGGATCCGTATAATAATCTTCACATGGGCAACTGCGCTGAAGCTTGTGCACGTGAATTCACGATTTCGCGCGAAGAGCAAGATGCCTTTGCCGCGGAGAGTTATGCTCGGGCCCGCAAGGCAATGGAATCGGGCGCATTCAAAAATGAAATTGTTGCGGTTGAAGTGCCAGCAGGCAAAGGAACTCAAACAATCGAAAATGATGAAGAACCCAACGCATCTGATTTAAGTAAAATGACCTCTTTGCGCGCCGCGTTCGATAAAGAGGGAACAATCACTGCAGCCAATGCTTCCAAAATCAATGATGGCGGCGCTGCGCTGGTGCTTGCCTCCGAAGAGGCAGTGAAAAAATACAACCTCAAGCCGCTGGCTCGTATCGTGAGTTACGCAACTCACGCACAGGATCCCAAGTGGTTCACAACTGCACCGGTTACGGCCATCGAAAAAGCGGTTGCCAAGGCTCAATTGACTTTGAACGATGTTGATCTCTTTGAAATCAATGAGGCGTTTGCGCTTGTCCCGCTTGCTGCGATGAAGAAACTCAGCATTCCTCAAGCAAAAGTAAACGTGAATGGTGGTGCGGTTGCGATTGGTCACCCCATTGGTGCAAGCGGCGCACGTATTCTCACAACTCTTGTGCATGCTTTGCGAGCACGCAATCTCCAACGCGGGCTGGCAACGCTCTGTATTGGTGGTGGTGAAGCTGTTGCACTTGTCATCGACCGACAAGGGTGCTGAAATAAGCCCCTGAGACTTTCATCAGCGGAGACACCCAGTGGCACGAAGACATCCGAAGAGTCGGCGCGACGCTTCACGCTCCAAGGCACGAAGCAATAGCTTAAGGTCCGACGACTCGCGCAGGGATGCCCGCGCAGGTCGCACGCAGCGTTCGGAAGGTGGAGAGCGGTCAAGCGCTCAATCATCGCAGACGGATCGCGGCGCCCCTTCAGGCCAACGTGGCCGCGATTCCAATGCCTCGCGTCGGGGTCGCTTCTCGCGTGGCGATCGCGATGGACGTCCGCGCAATCATGGTGGCGGTGGCCGTGGGCAATGGGGTGGAGGGCATGGTTTCCAAACACCGAGCCCCGAGGCTGTGCGTGATTCTTTTGAAAAGCTCTTAAGTCAGCGTCTCGATGCGAAAGCATGGGCGGCACTTGCCGAGCGCTTCCGCGAGCGTCTTGCGAACTCCGATTGGGATGAACCTGAAATCACCGGTGTGCAGGTGGGCATGCCAGGGCGTTCCGGGCCCCAGCCGGTGCATCAACCCTTTTCAAAGTTTGCTGCCAAGTCTCCCGCGCCGTCTGCTGCAAAACATGTGCAGCCGGTAAAGTCATCCACAGTGACGCCACCCAAGGCTCCCCTTCAGCCGCCGTCCGCTGCGCTCTTGGCGCCAAGCCGTTCGTATCGAGTGGAAAAGAAAACTCCTGCACCTGCACCTGTGCAGCCTGAAGCACCTTCATTGCAAGCAAGTGTTCCATCCGCTTCTGCGCAGGCATCGTCGCCATCTTCTCCTGCAGCAGAGACGCCCGCAATTCCTGACCGCGGATTTGCGTTGGCGCGCACCAAAGCTGCAGCAAAGTCGGCGCCACTGCCTCCTGTCAGCAAACTTTCCGATTTGGTGTCCAATACCCCACGCACAACCGACTCAGGCTTGCATCTTGATGAGTGGCAAGCGCAAGCACTGGATGCGCTTTTGAATGGCCAGAATGTTGTGGTTGATGCGCCAACATCCGCCGGCAAAACACGGGTCATTGAGGCGCTTTTAGATGCTCGTCTGTCGGAAGGACTGCGTTTGATTTATACAAGTCCGGTGAAAAGTTTAAGTAACGACAAATACCGCGAGTTCTGCGAGAAATATGGCAAAGAACGAGTTGGAATTAATACCGGAGACTTCAAAGAAAATCTGCGTGCACCAATCATTTTGGCGACCCTGGAAACATACCGCAACAGCCTCTTAGGCGTGGAACCCGATATGCGTCGCCGGGTGGTGGTGTACGACGAATACCATTACCTGCAAGATGAAAGCCGCGGCAGTGCTTGGGAAGAGTCGTTGATTCTGACTCCCAAGGAAAGCCAGGTGATCCTTCTCTCTGCATCGGTGCCGAATGCAGATGAATTTGCTGCATGGCTGGAAAATATTTTTTCTCGCCCATCTAAATTAATCCGCGTGAGCAAACGCCCAGTTCCTCTCGCCGACATTATCTATACAAGTTATGGCTGGATTTACGCACCCGATCTCGCGTTGCGACCCGATGAAATTGCGCTGTTGCGTCGTGTCATGCGTGCCGACAGGGCAGGTCGCAGACGGCGCGACAAAGCCAGGTTCGATGAATTGATCGACCCCGTGCGTGTTGCGATGGAACAAGGCCTTGGCCCCGTTGTTGTCTATGCAGGCCGCCGTGCAGATGTTGAGGCAATTGCAAATATTCTTGCCCGTGGTTTGCAAAATACCTTGCAGGAAGATTCATTGAAGCCATTGCATGATCGCATCGCGAGTTTGAGCGGTTGGGACTATGTACCGCATGACTTGCAAAGAATGATCCGTCGCACGGGCGTTGCATTTCACCACAGTGGGTTAATTCCTCCCGGGCGCGTGGCTATCGAATCCCTTTTGAAAGAAGGTCTTCTCAAGGTCTGTTCCGGGACCATGGGTATTTCGTTGGGGGTCAACTTTGCTGTGCGCGGTGCGCTGATCTCTGATCTCAGCCGACCCAGTGAAGGTGGTGAAACAAAGTACAGCGCGAGCGAAGTGATGCAGATGCTTGGCCGTGCCGGGCGCCGCGGTAAAGACACGCACGGGTTTTCCATGTGGATGAACTTGGGTCGATTCGTTGAGCAAAAGCCAGCGGGTCGTGAACCGTGTCGATCTTCTCTAAAGTTCGACCCAACAACCGTGTTGGGGATCCTCGGCCAAAAAGAAAGTCTTGCTTACCTGTCCCAGTTTTATCGGAAATCATTTTTCATGCGCGGTCGCGATCCTCAGCAGGTGACAGTTGTTGATCACGAACTCCTTTCGGCCGTCCTCTACAAAGACTACAAAATGGAGATTCTTGCCTGCGAGAATATTCCTGAAACCTATCAAAAATTCCACAAAGGTCACAACCGCAGCAACATTCCTTGCAACCGATGTCCGGCGAAAATCCCCTGCCACAACATGATGGCGCAATCGAGTCAGAGTACTTTGCAAAAGATCATCTCGCATCTTGTCACTGTGGGTGCACTCGAAGGCCAGGTTCCGACCTTGATGGGTCAGCTCGCTCGTCATTTTCCTCAAGCAGGCGGGATGATCATCGCCCGCAAACTTGCGGAGGGTGAAATCAACTCGGGCAATCTGCGTCACTACCTACAGATGATGGCAAGCTTTTGTTCGGCCCACTTCAAGGAAATTCCCGACACCTATGCCGATCTTTCTTTCTTGCGCGATCTCAATATTCCGCGTGAAATTGAAGTCCATTACCCTGAAGAGTTGTTCCCAGAACTTTATGATGAAGTTGGATTCCGTCGCGAAGAAAGTAACGGCGCCAGGGTGTTTCGCGAGTTTAATATGGGGGCTGCCTCAATTGTTTCTGCCTGGATCGACAACCTCATGTCGTGGGAGGAGTTGGTTGAAGAACACTCAACCAAACATTTTTCTGCCGGCGACTGCATGATGGTTTTGTTCCGTTTTGCAACCTTTTTGCAGAGCCTTGCCCGACTCGAAGACTACGACGCTGAGCTTGCAAAGCAAGCACGAGCTTTGATTCCTGTCGTCTTGCGTGATCCTCTCGATGCGCGCAATCGCATGCTCACGGAAGAAACGGCGGAATTTGAAAGCGAAGACGCCTTGCCTGAGGCGGCCGCAACTGAAGGTGAAGGCGAAGGCGAGGTTGAGTACATTGAATGAGTCGCATCACTGTTTCGGTGGATTGCTGCTCATATCGGGATACTCGAGGACTCCAGCCTTCATCGCACGGGCCGTCTCTTTATCGAGGCGGCTCAGAGAGTCCATCGCCACAATCATTGCCGTTTGCAGCATAGATTCGCTGCAGCCTTGGCATTTTTGGCTCAGTTCGTTCGCAAAAAGCCAACCCATTGCATATGCGCCCCACACCTTGCCGTCACAGGCGGGCAGGCCTTCGTAGTCGTTTCCTGAAGGGCAAATGACATGCAGATGTCCGCACGATCGGTTTTCCGGCAACTGCCCAGTCGCAAGGAAGGTGACATCTCTGTCCGTCAATCCACCTGTGCAATCGCTATGCCTTGCTTCGTGAATCAGCACGCTTGTTCGTGCAACTGTGTTAAGTGACCTGCCTGAGTCATCAAACACGGTGTATGCCTTGCCCAGCTTGATGATCCCAACCCGCGGGTCATTCACGGGAATCGCCGTGTTGTTGGTGAAAAAAGAGATATTCCGACGCTGTGCCACAGTTTCCAACCAAACAGCCGTGCCGATATTGGTTGCAATCGTCACGGCTTTTCCGGAATCAGATCCGGTGTCTGCCGTGTAACTAAAGCGTGAATCGACTGTTGTATCTGGGCCAATGATGTGGCCAATACGATCATCCAAATATTTCATCAGGCCACTTCCATCGCTCGTTGAAAATGCCTTGACGAAATAACCTTCAATCTTGGAATCAAATCTTAATCCCTGCAAGAAACGAAAATCTTCTTTGAGAAATTCTCTTTCCTTCGCAGATAAAGAAGCATCCATGCTAATATTCAATGTTGGATTCAATTGTTCCGCTTGTCCGGTTTGCGGCGGGGGCAGTTGCGGTGCAGCAACCTTGTCAACAATCCTCTTGCAACCCAAGTTTCCTGCGAGAAACAAAAGTGAAAAAGTGCATGCGAATCTCTTGATATTTGGACAACTCAGCATGTTACTTTTCCTCCGTGGTCTTGCTTACGCCGGCAACAAACAGCAGGTCGTCGGGGAGCTCAGCAACCAGCGATTGATACGAGGGGGCAAGCTCATCGGGAAACTTCGATTTGAGTCGTTCGAGGTTGGAAAGACACAAGGCGCGAGCCGCTTGCGCAGAACCTCGCGCTTGTCCATCGCGCGCGCAAGCCATCAGTTGCCGCGATACGTTGTAACGGACTTCCCGATCTTGAAACGCTCCTTGCATATTCACCGCCAGCTGTTCGGCGAATGCCAGCAATGCTTGCGGAGTTGCATGCGGGTCCTGCGCCACTTCCTCACGGATTTGTTTAATCAGGGGTGGATTTTCGAGTGACGGCTTAGGAGTTGGCGAGAGTTTTGCAACAACCTTAACCTCGGACTTAGGGACTTCAACCTCGCCAATTCCAGCTCTCCACAAAGGCTTTGGCGGGCGTCCCGGGTCGGTTTTTCTATTCAACGTAGTGGCGTTGGCCGGATCTTGAGACGAATCTCTAAAAATCTGGCTAGCGATGCCGCCCAAAACGGCGGAACCTATTGCGACCAGGAACAAGGCACTTCGATTCCTGCTCATTGTGCAGAGTCTCCCGTTCATCTCAATCAACAAAGCTCAATGCTTGAGGGGTATCGGAGGAAACTCTTTCCGTTTGAGAAAAAATCGCTGCCGCTGAGTTTTAAAAATTAATAAAAACTAAGCAAAAAATATCCAAGTCTGCAGGTTAAGGGTGGGTTCGAATCATTCACTTTTGTTCAACGGGGTCCAGTTCACCACAACGAAACCATCTGCACCCAGGGACCTTGAAATAGCCTTTTGGTTTTTTTTGCTCGGGTTCACTACCACGCGATGTCTGCTTGCGCTGAGAAGTGGGAGGTCGGCGCGGTGGTCACTGTATGCGACGAACCAAATGGCCTGGTGCGGAATCAACTGGCGCAGGCGAATAATTTTCTCAACGCCGAGACAATTAGCACCTCGCAAAGTGATCCCACCCAAGAAAAACATCAGCTGCGATCCAACAATCACTTTTTTTCCCGGATCATGAATTGAAAGCAAAGTTCTCAGCCACGTCTTGCCCGAGGCACTCACGTAACAAATACGTAACCCATCGCTGCGCAATCTCTCCAATTCCGCATTGACCTCGCGAAACCACAGCGGTGCAACTTTTTCGCGAGTCACCTGCTGCAACAGCCTTATGGCTTGTTTGCGCGAATAACCCACTGTTGCACACCAGAGAAGCGCACTTTTAAACTGGGTTTTGCCAACCAATGAAAATATTTTCAAAACACCAAGCGCAAAACAAAGCAAACCAGCAAGCAATGAGCGCCACCATGATTTTTTAAAGACGAGTTCGCGGATAAGAATTCGAAACGAATCGCGCGCAATGACAGTTCCGTCGACATCAAAAAAAGCATAGCTTTGTGTGTCCAAAACGGTGGTCATTAGTTTGCTCCTTTGCGCCCCTTTGTTTCATGGAACGACACTGCTCGCGGGTTGAGCTCAGTGCTCTCTGGCCAGGGGGGAGGGGCTTGTCGCACGCAGTGGTGCTTTGTTAGCGTATGCAAGCGGCAAGATCGAGCCCCTCAAGATGCCCTCGCAAAAGGACCCTCATGAACCCTTCACCCACTCACTTCGGGCTCTTTGCAGTGGCCAACGCAACTGCGCACGAGTTGACATATGAAGTGCCAGCTGAGCTTTGTGCGGGGATGAACGAAGGGCAATTGTGTGAATTGCCTGTTCAGGGACGACGCTCGGTGGGTGTGTTTATGGGCTTTTGTGCGAAGCCCGAATTCGCTTGTCGGCCTGTGAGCAGCATCATCCCTTCCTGTCCGCCCTTGAAAAAGAACGTTCTGGAATTGCTTAGGTGGTTGGCCCACTACTACGTTTCACCGCTCGGACGCACCATTCACTTGGCCGGACCCGGCTTTGTTTGGACTGTAGACGCGCACGCTAAACGCATGCAACGCATGCTGCGCAAGAAAAAAATGGAAATTAAAAGCCCCGAACCCGAGCCGTTAAAAACTCTAAATGAAGAACAACAGCGTTGTTTGGAAGGAATTCTTGCAACATCCCAAGGCCATGTCACTCTCCTCCAGGGCGTCACAGGCAGCGGCAAAACAGAGATTTATCTTCATCTGGTTCAAGAGGCTGTTTCTGCAGGCGGGCGTGCTCTGATTCTCGTCCCCGAAATCGCCCTTACGCCACAAATGTGCGAGCGCTTTCGCGTGCATTTTCCCAGCCAGTTGGCTGTTCTTCACTCTGGGCTGACTCCAGTTGAGCACGAGCGCGAATGGTTTCGCGTTGCAAATGGAGAAGCATATGTCGTTCTTGGAGTGCGTTCAGCAATCTTTGCACCGGTTGCTGATCTGCGTCTCATTGTTGTGGATGAAGAACATGAGCAAAGTTACAAATGCGACGAGTTTCCCTGCTATCACGCGCGTGATGTTGCCGTAAAAAGAGCCCAGATTGAAGGCGCCCGCTGTGTCTTGGGAAGTGCAACTCCTTCTCTCGAATCCTATTTGAACTGGGAGCGCAAACGCTACACCCGTGTCCAATTGCAACTGCGGCATTCGCGACAAGCGAATCGAGTCGAGATTTTTCAATATCGACCAAAGCTACATTCAACCGGTGGTTTGTCGCGCGGAATTGTGCGTTCGTCTCAATTCTCCTTTGAAGGCCATGTGATGGCTCCAGGGGTCGTTGACCTGCTCGCACAAACTCAGGCGCGCGGTGAACAAAGCATGGTCATTCTCAACCGCCGGGGCTTTGCCCAATTCGCGCTCTGCGGAAATTGCGGAGAAGCACTGCAGTGTCCTCACTGTTCGGTGAGTACAACTCTCCATGCGCGCGGCGCGCGTGAACTTTGTCACTACTGCGGATTCTCCAGGCCAACTTTGCAAAATTGCCCGTCGTGCGGTTCAGAAAAATTAGTTCACATGGGCCTTGGCACTCAAAACATGGAGCAGGAGCTTGCAGAACGCATTCCGGGAATGGTCGTCGACCGTCTCGATCGCGATGTGCTAACAAGCCAATCACGTCTGTCTGGAATCATCGCACGCTTCCGCAGCGGCGAAACACAATGCTTAGTTGGAACTCAGATGCTGTCCAAGGGGCACGATTTTCCAAAGGTCACGTTGGTTGTCATTCTCAATGTTGAAGACGGACTTTTTGTGCCCGATTACCGCGCCGCCGAAAGAACTTTTCAACTTCTCTGTCAGGCTGCTGGGCGCAGTGGGCGCGGAGCGTTGTCAGGAGTTATTGCTGTACAGTCGTTAGGTGCAAGTCACCCGGTGTTGAATCTCGCCTTGGAGGGGGCGGTCGACCGCTTTCTCAGCGATGAACTCAAAATGCGTCAGCTTGGTTGGCACCCACCCGTTTGTCGACAAATTCTTCTCGAAATGCAGCATTCAAAGGAAGAACAACTTTTCAAACTCGGACAGCAACTGCAAAAAGACCTCACTCAGTTCTGGTCCGAGCAAAAATTAACCCCACAAAACGTTCGTCTGACAGGGCCCATGCCGGCAGTTTTAGCCAAGCTCAAAGGCCAGCATCGTATCCAACTGGTTATTTCTGCCCAGCGCGACATTCATCCGAGCCGTTTGGTTCCGTCGGAAATCGTGGTTCGTAAGGAATATCAGCATATTCTGAAAGTAGACGTGGATCCGTTTTCCTTTCTCTAGATTCAGCTTTTTACGCATTCTGCCGAACTCACCCTCGAGCGGGAAAATACACCAAACCCGTTCGCAGCGGCTTTTGGAGGCACAATGGCATTCTCGCAGTCTGACAAAGCGGCAATCGTTCTTTCACTGGTTGGGCATGAGCTTGCAAGCCAACTTTTTATGGGGCTTTCAAAGCGCGAACAGGCGAGCATTTTGCGCTCCATGACTGCTCATCAGCGCAGCTTGTCAGATTTCGAAATTGCAGAGATCTGCTCAGAGTTTCTTCGTGTGTGTGGAGAAAATTCAGGGAAAAATCGTTCTTCATTGTCTGCGCCAGCCCAAAAATTTGCTGGAATTGAGCTGCCTCGAGCCTCGCGGGTTGCAGAGATCTGTAACGATATTCCAGACTGGATTCTTTCCGACCACCTGGCCCGTGAATTAGATTCAGTTGCTTCGGCAGTCCTGGGTTCATTGGATGCTCAGCGGGCAGGGGCGCTGTTTCGCGCCATGCCAGCCGAGCGGCAGGTCAAACTCATCATGAGTCTTGCCAAGGAACGTGTCCTCGACTCAGCAGTGCTCGACGAGCTTGAAGCCGACCTCGAAGCTTTGCGAGAGCGCACAGCGAGCGGCCGTTACGGACAAAAGGTGGGCGGTGCGCAGCGCGTTTTGGCATTGGTACAAGCCCTCGATCCCAACCTTCGCAGCCACATTTTGGAAGAGGTTGAGGCAAGAGAGCCCGCACTCGCCCAGCATTTGCAAGGAGGGTTGTTGTCAGTCGAACGTCTTGCGCAACTGCTTCCTGCACATTTGGCGTTGTTGTTGTCGCAGTTGAAGGACGATGACATTGGTGGGTTCTTGCGGGGTGAGTCGAAACAGGTGCAAAATACGTACTTGTCGGCACTTTCCAAGCGCCGCCGGGAAGACATCGAATGCCTGCTGGCTCCTGAAAAGAAGATCACCCAAAAACAAAAAGCGGAGGCATGTGATCGTCTCCGTTTATGCGCCCAGCAAATGAAAGGTGAGGGGAAAATCATCTTCCCATGGGAAGAAAGTTTGGTCGGCTGAACGCGGTAGACGTGTCCAAAAGGTTCTTTGGCCACCGCTCATCCGCGTACGCGGCACACCGCACTTCGAGGGGCTCACACGAGCCCCGCCGCAAGCCGCAAAAGTCACTCAGTTTTGCGGGTTGCGCTCCACCTTTCGCGATTCCGAACGCGCTTCTTCACTTGTTCTGGAGGCTGGAGCCGCCGAGCAGTTGGCAAACTGTTGACCATCCTTGAGAATCTCGGTCTCTTGGCCTTTTCCTGCTGTTTTGACCCTTGCCGAGGCGTCGGTGCAAAACTGTAGGGTTTCACTGGCCTGAGGGGGCTGCTCTTCCGACTTGCGGGTCCCCAGTCCAACCCGGTCCTTATTGCTGGCGGCCCAGATTTGGCTCACCGGCGCTGCAATCAGCAATCCCAGAGCTACAACCACGAGTGCCTTCTTCATATGACCCTCCCTGTCAGGGACAATCGCCCCTCTCTAAATCCTAATTCTATGCTTCGGAAATTGTTTTCCAGACTTTAGCGATCCGCGGTTGTCGTGCGCCCAACACTCGGTTAAGGGAAGCGAGTCATGCGCGGAGGGAGTTATGTTTTTTGCAGCGAAAGTCACTAGAACGAGTTCACCTGAGTTTGGTGGAAAAGAAATTCCAGTAACAATTGTCACTGGATTCCTTGGGTCAGGAAAAACAACACTGCTCAACCGCATGTTGACTGAAAGTCACGGAAAAAAAATTGCCGTCGTACTCAACGAGATCGGTGATGTGAATCTTGACAGCGAACTTGTCGTGCAATCGTTGGGCGAAGAGCTCAAGGTTATGAACAACGGTTGCCTTTGCTGCACCGTGCGAGGAGATTTAACCCGCGCAGCCAAAGACCTTCTTAAAAGTAAGGTCGATTTCGATCACCTGGTGATTGAAACCACAGGTATGGCTGATCCAAGCCCCGTGGCACAAACCTTTTTCATGGACGAAGATCTGCAACGCCACTATTTCCTCGATGCCATTCTCACTGTCGTAGATGCATTTCATATCGAGAAAAATCTTAAAACCGTGAAAGAAACGCAAGACCAAATTGGCTTTGCTGACGTTGTTGTTCTCAATAAAACCGACCTAGTCTCTGCAGAACAACTCACTGAAGTTGAAAAGATGATCCGCAGCATCAATGGCGTTTCAAAGCTCTTCAAAACGCAGAAATGCGCGGTGCCAATTGGCGATGTGTTGGGAATTGGTGCATTCGACTTGCAGGATCGCGTGAAGATCGATTCATCGATCCTCGTCGAATATCATGAGCACTCTCACGACGATGAAATTCAAAGTATTTATATTGAAGAAAAGCGTCCGCTCGATCTCGAAAAACTCAACAAGTTCATGTCGCTTCTCGTCAATGAATTGGGCGAGCAGGTGCTTCGTAGCAAGGGTGTGATTTATGTCAAAGATAACCCTCTGCGGGTTGTGTTTCAGGGTGTTCACATGACCATCGGTAGTTCACCCGATCGCGAATGGAATCCGGGTGAAGAACGCAAAACACAGATGGTTTTCATTGGCCGCCATTTGCCGCGCGATGTGCTGGCCGAGGGGCTTTCGATGTGTGTGGCTGAAGCCTAGTTTCTGATTCACATGTGAAGAAAAAAGGCTGGACTCGCGCTGTTCAGAAGCGGATCTCAGTGGCCCCGAGAAGCGGATCTCAGTGATTCCACAAGCGTCGCGGGTGTTCATTTAGGGGCTGAACGATCTGCACGATGTCGCCATCTTGATGATCAATTGGTTTACCTTGCGCATCGCGTTTCGGGTATTTCGGAAACATCAGGAAACCTTCGACGGGTGCGCGCAAAATTTCACCAGGCCTGACAACTCCCAGCTCTTCATTTGCTTTCACGTATTGAAAGTTTGCGAAGCCCGGGTTGAGCATCGCCTCATCGCCCGGCCAAGGGAGCTTGGCGACCACCTGATAAAAGCGCAAATCGCGGGAGCTGTCGGGTGCTGAGGGCTGTGGTTTTTGGCCATGCTCAAGCTCAGTTTCAACAAAGCCAATCACCCGTTGCAAACTTGAGAGCGTCACTTGGTAGGCATCGCGTGAAAGACCTGCGCGCCCAAGTTCAAGGGTCACGGCAGGTTTACCGTGCTGCCTAAGCCATTCGTCGCCGCACAAACCTTCCTTTGAAAAAGCAGTTTTGATATCGCGCGTCACGAAGTGCTCTCCGCCGCCCATATGCGCCGCCCAACAATAAGATTCTTCGTGATAGGCAAAGGTGAAAAACGGAAAAACAGCGGGCTGATTGGTTTGGTGATAGTCAATAAAAAGATCAGCCTCAGAGAGCACTTTGGCGATCTCAATCGCACGTTTTCCTTCCAACGATTTTGTATCAGTGAGATTGAAACACCGATTCAAATCTCGTTCTACAAAGCGTGTCCCTTGGCGAACAGCATCAGGATTTCCCAGGATGAAAAAATACCGTGCCTTCAGGTTTGCGTTATCTTCAGATAAATCTGCAATCATGTTCAGCACGGCGGGTAAACTGCCTGTTTCGTTACCGTGAATGGCGGTGCCTATGACAACTGTGAATTGAGAATGACTCGAACCAAGTTCGACACACCAAGGGATGATAGAAGGAAAATCATCGGTCCACCGCTCAAAAGTCTCAAGCAGGGCATTGTTGGAAATCTCTGCTGAAAACATCAATTATCTCTTCTCGAAAATCATCACTGAACGGGGGCGCCGCTGCATCTCGCGCAGTGGCTGGTCTCCGCGTAAGAGTGCCACAGAGCGTGTCAGCTGACCAGCTTCCACCTCAATGGAAAGAGCAGCAACCTTTTGCAACGTCATCAACAGGCCAAGCCCTGCGCCTCCAGGGCCTTCGTTGAGCTGTGTTTCATCTTTAAAGCCAATTGCGTAACGAATGGGTTTGGCGAAGGCACTCGCAGGAAACGTACCATGATAGTCTGCAACTGAAAGGCTGAGATTTGAGCCGTCACATAGGCATTCGATTTCCACTTGTTCGCCCGGTTCCAGTGTCGTTGGTATTGAGCGATCCTGCACGCGGCGAGTTGGGTGCGCATCCCAAATGGCATTCATCAGGAACTCATCAACCACGTCGCCCATGTATTTTGGATAACTGCTGATGCCTGTGACAAGTGTTGATTTGTGCAGCTGAAGCTGCTCTGAGAAGAATTCAATCACCTCATCCTGAATCTTTGAGCGAGTCGAGGAGTCGGTTAGCGTCATTTGTTTCGCATTTAGGCCGTCAGGCCTAAGCAGGCGCGAAACGACACCGCGAATCTGACCACTCAAATGGAATTCAAGAACTGACGCAACGAAACTGCGCAAAAGCGACGGATTGGGAGCGCCCAAAACGAAACGCAGCTCGCCGAGCAGTTGAGCGATTGGACTCAGAATCGAATTGTCTTTTTCGGAAAGCAGAAGAATCGTTCGGGAGTCAGGCACATGTCCATGTTTGCTAACTGCGGCCAGAAGTGCAGCAGGGTCAACCAAATAGAAACAATCTTTGTCTTCAGAAAGCTCTTGAACAATTGCAGAGGTTGGCTGATCTTCAACCATATCAAATGCGCAATCAGCACAACCCAACTCGATCGCATCAATGTGCGCGTAGTGGAGTTTGGCGCGAAGATCGGTGTCGCAAAATAGAATTCTACTCAAGCCCGGCCTCTGGAAGTGATTGAAGTCATTTTCATCTTCAGGCCATTCGTGTGATGGGTCAAAAGGTTCTGTAAACATTTTGGCAGGAGGGAATTTATATCTCCTGCCTGATTGGCCGATACCTTACTCGAAAGAGGAGGGCGAAAGCTATGGTGCGCTTCGAAAAATCTAGGTTTTTATTGAGCTTTGCCGTGCTAACGGGCAGCGTTACTTTCGCCTCGGCAGCGTGGGCGGGCGCGCTGCAAATTGTGCCGTATGCTTCGGTGAGTTCTACAAAGGCTATCAAGCCAAACCAGGTGGGTAAGAAGGCGTCGAGCACTGAAGCGACAGAGGAAACCGTGGCGCAGCGCACAACATATGGTCTGCGCATCAATGCTCGTATGTCACGTTTGCTGAGCCTCCAGATTCAGGGCGGCACCAACAAGCTCGATCAAACCCGCAAAGCTGTAGCGATGCGCGATGAATATGGAGATATCGATTTTGCCAAAGATGCAAACGTCGATCCTTCTGCACAGGACGCAACGTATAAATATAACGAAGAGCAGCGTGTTGCGCAGGCTATGTTGTCGATTCAGCCGTCTTTGGGCCAGATGCTGCGAATAAAAATCGGTGCAGGCGTGCGTGCTCGTGAAAGATTCGTCAACATCACCGACAACGCGGCCGGTACAAGCAAGAGCATTCACGACCCCATTCGTTACAATGCAGTTGCAAGCGCAGGTTTTAATGCACGCTTGTTGAAAGCTTTCACGGCGACGGCAGAATACAATTTTTATTTTCTGAAGTTTCCAAAAACAGAGCCACATGAACAAGAAGCTCTGATTGGATTTGGATTCAATCTCTAAACGCTTTCGAAAGAGCCGAGTGCTTCTGTTGTGACCTGTTTGTGAATGCCATTCTGGCATTTTAAATACTTCCTTGTTTTGCAAAATAACTCAAGCTTCATGGGTTGTTAGATTACGTTCATGGGGATGGTGGGGATTTTTAGCAATGCCCATTGACGACCCTCATCCACGATGGTACCACCCCGAGCGCTCCGGGTTCGGAGTGTGGTTCTTTGAAAAGTTCATAGGTGAGAAAGTTCTTACTGAATAAAAGACTTCTCGGTTTACTGACCAACAGGCAACTGTTGCGAACC
>RGDM01000004.1 GCA_009918675.1 bacterium
GAATAATTGCAGTTTATCACCATTGTCATCCTGATAATTACGAATATCATTATTTGCCGGCCATTCATACAAACTCAAGAGATATGAGTTGTTGCCTTTGACGCATGTGGTTCCAAGCCGTCTCGCAGCGCGGCTGGCTGGTTCAGTTGCCGATAGCACCGTGAGTCGAATTTGTGCGTACAATGTTGGCGGCAAGCGGCGTCCAGAGGGTCGACAAATGCGCATCGGAGCAGACCCTGGCGGCGGAGGGAGGCGTGGTCCGGGATCTGACGGCTTGAGGATGATTGGTACTGTTCTTGATCCGCTTGCAGATGCGCGCATGCGCGGTGGTCCTGGATTGGGCGATGGCCCGGGCCCTGGAGGAGAGGGCGATCGAGGTTCAAAACCACCCCCTGGTCAGCCCGATGCAACTTCGTCTTGTGACAACGCCGAGGCGGTCAGCGATGTTAAAGACGGTCGTTATGATCTCAGGTACTTGCCGCCTGTGAAATTCATTCTTCGCTTGTTTAAGTCCAATGGAAGTTATTCCGATGTCACCGTGTCTGACGCACTTGTGCCGCAAGAAAGTCGAACATTGGATTTGTGATGTGCTTGAAGTCGGAGTGAGATGATGCGGATGACGAAGATGCGGTTTGTTGTTCTTTGGAGTTGCCTCTTCGGTTGTGTTCCCGCTGGGCAGAAAGATGCGCAGGTCAATTATGCTGTGGGTGATTGGTGGTCGCATTCAGAAAGCAATTTACTTTCAGCTGTGAAAAGAGGGCAACAAGTTGCCTTGTGCGTTGAGGCGCGCGAAGCAAAAGACCAAACACGCGTCGTGAACGATATCGTGCGCTATACGCAGGTGGTGAGTTCTGCATTACAGGAGTGGCTTGCTGCCGTGCAGGCTCAGACAGCAATAGAAAAGTCATCAGCGCCTTGCTCTTCAGATCTGAGTTCAGGCCGATTACGTGTTGTTTTGCACTATAACGAATCGACATTTCAGTCGCAGATTTCGCAATCTTCAGCGCCAACATTGGGTGTTTTTTTAGTCGGAGAAGGGACGCTGTTTCTGAACATGACTGGTATTTCAAATCCGAGCCGGGATCCCACGGGTGGACGCAAAACAACCCTCCATGAACTTGGCCACGCTATGGGCCTTCATCACAGTGCTTCTCCTGGAGCGGTGATGCAGCCCATGCTCTCTCGAGCGTCGGAACACCTGACGGCAGATGACATTGCTGGAATCAATTTTGTCTGGACGCGCTTGGCTGTTCAACAACCTGCGTCGCCAAGCTCTGGGAGATCTTCCACACAGCCCGTTGCGGCTGTTCGTTTGACGATGCGCTCAGATTCTTGGTTTAAGAGCTCGACAGAGCAATCGTTCAAACTCGCGGAAAGCGAAAAGTGTGCGCTCAAGCAAGGCCAACAATTGGTTGTACGATTGCTCGAGGATGGCCGTTTGCAATCAGCCCACTTCCATGTGCGGCTCATTGAGGCACTGCCGAGTTGTTCTTGGGGGCAAAAAGGTTCTGAAGGATTTCTTTATCAACCGCATGTCGATTGAGTTTTTAAGAAAAAATAAAAATGCTGTGGATATTCTTTAGCGTCGGACAGCTCTGTCCATCTCTCGCTTTGCATCTTTATTTTTTTGAGCTTCGCGTTTGTCGTGGCCTGCTTTGCCTTTGGCGAGCGCAAGTTCAACTTTGACTCGGTTTTCATCATTGAAATAGAGCTCAAGTGGAATCAGCGTATAGCCTTTTTGTCGCGTTGCTTCGTCGAGCTTCTTGATCTCACTTCGATTGAGGAGAAGTCTTCGATCCCGGCGCTCGGTATGATTCAGATAGGAGGCCTGCTTGAGTGTTGGAATTGTCAAATTCATCAGCCAGGCTTGCCCTTCACGAATCATCGCATAGCTTTCGGCCAAACTTGGATGCAAATCGCGCAGACATTTTACTTCGGATCCACGCAATGCAATCCCAGCCTCGAATTTGTCTTCGATGTGGTATTCGTGGAAGGCGCGCTTATTCTTCGAAATTGATTTCATTCGAATGGCCCTGTCGGCAGGCTTGTGGCAAACTCAACGTCATTTCAAGGGATATGTGTTTTCCTGAACGAGGGCAAGTCAGATGCTGGTCGATGAATCGACGCTCAATCTTTGGTTTGGTCTGTTTCTCTTCGCCTTTGGCGCCTGTATTGGGAGTTTTCTCAATGTTGTTGCTTATCGATTGCCTCTCGGGTTGTCGTTGATTCGTCCGCCGTCGCATTGTCCGAAGTGTTCAACCCCTGTTCCGGTCTATGGGCTTGTCCCCATTTTCGGCTTCGCATTCGTTCGAGGCCGTTGTGTCGCATGTGAGACGCGTGTTTCCATTGCATACCCGTTAGTTGAGCTTATTTGCGCACTTGGAACCGTCTTTTTGTTTTTCTCGATCATGACTCCTTTGCAGTTTGTTGGGACACTGTGGCCAGAAGCACAGATGGGTACTCATTTAGGAATGATGCGCTATCAGCCGCTTGTTCTTCTGCTGACACGTTTTTTTCTCTTCTACACTGCGATTCCACTCACCCTCATCGATTTGCGTCATCGTATTCTGCCCGATGTCATCACGCTTACGGGCGCCTTGTGTGCGATTTTGCTTGGTGCAGCCAACGTTATGCTTGGCTGGAAAGGTGCGTTGGGCGGAGCCTTACTGGGGTCGGGTCTATTGTTTTTCATTGCAAAAACCTACGAATTGCTGCGCGGTCAGGAAGGTTTGGGTTTGGGTGACGTGAAGTATATGGCGCTCATCGGTGCGGTTGTTGGTTGGCAAGGTGTGTTAATCGTCCTCGGACTTGCAAGCATTCTTGGTAGCGTGGTCGGAATTGCGATTGGCTTGGGGCGGCGCACAGGTTTGCAAACATCAGTTCCGTTTGGTCCTTTTCTTGCAGTTGCAGCTCTGATTGTCTGTTTGTGGCAACCATTCATTTTACAAATTTTCTTTGATGATCTGTGAGGATGCTTTCCTGTGAGGCCTGCTGATCTTGCCAACGCGCTGAAGGCTTTGAACCCTGAGCAGCGCGAAGCGGTTGAAACCTTAACTGGCCCACTCCTTGTTCTGGCGGGAGCGGGAACTGGCAAAACCAAAGTCATTACATCTCGAATTGCAAATTTGCTCACCCATGGCGTGCGTCCGGAGCAGATTGTTGCTGTGAGCTTTACCAACAAAGCGGCAAAGGAAATGGGCGAGCGACTTGCTCAGATGGTTGGAAAAGCGTTTCAGAAACGGACCATATTATCAACTTTCCACTCATTCTGTTTGCGACTCTTGCGCGAGTTTCCCGAGCAAGCAGGATTGCGGGTTGGCTTTTCTATTGCCGATGAAGGATCGAGTCGTGATCTTCTCCGCGAGACTTTGGCAGAGCACAAACTTCAAGAAATTTTTTCACTTCAAAAAGCAGCGGAGCATGTTGGCGCAAGCAAAGACGCACTCATGCGTGTGAGCGATTTCTCGAATGCAAAACACTTGGTGAATCGGCTCATCATCAAAAAGGTTTTTGAAGATTATGAGCGTCGATTGCGCTTATATAATCTCGTCGATTTTGATGACATTGTTTATCGCACCGTCTTGATGCTTCGCGATCATCCCTCGGTTCGTGAACAGATCTGCACACGCTACAATCATTTTCTCGTCGACGAATTTCAAGACACCAGCAATGCTCAATTTGAACTCATCCGATTGCTAGGCGAGCAACACCGCAATGTCTGCGTTGTGGGTGATGATGATCAAAGTATTTATGCTTGGCGTGGTGCAAAACCCCAGGTGCTCTTCGATTTTCTTGAAATCTTTCCAGAAACGAAAAAAGTGACGCTCGAACAAAATTATCGCTGCTCCAGCCAAATCTTAAACGTTGCCAATTCGGTTATTTCGTCCAACCAAACACGGCTCGGAAAGACTCTATGGAGTCGCAAAGATGAAAACTGCCCTGTCCGTTTGCATACGGCCGAGAATGAGCGCGACGAAGCTATCTTTGTTTCAGAGCAAATTCATCGCCTCAGGCGTGAGGAGAATCTGCCCTGGGCCTCGTTCACTATTTTAGTGCGCAGCAATGCGCAAACCGAGATCATTGAGCAGGTCTTTATGGAAAGAAAAATTCCATACCATGTTCATGGTGGAAGCGAGTTTTTTGATCGCAAAGAAATTCGTGACATGCTCTCTTTTCTTAGATTTGCCAATAATCCTAAAGATGCCAATGCACTGTTTCGTGTCATTAATGTTCCGGCGCGGGGAATTGGTCTGCGCACTCTCGAACATTTGAGTGCTGGCTTTGAAGCAGCTGTGCAAAGCCAACCGCATCTGAGTTTTCTTGATTACATTGAATCTGTTCGCAATGAATTTCCAGCAGTCAGCCTCTATCTGGAGAAATTCATTCCAATTCACAAGAAAATGAAGAATGCACTTAGTCAGACGGATGTGGCAAATTCACTTCGTGATTGTTTCGAATCGTTGGGTCTCAAGCAGGAAATTTTGAGCTCATCGCGAAGCATGCAGGTTGCCAATTGGCGTCTGAATCTTGTTGATAAAATGCTTGCAGTTATTGAGAAAGTTGAACTCGACAGGTTCACTCTTGCTGATTTGGTTGATGCACTCAATCTGGACGACTCGAGTTTTTCAGCACGCAAAGAGGTTGGAGACAGAGTTCAGATGATGACCATCCATGCATCAAAAGGGCTTGAGTTTCCTTGTGTCTTTGTGGTTGGGGTGGAAGAAAAGCGGCTTCCTCATGAGCGGAGTATGGACACACCCGCTGGAGTTGAGGAAGAGCGACGATTGTTTTACGTTGCCCTGACCCGTGCTCAGAAGTTTCTATTTCTGAGCCACTGCGGTTTTCGATCGCGCGGAAATCGCTCTGCGCGTGGTGCCGATATCGAAGCGTCGCGATTTTTGAATGAGGTTCCTGAGCAAAGTTTGCTTTTAACCGAAACAGATCCTGCAACGGAAGAAGCGCAGAGACTTGAAGCTGCCAAGCGTCTCTTTGAACTGTTTCGATGAATTTATCAGGTGCGGGGATTGCGAGAGTGATTTGGCTTCGACGCATTATCGTGACGCTGTTTGCTTGTTTGCTCGCTGCTCTCAGCGGTGGCTTGTTGATTTGGCTTGCCACTGCGCAGCCTGCAGATTTTTATCTCTTGCGCTCTATTCAAGGGCAATCGGTTGCTAATGTATGGCTGTTTCCCGCACATGAGAGTTCTCTAAAACCATCGGGAAATTTGAGTCATTTGAGTTTTTCGCTCTGGCTTTCTCCTGCAAAATTTCCAACTGCTCTTCGTCATTTCGATCATTGGCTCGAAGAATATAGTTTGCTGAGAGAAGAAACCGATGAGGCTGCGGGTGATGACAGTCAAACGATACCGCCTTCTATTCTTCCAAACGATGAAGCTGAGCTCAGTTCAACTGTTGATCCTTATGATCTCGCCTTTGCAAATCTGTTTGAAGATATCTGGTCATCAGGAGCTGTGAGTATTGCCGGCTCGGCTCATTTCGACATTCCATTCTGGGGCAAGCCGTTTTTTGGATGGATTCAGGCGCAACTTCAAACCGCTGCTGGTGAAAGGTTTCTCGAAAAAATCTTTGATCATATTGGTTCACGCCGCGATGGTACAGACCTGGCAAGCTGGATTGGTGAACTTCCCTTCGCAAATCTTCCTCAGCCAAATTCTTATGCTTTAATTCATTCAGTGCTGATTCATCTCGATGGCATTCAGATTGCAAAACTTTATGGACAACTTTGTGAGGCGAGGAATATTTCTGAACTTTGGTGTGAGCCCTCTGATTTGATCACAAACCCTTTTGAACCATTGCTTTATGCTTCGGAAAATTTCCAGACTCAAGTTCGGATTTATTGGACTGTAAGAGGGCAGCATTTTCTTTGGTCAAATAGTGAAAAGTGTTTGGAAAAGATGTTGGCAAGTTCAGCATCTGCTGAACTCAATTGCGGCGAAGTGAGTAATTTAGCGGCACTCAATTTCTCGCAAAAAGAAAGAAGTTTATTGCGACCTACGTCGCGAAAGAGCAACCGAAACGGTGCAGGCTTTTACTTAAACCAAATGGCTTTGCAGAGGTGTTTTGACGAGGTTGTCCAGGTTCTCTCGGGTGAGAATGTGGCGGGCGCAAGTTGGCTGCAAGACACTCTTGTGAGCGCAAATGGCGAGCGGGTTTTGAAATCTATTCAGATGCAACTGCGTGGTTCTGCATTGATGTGGCCCTCTTGGGGGGCGATACTTGAGCTGAATTCCTCGCACGTAGGACACCTCTCGACATTTGTGCGCCGGTTGAAAACGCCTGAGAAGGATGAGCTTGTTGACCGCAAAGCCGCCAACAGTCAGTTTGAATTCCTCAGTGGTCTCACCTCGGCTTGGTGGGGATTGCCACGCGGCGAAGGTCGCTTAGAATCGATTCGGCCGTGGCAGAGACAGCATTCGTTTTGGACGGCTGTTTCAGAATATCGGTTGGGATGGAGTGAATGAGAATGAAGTTTTTTGCAATTGAGGGAAATAGTCAGAGGCTTGATGGTGGTGCGATGTATGGGAATGCACCTAAGACAATGTGGGAAAAATGGTCGGCTCCAGACGAGCAAAATCGAATTTCGCTCGCATGTCGGAGTTTGCTTGTTGAGACAGATAGCGGACAGAAGGTTCTCTTTGAGGCTGGAATAGGTGCATTTTTCGAACCCAAAATGCGTGAACGATTTGGTGTTGTGGAAAGCGAACATTGTCTTCTCGAAAATCTTCAAAAATTATCTATCTCGCCCTCAGAAATTGACGACGTTGTGCTTTCGCACCTTCATTTTGACCACGCGGGTGGGGTGCTAAGTCGGTATGAAGATGGTCCACTTCATTTGGTGTTTCCGAAGGCGCGTATTCATGCCTCACGCAAGAACTGGAACCGCTCGAACGCTCCACATCCTCGAGATAGGGCGTCTTTCGTTCCGGATCTCAATCGTCTTCTGCTAGAAAGTGGGCGCTTGATTCTTGTTGACGAAGCCCCTCACCCTGCATTGGCACCTTTTGTGCGCTTTCATTTTTCCGACGGTCACACGCCGGGCCTGATGATGGCTGAGATTAAAACCGCTTCGGGTCCATTGGTCTTTTCTTCGGATCTGATTCCAGGTGCACCATGGGTTCACGTGCCAATTTCAATGGGCTACGACCGTTATCCAGAAATGGTGATCGACGAAAAGCGCCACTTGCTTGATGATCTCATTGTGCGCGGTGGAATGTTGTTCTTCACTCACGATCCGAAAACACCTTGCGGGCGTCTGCAAAAAGATTCCGCAGGCCGTTATTCAACATCAGCGCTTGAAATGAGTCAGCTGAATTGAATTTCCGAAGAGAGCTTTCTATCCAAGACCAATAGGTTTTGAATGAAAGAACTTTGACATCGCCCTTTTCGCAATTGGCTTGAATGACCATGCCTTCGAGGAGAGCGCTGCTCTCGGTAAATTTCCACAAAGGAGCGCCCGAATCACCGGGACAAGCCCCGGTCTGCCCATTCACCGCACGCACACTGATTTTACCTTCTCTTACGAGCTCGCTGGCTTTTGCAACTTCAGTCCATGTCGAAGTCGAATCCATTAGAGTCGACGAATTTCTTTCTTTGAGGCGGACAGGACTGAAGCCTTTGAACCAAAATTTCGGCTGACTTCCGTCGGTCTGCAATTCGCGTGGAATAGACCAATGTGTCACCAAGGGGATTGGCTCTCGCAACTTTACGATGGCTAAATCGAAATCTTCTGTGTCTTTTTTTGGCAACGGCAAATAGTTGGGATGTAAAGACCAGCGTTGAATGGGTATTGAAGTTTCAGATGAAGGTGTTGAAACAAAAAGATGAGCAGAGTCTTCTTCAATTCCAGACCATCGCGCAAGGCAATGTCCGGCCGTCACAATCACGTCCTGAGACAAAGGCACACCACTGCAAAAGATTTCCCGGGCCGACGCACCCTGCTGACTTACAAATGCAACTGCGGCTGGCAGTTGGAACTGTTTTTGCAGAGCCTGATGGATTGTTGCCTGTGCCACAAGGCAAACCTTTTGCATGAGAAAAGAAGAATCGCACCGTCCGAGAGTTCGAGTGTGTTTATTTTTGCAAAGAATTTCAAACCCGAATTTGTTCATTCAACACAAATAAAAAAAGCCCGCTCTGTTTGAGTAGGCTTTTTTTATTTCACCGCACACTTTGCGGAGCGGTGATTAATGTAACAGCTCACTTCTTGCGAGCTGGTGCTTTCTTAGCAGTTGTCTTCTTCTTGATGCCAACTGCTTCCTTCAAAGACTTAGCTGCACGGAATGCAACTTTCTTTGAAGCTGGGATGCGGATTTCTTCGCCAGTTTGAGGATTGCGACCCTTACGAGCAGCGCGCTCCTTAACTTGAATGATACCGACTTTGTCCAAGCGGATCTTGGATTGATGGCTCACCAGCTCCGATTCGATCTCAGCAAGAAACTCAACGATCAGTTCCTTGGTGACTTTCTTTGGAAGTTCGTCGTGCTTGCTAGCAACAGCGGAAATGAGCTGACTGGTCGAGACAGTAGTTGCCTTCTTCATGCGCAGTGTTCCTTTCTTGAAAACCTGAGATAACTTTACAGCGCAACTTTTAAACTGACAAGATCTTCGCGCAAGAAATTTCGTCTCTCATCCGCGACACGAAATTTCAAATGAGTCAACTGCCCCATGAGAAAAAGTACGGCTCGATTCCGGTCCGCGAGCTTGGTAAGCTTGTCCATTCAGTGACATGAATCGCTGAAGCCTGAACTGTATGAGGGCAAGAAACACATGACAGGACTGAATTTTTCTCATTCCCTTGTGCTTTGTAGAAACCTTTCGGGGGGCGAATGGTTCGACGATTCGCATCTGCCAAAGAGTGAGGTTGTGAGCCCCTATACTGGGAAAGTGATAGGCTCGGTGCCTCTCTCGACCCCCTTTGAAGTCGATAGAACTGTCTCTGCAGCTGCGCAGGCCTGGCCCGCGTGGGCTCAGATGCCGCTGCGAAATCGGGTCGAAATTCTGGTTCGCTTTCGGCAATTGATGATTGAGAATCTTCTTCGCTTAACGGAATCGGTTGCTTTTGAGTCAGGAAAAACCAAAGTTGAAGCAGAAGCAGGATTGCAAAAGGGCCTGGAAATCGTCGACTTCGCAATCAGTTTGCCAAACTTGGAAATATTGCTAGCCGCAGATGTCAGCCAGGGCGTGCACTGTCAGTTCCGGCGCGAGGCACTTGGGGTGGTGGTTGGAATCACGCCGTTCAATTTTCCAGCCATGGTTCCCTTGTGGATGATTCCCCTAGCACTTGTGGTTGGGAATGCCTTCATTTTGAAACCTTCTGAGAAGGTTCCGCTGACCTCGCAAATCATCGCTGAACTCCTGATGAAAGCTGGTTTGCCAAAGGGGATTTTTTCTATTGTCAATGGCGGTGCTTCGGCTGTGAACGCTTTGGTGCAGCATCCAGATGTAAAAGCGGTTGGCTTTGTCGGCTCGACCTCGGTTGCATCGCACATCTATAAGACAGGAACGGTTCTCCATAAGCGCGTGCTTGCTCTCGGAGGGGCCAAGAATCACATAATCGTCACTCCCGATTGCGACGTCGCGCATACAGCAAAGGGAGTGCTTTCTTCATTTACAGGATGTGCGGGGCAGCGTTGCATGGCCGCGAGTGTGCTGGTTGCGGTTGGCAACGTCGATCACGTGATTGCCAAGATCCACGAACTTGCGTCCGCTCAATGCCTTGGTCGTGACATGGGCGCTATTATCGACCGTGCTGCGCTTAGCCGCATTGAATCTGCAATTGCTCAGGCAGAGGCGCAGGGCGCAAAAATCATTCTTGATGGTCGCGGGCGTCAGCCGCAGTTGGACCAATGTCAATCTGGGAATTGGATTGGTGCAACCATTCTTGACCACGCCAGTCCGACAATGGAATGTGCGCAAATGGAAATCTTTGGACCGGTGCTAACAATTATTAGAGCGGAAACGCTTGAGTCGGCGGTGCAGATTTCAAACCAATCACCCTACGGCAATGCAGCTTCGGTGTTCACAACCCGCGGCGATGTCGCGCAATACGTCACACAACATTCCAATGCCGGCATGCTTGGAGTGAATATTGGTGTTCCAGTTCCACGGGAGCCCTTTTCCTTCGGTGGAACAAAACAATCGCGCTTTGGCCACGGAGACATCACGGGGCGAAGTGGATTGGATTTTTGGTCGGACCTAAAGAAAATCACCACCACGTGGCCAACTCTACAGGCAAATCAGGCACCCACCGCGGGTCAGTTTTTGCTCCATACAACTTAAAGAAAGAACAGAACGAGGAGTGTATCTCGTGACAAATTCACGGCCGGGTTCTCATCATATTGTTCTCACCTCGCATCCGAATCACTTTGGTCCAAAGCCGCTGGCTATAAATTGGGGTGAAAAAGATCCTCTCAAGCGTGGTCCGGTGATTGCCTCAGTGACCAACACCTCGCATCGCAACTCCATTGGCACCCATTCGGGCTCATACGCTATTTATCGCGCGCTCGCGATTGCTACGGGTTCCTTGCAGTCGATGCATAAACCAGATCTCACCAACACCACACCCGCAGTTGCCATTGGCCCATTCGAGGGTTGGTCTGATCCTGAAAAAATCGTTTCGCTCGACCCGTGGGGAGCATTGGTTGCTGATGCGTATAAAGAGTACCTTGCGCAGGGATTCGATATTCGTCCAACGATTGCGGTCACGAAGGCGCACATTCACATGCCCGAAATTACCGAAGCGGTGGTGCGGGGGCGTCTCAAGCCTGATGGTGAAATTGTCAGTGAAGAGGGAATCTGTAGCGTTGTGAAGGCTGCTATTGAGCCTGTTTGGTATCTTCCCGGTGTAGCAAAACGCTGTGGGATAGATGAGGGAATCTTGCGCCGGACTTTGTTTGAACAAACCGGTGGCATGTATCCCGAGCTCATCACACGTCCGGATTTTAATGTTTTTCTTCCGCCCATCGGTGGTTACAGTATCTATCTTTTTGGCGACATGACAGCGTTGCACGATACATCAAAGCCAATTGCTGTGCGTATTCACGATGAATGCAATGGCTCGGATGTGTTTGGTTCCGATATCTGCACGTGTCGTCCGTACTTGACCCACGGCATCGAGGTCTGTGCGCAAACCGCTCAAGAAGGTGGTCTTGGGATCATTATTTATTGTCGAAAAGAAGGACGCGCCCTGGGCGAGGTTACCAAGTTCCTCGTTTACAACGCTCGGAAGCGGCAAGAAGGTGGCGATCGTGCCGACAAATACTTCGCCCGAACCGAGTGTGTGGCAGGCGTGCAAGACATGCGTTTCCAAGAGCTGATGCCCGATGTGCTGCACTGGTTGGGCGTGAAACGGATCGACAAACTCGTGTCGATGAGCAACATGAAATACAATGCAATCGTGAACTCGGGGATCGTCGTGCACGATCGATTCGAAATTCCAGGCGATCTGATTCCCGCAGACGCTCAGGTCGAAATGGACGCAAAAAAAGCGGCTGGTTACTTTACCGATCACGTCCCAGATTCTGAAGAATTGAAGAAAAAGAAAGGACGTGAGCTGTGATTGGGAAGAGCACAGCGGACGTCATAAAGGAACTGCGGCAACTGCCCCGCATACGCAGCCAATGCGAACGTATTTATAGTTTGGCTCAGCAAGATAAGCTGCCACACTTCGTTTTGCACGAAGAGAACATGGCACACGTTGCGCAATTTATTCATGGATTAATTCAGCAAGATTATCCAACCATGGAGATTCCCAATCATAGCCGCTGGAGGCATTTTGAAGCTGGTGGTGTGAGACGCCATCTCCAGCTCGAAAGTCATTGGCACGACTGCGATTCTTTGGAACGTGTTCGCCGTCACGTCGACTTGATTTTGGTGAGTGTTCTGCTTGATGCCGGCGCGGGTGCGCAGTGGTGTTATCGAGAATCGGAAACGGGACAAACCTTCAACCGCTCTGAAGGATTGGGCGTGGCGAGTCTGCGGATGTTTGAGCGAGGTTGTTTTTCTTCGAATCCTCAAAATCCGTTTCAAGTCGATGCCACTGCATTGCAAAAGCTTTCTCTTGCCGATCTCGAGCTTGGTTTTCAAGTGAGTGATAAGAATCCAATGGTCGGACTCCCGGGGCGCTTGGCGCTTCTGCAAAGTTTGGGTCGAGCTCTGCAAGGCAAGGCGAAAATTTTCAACAGGAATGAAACACTGCGTCCAGGGCATCTCATTGATTCGTTGATTGCGGTGAATGGAGCGCAAACCATTCAGGTCGCTGCGCTTTGGGAGCTGGTGATTGATGGTCTTGAAGATGTTTGGCCACGCGAGGGTCGGTTGAGTTTGGATGGATGCAACTTGGGCGATGTTTGGCATCACTCTGCACTCGGTGCACGTGAGGATATGAATTCCCTTGTGCCATTTCACAAACTTTCACAGTGGCTCACTTATTCTTTACTTGAACCCCTGATCGCAGGTGGATTCAAAATTGAAGGAATGCAGTTGCTCACCGGATTACCGGAATATCGCAATGGTGGGTTGTTCATCGATTTCGAAGTTCTCAAACCGCGTGAGCCACTTAATCTGACACGCGCACATCTGGTTGATTCCGAATTTATTGTCGAGTGGCGAGCACTCACCGTCGTTCTTCTCGATCGCTTGGCAGCAAGAATTCGAACAAGTCTTGGCTTAAGTGAAAATGATTTTCCGTTGGCGAAAGTTCTAGAAAGTGGATCGTGGAAAGCTGGTCGGCGAATTGCCGCCCAGAAACGCAGTGGAGGAACACCGCCAATTCAAGTCATTAGCGATGGAACTGTTTTTTAAAGTGTGAAGGAAGAACCATGGCGAGTGTTATTCATGGCAATGCAAAACTCATTGAACATCCGTTGATTCAGCACAAACTCACTCTTATGCGGAAGGCCGAAACAAGCACCCATAAATTTCGCGGTCTGCTTGCCGAAATAAGTATGTTGCTCGCATATGAAGTGACTCGCGACATGCCGATGGCTCTCACTGAAATCAAAACCCCGGTTGCAACTATGAAGGCACCAATGTTGGAAGGAAAGAAGATTGTTCTTGTTTCCATTCTGCGTGCCGGACAGGGGATTGTTGATGGTATGCTGCGCATTTTGCCGTCTGCAAGGGTGGGACATATAGGTCTTTACCGCGAACCAAAAACACATGTTGTGGTTGAGTACTACTTCAAAGTTCCCCGCGATATTGCGGAGCGGGATGTGATTTTGGTTGACCCAATGTTGGCAACCGGCAATTCGGCCGTTGCGGCAGTTCATCGCTTAAAGGAAACCAATCCGCGTTCGATCAAGTTCGTGTGTTTGCTGGCTGCGCCCGAGGGGCTACAGCAAATGCAAGAAGAGCACCCCGACGTTCCTATTTACACAGCCGCTATTGACGAACATCTCGACGAGAATGGTTACATCGTTCCAGGCTTGGGTGATGCGGGCGACAGACTTTTTGGAACAAAGTGATTTTTGCAAATGATTCTATTTTTGCAACGTGATGCTTCTGGGAGTTGAGCAATGAGCGATCAGGTGCGGCAGCGCGCGGTAGTTGTCGGTGTTTCTGGCGGCTCGGGAAGTGGCAAAACCACATTTTGTCGAGAGTTTGTTTCTCAATTGGGCGAAGACAATGTTCTTCATCTCAAGCAAGATAATTACTATCGAGATTTGAGCGACCTGACTCCTGAGCAGCGAGTTGCGGTTAACTTTGATCATCCTCAAGCGCTTGAATTCGAGCTCCTCAGTGCCCACCTCAAGACACTTCTGCGAGGAGAGGCTGTAGAGATTCCGCTTTATGATTTTGCTTCGCACACGAGAAAGAAATCTTCGTTGAGGGCAGCCCCTCGGCCGGTGATTGTTATCGAGGGAATCTTAATTTTCTCGCAGCAAAGTATTGTTGATCAGCTCGACCACAGCATCTTTGTCGATGCCCCCGAGAACATTCGCCTCACCCGCCGCATTGAGCGCGATATTGCAGAGCGGGGCCGAACCCGCGAGCATGTGCAGACTCAGTTTTTCGAGACCGTTGCACCCATGCATAATCTCTTTGTTGAGCCAAGCAAGTTAATTTCGCATCGGGTTATTTCCGGTGAGGAGCCATTTGCCGAAGAAATTGCTCGGCTGACTTCACTTCTCAAACTGCCCTCGACTTAGCGACAATCTACCAGGCTTTCGCCGCTTGCGCTTGAAACCAACAACCCAGGTGCAGAGATTTCAATTTGACTTGTTGAGGGTGGTTTGTCGGCTGACGTTGATTGAGCTCCTGTCTGCGCAGGTTGGCTGGCCTGGCCAACCTTGGTTGAAATTGTCGGTGCCGTATTCTTGCTATTTGAAATCCGAGAGATGGTTGATGATTCATCATCAACAGCGGGTTCTGGAAGTGCGAGTATCGAGGCCCCTCCTGAGGTGGGTTCGCCATTCACTGTGTTCAGGACGAGGAGCGGAACAACACCACCAAAGGTGAGCATCGCGCCACTGTCTGTGGGGCCGAATTTAATTTTGAGGTCTTTGTTGGGGAGATAAAGCCTTAGAGTTCCCATCGCACTGAGACCTTTGGAGGAGACTGAGTTTGCATTCGCATTGAGAATATCTGAGTCAATGAGTGCGAAAAGTAACTGACTGTTTTTGCTGTCTGTGCCCCTCAAAAACGGGTTTGCAGCAATCGTATAATGCTTTCCAAGTCTGTTGAGCTTTTCTTTCTCAACCCGAAAAATATTCCGCAAGTCGTTCATTGATTTATTGAAATGCGAAAAGAATTCATCACTCATTTTTGCTTGTAAAAGATCTCTTGCGTAAACAAAACAGGCAGGCGAATCTTTCGCGCAGTGTTCACCTGGGCGCAAAAATGGAGTTGAGAGTCCGAAGCCAAGCTCGTCTATTTTTTCAATGATACTTTTCTTTTTTCCATCGACATCAATCTCAACCAAATGCTTTTTGACAATTTCAATCATCTCGCTACGTACTGTGCAGACTGATTTCGTAGGATCATCAGCGGACAAATATTTGGAACACACTTCTGCATTTAAAAACGAGGCCAATTCCACGTATTGACGTTGTCTCCAGGCGCCCAACGTGCTTTGAATTCGGCTGCTCCAAAGATTGAACTGCGCAGCGATGCTTGGAAAGTTCTTTAACACACGCTGGTGGTGTGCATTCTGCTTTTCTAGCAACTTTCGAAATCGGTCAAAATTCTTCTCGCCCAATTCTTGAGTCTTAAATTCTAGAAGCCTGACGCTTGAATCGAGGGCAGATAAACAGATCTCCTGGGAGTCTGGAATGTTCAATTTATCACGAGCATTCGAAATGCAAACGTTGCGCAGGAATGGATCATCGGTTCGAAGTTCCGTGTCTAAATTTGTTGAAACTGGGTCCTGAGAAGAAAACCCCATTGTTGCAAATAAAGGTATCTTGACTGCCCTTTCTGACATCTTTAACGCTTCTGGAGAATTGAGTTTCCTCACTTCGTTCAGAAAAGCGCCCTTGCGTTCAAAGAAGTCATCGTGAGCTTTAAGCTCTTTCAAGTATCCTGCTTTGAAGCCATCGCCGGCAGGAAGGTAGACAGAAACGCGAACATCGTCAGATGCAAGGGTGTCTTCTCGAAAACAATGTTGAGCAGAGAAGGCGTTGACACGAATCGACGATTCATTTGCACTGATGAATGTAAACGTGACGGTGCACGTGCGTGCACCAATGTGAATGAAACCACCGGCAGGAGTCACCGGAGAGGCGACTTGAATTGCGGATGAATCATCGACAAGAGCCTGAGGATTCGCACATGAGCCCGTGCCTTTGGGGCGACAACCCAAAATCGCAATGCATCCCAGTAATGTAAAAAGTCCGTGTCTTTTTAAAAACATGCCGTGTTATCGGCAGAAATGTAGGAAAACTTGAGGAGAATGGCTGGGGAACTAGGACTCGAACCTAGACTAACGGAGTCAGAATCCGTCGTCCTGCCATTAGACGATTCCCCAATGAAATGGCGAGTCTGATCAGATAGCCCAGCCCAGGAATCTTTTCAAGTCAACGCCTTCTCCAGCGGCCTTCAAAGACCCGCCCTATTGAGGAGAGCATTGAGCCGTTCCGTTGCCTCGCGGCGCGCTGCCTTGTAGTCAGATGAGCTTAAAATCGAGCGTCTCACGTCACCAATCGTTCCGCGCCAGCGACCCAGAGTCATCAACCCTTTCATGGCCGGCTGGATGTCACTAAAGATCAGGCTATGGAGCGGTGCCTGACCCGGCCAGAAAACCGGGTCGTCCCAATTCCAAACGGTCAAATTAGCAAGACTTCCAGCGGTAAAACCTGCTGCTTTTGGATGTGCTGGTTGTCCGTGTGAAGCGCCAAAGAACAAGACATTAAATAATTTTTGTTCCTGCAAATGTTCAGCGCATTCGTTAGCAATCGAATGTCTGAGTGCAGACAAACCTTGCGCCTGGATTGGAGTTGCGCAGCGGCGAAATTCCGAAAACTCCGATGAAAGGCCAACCGATGCCATAGGCCAAGTTGCCAGAGTTCGCAGTTCCGATTGTACCCGCAGGGTATCATTGCTGGCAGCGCAATCTGTGCCCACGCTCCATTTCAATCCATTCCTCCACCAGTCGAGAAAAGCGGCAGGGAAATGAAAAATGAGTTGTGAATGTGGACAAGCAATCAAGCGGATGTCGTCGCGTTTGCAATACGCAAAGTCTTTTTGGCTGACATAAATCATGTGAACAAAATGTTTTTGGCACGCGGCGTCAAGCACGCCAGCGCGCCGCAAAAAGTCGACTGGCGAACAACCGTACTGCGATTGAATCCGCTGAAATTCTTCAGGCGATTGAGCAACATGAGTATGAATCGGCAGAGCAGAATGTTCGCTTAGGTCAAGGACCCGGCGCCAGAGGTCTTCGCTGACCGTGTCGGTTGCGTGTGGTCCAAGCGCTGCAAATACACCAAGACGTGCATGATATTCACTGCCATGGAGCGCTTGTGTAAATGTGAGAGATTTTTCCCATTCGTTTTTTCCAGGGCCCGAGACATCCTGCAGTGTGGCTGCAACAGTGCCGGTGAGTCCCACTTGTGTCATTGCATCCGCAACGGCATCTGCATGGTAATAATGGTCCCAAACAAACGTCGTTCCCGAAAGAAGGCATTCGAAAGCTCCCATGCGGGTGAACGCGCCCACATCTGCTGCAGTGATCTGTTCTTCAAGTTTAAAGAACAGATCCTCCACCAAATTTCCTGCAGTTTGCTCCGCTGCAACCCGCCCACGGAGAAAGTTCAGTGCCAGGTGGGTGTGCGAATCGACAAAGCCTGGTGTGATAAAATCATCAGCGAACCAATGAGAAGTTGCGGTGATCTGCTCGGCATTCGGATGGGTTTTGATGTTGCGCATAACATTGCCATCTATTTGCAGAATCGCTGGTTCAATGCTCCAACCTTTGTCAGGGCTGTGCAAAAGCACTCTTTTCGAGCCTACGGTCAACGGCATGTTTTATCTCTCCATTCTCTGCGGTAGACTCATAATCACGTGAATCCGAGCTAAGGAGAAGTTTTTTATGTCAGAGCACACAACGCCGCGCAGAGACGCGCTCATGCCCGCTGTGAATTTGTCTTTTGCCTGTGTGGCTCTTTTGTGCCCCATCGTTGGCTGTGTGACTCCGTCGGCGGGCAAAAATGCGGAACTTTCTGGTTCGGCAGGGCAAACAGCAGCTCATCTGCCGCAAAACATTTTGTTCAATGGTGGCCCCACCGTGCCGCGTGCTGAGGCTGGTCAAGGACTCGCGTGGTTTCCTTTTGTTTGGAGTCCGCAACTTGCCTCGCCTGAAAAAGAATCAGGTTTAACAGCCATCGATACTCTTTTTATCCGTGAGCCCAAATTGGTGCTGCGTAATACTGCCACAAACGCAGAGACTCTTCTCAGCTTGCGAGATGAATCCGCCAGCGATAAACCGCGCGTTGAGCTGAGCCAAAAAGAAGGTCAGAAAAGCACTCACTTTTATCTGCCACGGCTTTTACTGCTCGCGCCGGGCGACTACGTCATTGAATCCATTCGTCTTGAAATCGGTAGTCTTGGCCAAGAGCATGGGATGCAGGTCAACATGCCTTTTGTGAATCCTTTTCAAGCAAGTGCATCGAAGAACCTAACGCTTGCTGTGCGTGAAGGACAAATCGCAACTATCGCGCGGGTGGTTCAAACCACGTCACTTGCGCAGGCTGCGCAAGGTCTGAGCTTGAAAAGCTCGTCAGAAAGCCTCGATCGTGATGTTGTTCCGGTTGATTTAGTTCTGAGCCAGTTTAATCGCACTGGAGTTGAGAGCTTTTCGCAAGTGAGAGCCGGCACATCAGATTTTCCTCGTTTGCGCTTCAACCTGACCGATGAAAATGGTGTGTCGAGGCCCTTTGAAGAAGCCAAAGCGAATGTTGGTTTTTTAGTTGACGCACCGTGCTCGGCGGAAGGCGTTTTGCGCATGGTTTGGAAGCGGCAAAATGATGAGCGCGAATTTATGACTCATTTTCCTATTAAGCCGAAGACCGCAGACTGCCATGCTAAGCAGTCTCTTGCGTATTCTTTTGCTCTACCCAATGGCGATTGGATGATTAAATCTTCGCTGATCGCTCCCGCCAACAACTTTCAGCCAGAAATTCAGACCGCATGGTTGCGCGCACCTGCGCCCATTCTAAAAGATTATTTTGCGCTCGCTCAGCCAGCATTTCGATGGTCTCTTGAAACTTCAAAAGAGCGCGAGATTCGTCGCCCTTTGATGGTCCAAGTTGAATCTCTGAGCCGCCGCTTTGCTGAATTGCGCAGCCAAACCGATTTTTATAGAGGCATTGGTTCTGCGTCGAGTCCGAAGATTCTTTTTCTTGGCCACTTTGAAATTCGCCTTTTCGAAGCGAAAAATGATCGCGCAGCTGTTTGGGAAACGCTGCTTAAACCAAGTTTTGATTTGAATACCGCGCAAGCGTTGCTTGGGAGCAAAGATATTTTCAATGCCTATACTTTGGAGCGGCTTGTCCGCAGCCGATCATTGAAAGTGAATACAGTAATGCGCACAGCCTCTGACCAAGACGACCTCCCCGCAGTCAAACCTATTGCAGCTGAGTTTCGTGGCGAAGCAGCAAAAGCATATACGGTTTGTTTGCATGAGCGCGAAGAAGCCGATCCTCTTGTGAACTTGGGAGGCGAACTACGATTCACAGTTCTCAAGGGTGGTAATAGCGTCACAATGAAAAAGCTCAAGATGGGTAGCGAAGGATTATCAGATAAATGGGTCGAGTCGTGTCTTGAGAAAAAGTTGATGCGCTTCCGCTTTTCGCGAAAGGCACCGGCAAATTTTCAAGGTGAATTGAAATTCTCTGCGGAATAAGGGCTAACGTTTAAGATGCCTTTGGCGGATTATTATTCTCTGGAGGCTCGCTGACTGTGAGCAAACCATCTTCAAAATCTCTGAGCCGTTCATCAAGTCCATCCATCCCGTGTGCCGGAGCTTGATTCGACGGAATCCCATGTTTCTTTTGCAGCTCAACCGCCAGTGCATTCAGCTCAGCGACGAAGTTTTGGAAATCGTCTCTTTCGCGCACGTTGATTCGAACCGCATAGTTTCCGCGCTTGAGTTCAGAGACAAAGCGCATCATTGAAATCATCGGTCCGTACATACGGTGTGTTCTGCGAATCACTACGTACAAGGTCACCGCAATGAAAGCGATAATGGTCAGCGTCAACTTGGCCCGATTGCGCAGGAAGATGTCGTTCTCAACCAGCGCGGTTTGATCAGCAACATTGAAGAGGTCAAAAACTTGCTGGTACTGCTCGCGAAAAGCTTCAAGGAACAAATATGCGAAAATGGCAGCGAACGATAATGCCACGCTCACAACATGCAGACCAAAACGGATCTGCTTGAAGGGCTCAACAAGATAGGCTCTGAAGTTACGCCGTTTTGCGCGCATCTATTATACTCCCTTGAGTGACCCGAGCGATTCGGAACGGACGGAGCGTTTTTATGTCTACACCTGTGAAATTAGGTTACCGCATCTTTCGCTTTCAGGGAGCAGGGGAGGCGTTGAATTTCCCAGTGGTGCTCCTGCGCGGACTGGGGAGATCGTCAGGATTTTGGCTCGAATTCTCGGAGAAGCTTTCTGAGCATGCCGAGGTTATTTGTTTAGACCTCTTGGGCACGGGGTTGTCTCGCTCGCGCTGGGGGCGAGGCAGTATCGCGGCGTTTGCTGATGATGTCATTCACACTTTGAACGAGCTGGGATACCAAAAAGTCTTTTTTGTCGGAATTAGCATGGGGGGGATGGTGGCGCTGGATGTAGCCACGCGCTCTCAACTCGTTGCTCGTTTGGCGGTTTTGGCCTCGTCTTCTCGAGGGAACGAGAGCCGACGAATTAGGCCACGCGCTCTTGCCCAACTCCTTTGGTCGCTGCGCAAGGGAACCCCTTCAAACAAAGAGCTGGCCGAGTTCTTGGTGTCAAGTAAAACGCTTTCGCAAAGGCCGGAATTGCCTTCCGTGTGGGATCAGCTTTGGCGACAAGAAGGGTTTTCAACCCTGCCTGTGCTCAGGCAGCTGCTGGCCGCTGCTGTTTTTGATGGGCGCCCGGCGCTGAAAAAGCTGAATGTTCCAACTCTCTTTATGGTGTCGAAAGACGACAATCTGGTTCCGTGGAGGAACACAGTACAAATGTGGGAGAAGGCCAAAGACTGCCGCTTGGTTGTTCTTGAGGGCTATGGACACGATTTCCCAACAGAAGCCCCTGACGAAGTGATCTCTCACCTCGTCAGTCATTTCTCAGCAAGTCCGTAATTCAGGAAAAATAATTTATTTGCGGCTGGCGATGCACTCGATTTCAACCAAAACATCGCGAGGCAGGCGTGCAACTTCAACGGTTGAGCGGGCTGGCTTGTTGTCGCCAAAAAAATTTTCGTAGATGCCATTCATTGTTTGAAAATCGTTAAAGTTCTTTAGGAATACGGTTGTTTTGAGGACAGTCGAAAGGTCTGCGCCGGCGGCGTTGAGAACCGCCTTCAGATTGTTGAGCACTTGTGTGGTTTGGCTCTGAATATCGCCACCGACAATTTGCATTGTTTGCGGGTCAAGTGGGATTTGTCCCGAACAAAAAACCAGGTCTCCAAATCCAATCGCTTGTGAGTATGGGCCAATGGCCTTGGGTGCTTGCTCAGTATGAATAACTTTGTGACTCATAAATAATCCGCCTCAAAAAAAGCTTAACCAGCTTCACCCACTTTCTGGGCCGAAAGTTGCATGGTGTTGTCGTAGGCTTTAACAGCTTTTTGCAAAGCTTCATAGGTGCGGTGGGCAATGATCATGCTGGTCATGTTTTTCATTGGATTGACGTTGCTGTTTTCGAGGTGGCCTTGGGTGATTTCGCCTTTGTGCGCAACGATGTTTTCTGGCGCGCCGTCGTGAACAAAAAGATTGTCGCCCAGGCGTTGCAGAAGCTTTACATCATTGAAGCCAACAACCTTCAATTTATCGATGAATTTTTCACCGTTGTAGACTTCACCATCCGGCAAAATCTTCATTTGTCCTTCGCTCAGTCCGGTGATTGCGCCACGCTCCCCCATGACAGTTGCACCATTTTTTGTGACAAGAGTGCCGTCTGGGGTCAGAGAAAAACTTCCGTCGCGTGTATACCGCTCGCCAAAAGGTGTGTTGATTGCAAAGAAGCCATTGCCCTGAATTGCAACATCCGTATTGGACCCGGTTCTCTTTATGCCGCCTTGAATATAACTTGTTTCCACGTTTGATAGCGTTACGTAACCCATTTCGTTGCCGTGTAACGGATAGAGCTCGCGCATGTCGAGCTTGAATTGTGCGGGGGGTATCGGGTTCGTGTACGATTTCCAAGGGTTCGCTTCGAGTGCAGAAAAAGTGACTTGTTCTTCCTTGAATCCGGTGGTGTTCATGTTGGCAACGTTATTTGCCAAGACTTCCAGAACTCGCTCTTGAACAACTCCGCCAGAAAGCGGCGCGTAAATATTCTTCAGCATGCGTCACCTCCCGCATAGGAGAGCGCTGCGTGAATGTCCCTGTCAGCGCCCTTACAGCTGCAAGTTTAACACCAGATTCTCATGACCCTGTGGGATAATAATTTCCCGCTTGCCAAGGATACTGCCGTTCACAAGTGAACTAATCACTAGGTCATATTTGCCAGGGACGAGTCGCACCGAGCGGGTTGAACCCACACTGATCTGGAATTCCATTTCAGTTTGAAGAATATCGCGACGGAAGGATTCGAGCTCACTCTTCGCTGCCGTGGTGAGATCCCCAGGAGCACGCAAGACAATATCTCGACAGGCAGGATTTGCCGATGCGCGGCGAGCAAACTGACGAATGAGTTGCACGCGCGTCGATTCATCCCACACGCCGCGCACAATTGCTGAACTGAACAGCTCGTTTTTGCTGTTGCCAAGATCAAGCCCAACTCGCCCGCGATAGGACTCACAGATAGGCGAAATGCTCGGAAAATCGCCTTTTGCGAAAGATTGGCCGTTGATGAATTCAAACACAGGAGCAGTGGATTGAGGCACTGTGCCCTTGAGGGCCGGTGTGTTTTGTATCGATTGGTTAAGCGCGACTTTCATTGGCTGAACCAGATTCATGGGTAACCTTACCAACGAAGTTGGGCTGAGAGGTTGGTTGCCGGCTGTTTCCACCTGATGATGAACATTCAACATCCCTGAGCGAAGCATACCTTTCACCACCGAACCGCGAGCCAAATGCCGTGCGGACATGCGCACTGCGACGTTCACTTTTTGCGAGTCCTCAATCGCAAGAACTTCTCGCAGTTCTTCGCTAGTCTGATTGAGCATGTGTGAAATAATTCGTGCCCATTGCCATTTCTTTGCATCATCCGACAAGACTTCCAGTTCCGGAGAATTCACCAGGGAACGAGGAAGTTCGCGATGATCCTCAGCAAGGGAATTGCGAATCAACCATCCAACCTGGGTGAGTGTTTGCTCGGGTTGCAGATGCCGCAATTGAGATTGGCTCAACTCAAACGCAACTCGCTCGCAGAGTTTGTTGAAGTTAAACAGCTTGCGATGGAAAAGGTACGGTAATTGCGGGAATTCTTTGCGCACGAGCTTTTCAGAATTTCTCGCAAATTGCACTCCAGAAAGTGCGACGCCCTGAAGCGAGCGAAGATCATCCTGAATGGTTGAAGGAGTGCTGAACCACGCCAGTTCAAGCATCGACTGTGACATTTGACTCGGAATTTTTTGAATTGATTCTTCCGTGTCTTTTACAAAATCAAGCGTCAAGCCACCAAACCAAGGGAGCTTGAGCTCGCTGACAAGGCCATCTGACTCAATCTTTGCGCTCATTTCAGCGGGTGCGTGTGCTGCTCCGGTGAGTGGATTCAAGATGACCACATCAGCGGCCTCTTTGCCTTTTTTGGCCTCAAAGAATGGCAGTGCCCACGCAACATTCTTTTCTGAGCTGTTTACCTTCGAGCGCGGCAGGGCAGCTCTCAAACCCAGGCGTGTGAGGAGATTTTCTGGATTCCCCTTTGCGAGTTTGAATGCATCTTGTCCTTGTTTATTCCATTCAACTTCGTCTTCGAATACATTTGAATCGAGGTGGTGAACAGAAATAAAATGCTTTGCGTTCGTGAGAGTTCCGTTCTCTGATTTTGCGCTCAGGCGCATGTCGGTCAATAGTGGCGCATAGCCAAGGCGATGGCCGATTTTGATCTCAACGAACATTTCCTGTGCGTCATCATTCATCTTGGCTGCGACCACCGCAGTACCCATTGGAATGCCCTGAATGGTGACGCGATAGAAAGCAAGATTTTTATAGCCCGAGGGAGCTGCGACGACGGGTGCTTCTGTTGTTGAAGTGCCGATTGCCATGGCCACGAATCCTGGGCCAGGGAAAGTGCCGTGCAGGTTGGTTGCGGTGGACTTGCTGCAGCCGGTGCAGCCGGAAGCAACAATCAATGCGCTCATTGTGAGGATTTTGGTTTTTCTGGTGAACTTCATCATCAAACGAATCCTCGTCAGTCCCTTGAGAGGTTGCCACAGCATGGTATCGTCCGCACGGTCCGCTGCTCGGAGGATTCCCAGACAATGGCGCGAAACATGCAGGTCATTTTATGCGTGACGCTTATATTAGCCTGCGTCCATCCTGCTCTGGGCTATGGTCAAAGTCAAAAGTCCCAAATTTGGCAGGTCCCTGTCTTGCCTTTAATCGACGTTGAAAAAGCGAGTCCAAGCACTGGGGGTGTGTGGACCGCTCCATCAGGACAAAGAAAGAATTTTGAAAACTTGCTCGAACCTGTGCCAGGGCTCGGAAGAAGTGCTTCTGAATTGGGCATAAATGCAACGCGAGTGGGAATGAATCCGTCGCTTTCGCAAACAATCAACCGCGCGGGAGTCGCTGTCCTGGGTGGAGAGGCAGCCCGCACTGGAGGCGGACGCTTTGTGATGCGCGGCCACCCCGGGCAAGAGCCGGTGGTGAGCGTTGAGGGAGTTCCATTGAGTTCAGGGTTCTCCGGAGCTCATTCTGAGGAACTGATTCCTCTGAGTGCTGTCCAAGAAATTCGGATTTATCCGTTTGCAGCTCCGCCCGGATTTTTTCGCTTGGGTGTCTCGGGCGGATATGATCTCTCTGTGATTAAGGGGCAGCAAGTTGAACTGCGTGAGCGTCGGCTTGTTATTGAGCAGCCAAGCGCCATTTCCATGAGTCAAAGAGAGTCTCTTGGCTGTCAATCCCGAGCCAGCGCTTTGGGTCCGTGTCTGCATTTTTCCTGGCAAGCTGGCCGCCATTTAGCGCGGCAAAAAGTATTTGATGATAACAATACTCCGTCTGAAATGTCGGACGACAAAACAATTCTTTTGCCCTCAAATGACATCAATCAAGTTGCGCTGCTTCTAGATTTGCAGCGGGTGAATTCCGACGGTCTTAAATTCAACAGTTTGTTTTTTTCAGGTGCAGACTCGCGCCAGCTCGTTGTGCTTCCGGTTGTGGAAAATTCTCATTGGAATCGGCTTTACCGGGATATCATTTTGGCGTCTCAAGAGGCGGAATTTTTATCTCCACTCAGCGGATTTTTTTGGCGTGCCCGCCTCGGCGGTCGTATAGAGAATGCGAGATTTACAGCAGAGAAACAAGACCAATCAAGGCAAATTCGCAGTGACAGTCGGAAGGAAGATGTCGCCGTTGGGCATTTTTTTATTTCGCTTCCGGTGCAAACATCGGGAGCCGACTTAACGCCTTATATAAACTTTAATGTCGAGAACAATCATTTTGAGAGCCTTGTTGGACTCATCGAACCGACTTCATCCACTGCAACCTTGAACACGAAGACGCAAAACAAAACCGATTCACGCATTCAAGGTGTCATGGCTCGTGCCAACGTAGGATTTGGCGCTGAAGTGAATGCGCAGCGGTTTGGTTTTTTAAGGGTTGAATCATTCTTGCAAGCCGGTCAATCCAGAATCAATTTCAACTGTGGAGTCTACTCCTCTGAATTTCTCTGCGCACAAGATCCGCAGGCGTTTGCAAAAATTGTGCCTGGATATGTCATCGAGTATCGAAAACAATTGTCTGAGAAAATATTGCTGTTCACGAGTTCGGGCCAAACCCTTCGTCTGCCGACGCCCGTTGAAATTTCAGGACGGCCTGATGGAATTCTCGGAAACTCGCAATTAATTCCCGAGCAAACTCAGCTTTTCGAGAGCGGTTTGCAGTCACCCTTTGGCAAAATCAGTGTTTTTGCAGCTCGCGATGCCAATCTCATCACAGCCCGGCAATTGAGCCCGGTTTTAATTCGATACGAGAATACATTTGCCGCACAAAGAGTTGGTTACCATGCTCTTGCTTCGGTTCAGAGCAAGCACTGGTTTGTCGAGCTCAACTTGGAAGGGGTTTGGTCACGGGTCTTACAAGGCCGCGCGCAGCAGCGTGTTTTGACGTTTGTTCCCGAATCCCAACTGGGTTTTCGATTGGCTCGGCAACTCGTCCAGGAGATCCCCTTCAAGGATGGTGAAATTGCATTGGAGATATCGAAATCAGGCCCGTATTGGCTCGATGAGGGCCAATTGAGCCGACTCACTCCTCCTTTCTTGGTCAACCTGTCTTTCGCTCTTCCAACCCGCTTGGCTGGCGGCAAGCTGCAATCCTCCTTCAGAATCGCAAATATTTTTGACAATCGAACTTCGCTCCTCGCTTTGTCCGGCCAAGCTCCCCGCACTGTGGCCTGGAGTTACTCGCCAATTTTGCCAATCTCTGGAAGAACTTTTGAGTTGAGTTTTCGGTTGCTCGACACCGCGGGTCCGGGTTAAGGGGCCAAGTGCGAAATGTGTTGGGATGCTTTGGAGAGTTGCGCCATGTCTTGCGCGTGCAGAACAAGAGTTCGGCTCTTATCAATGTTTACAATTTTGAACATGCTGAGCTTTCTTTTCGTGAGCTGCCGAGAGTTTTCGCCGGGAACACCAGGTCTCGACGCCCAACCTTGCGGTCGAGCTCAGAGCCCCGACTTGAATGAGCTCAATGGACTGCTTTGGACAGCCGGAACTCCGACCACTGCGAATGTCGTCTGCGGAGTGCGAAATGGACAATGGATGGTGGTTCAGACGCTTGATCCCGACAGTCGCGATCCCATCCTTTGGCACGATGAATCTTCGAATCTAAATCTACTTGTTGAGCGTTTTTCCGGGCGACAAGCTCGCGCTACACGTGTCACCGGATGGAATTCAGAATTTCAGATGATTGGCCAACGCGGCGACTGGCCGAAAAATATTTATTCTGCGCTTCGCATGACTCACGAGAGTTTAGCAATCACGGGGTTCGATGAGGGAGTTGTCGAAGGCGTTTCGCTCGGACGAGAGAATTTTGCATCTCGAACCGGACCCATTGCACAGAGCATCAACAACACACTTCAAGATGCGCGCGCACATCCTGTCTTGGCGCTGCGCTCGGGAACTTGGATTGCTGCGCTTGAGAGTGGGTACGACCTTGTGAACTTCAAACCAACGCAAGTGAAGGCATATGTTTCGTCAACCGTGGATGAGGGAAAGCAAACTGTTCAAGAGATTCGAGACACCTCCTCACAAACAACCTGTGTCAACGCATATCAGTCGATTTTGCTTTCGGCTTCGAACGCAATTGTCAGCTGCAATCCTCAATATTATGGACCGCAAAAAGGGCAGCGGCTGAGTGTTTTTGCTGTTGAACTTACCCCACAAGGTGAAATTGTTTCGCGAGAGCTATTGAGCCGCGATGGAGGTGAAGTGCAGCGCATTGATCTGTGGGGTTATAGCAAAGCTCAATTGCGAGTTGCCATTGCATTGAGGCGAACCACTGCGACAGATTATCAAGGAGAAGTGTTTCAATCGGGTTGGCTGAATCTTGCGCGCAATGTGTTCGAGATCGACTCACGCGTCCGCGGGCCTGTCTATAGTCTGCCAGGAAAAGACAAAATCACCCTCTCATGTCAGGCTAAATCTGAATTCTGCAAAGAAGGGCAGTTCTCGATTTTGAAAGAAAGTGAATTACTCAGCACGACTGGCTTTATCAAACAGATTGACGCGGGTGAACAGCTTCCATTTCAGGCATTTCCGCAGGATATTCCGGCTCTATGAAAATTCCTTTGTTACAACTGAGCTTGTTGTCTTCGGTGGTTTTGCATGGCGCATTGCTTTGTGTGATCAAAGCAAAAAGCGTTGGCCTGGCTGTTGCTCATCCGCAGGCGTATCATCCAGCCGTTGTTGTCTCTTTGCACCGTGCAGTGCCCTCTCAAGCTTCTCAAAATGCGAAAGAGATGGGTCTTGTGGTGGCAAGTTCGGTTCATCGCAAAGTCGTAGATTCCCGCATAACAACTGAAAATATCCTGAGTTCTTCAACTCAGTTTGCCGAGATTGGCGTTGGGGAGCAGGCGCTGCAGGAAGAGAGAGTCGAAGAAAACCAAAATGCAGAAAATAGAAAATCGCTGCCACTGTTGCCTCAACAAAATCAGATCGATTTCGGTAAAAAGCCCGAAAATTCTGTTCCGCAAATTGTGCAAGAGATGTTATCGCCTTGCCAGCTGATTCGTTTGCCCGAGCATTGGCTTTCGCGCGGCGATTTCTTGCCAAGGCGCTACAAATTCGCAGTTTCTTTTGCCTCGTTCGACGACTCCCAGGCACCGTTTAATGAATTGCATTTGCAACCCGACTCTGACCCGCTTCCGTTTGCCGACAACTACATTGAGAAAGCTTTTGTAAACTGCGTGCGAAAGCTGGACACTGCGCAAAGACTGGCGATGCGCGCGAGCCTTCAGGCATTGAATCCTGAGCCAGGGAAGGCATACTCTATCAAGATTGAATTTCTGACAGCCCACTCCCCAGTGTCTCTGCCTCAAGGAATATGACACAATGCAAAGTCAACTCACACTCACCCAACTCGCTCTCGAAATGCAGAATTGTTCTGTTTTTGTTATCGGCGATCTTCTTCTTGATTGCTATATTCAAGGTTCTGTTTCGCGCCTTTCTCCAGAAGCTCCTGTACCCGTTGTACTTGAAGGCGATCGCAAATATCTGTTGGGTGGTGCCGCAAACGTTGCTGCAAATATCGCAACTTTAGGTGCGCGCGCGGTTTTGTGTGGTCGGCTTGGACGTGATTCCGATGCGGGCTTTGTTCGCGAGCTGTGCCAAAATCTTGGAATTGAAACTCACGCGATCGTTGAGTCTGAAACTCTTCCGACAATTCGTAAAACTCGCATACTTGCCGGCTATCAACAACTTGTTCGAGTGGATCGCGAACAGATCGCTCCATTGAGTTCGGCTGAAGAACAAAAGATAGTCCTTCATTTTGAGAGATATCTTGCGCAAAACGGAGCAAAAGTATTGGTGCTCTCGGATTATGGCAAAGGTGTTCTGACCCATCAACTCTGTCGGCGCTTGATAGAAATTGCGCGTTCTAATCGCATTCCTGTTGTCACAGATCCCAAATCAAACGACCTGTCTCGCTATCACGGGACAACCCTCATCAAGCCAAATCTAAAAGAGGGTCGAGAACTTCTCCGCGCGTGCGAACCCACATTATCGCTTCACCATTTTGATGAGGAAGTTGATGCCATTTGTGAAACTATCGTTCGTCAAGCGGGTGCCGATGCGGTTGTATTGAGTCTCTCCGAACACGGTGTGGCGTTGAAAAATGCGTCGCAACCATCAACCCAGCGCTTTGCCTCGCGGGCTTTGCAGGTCGCCGATGTCTCTGGTGCCGGCGATACCATGGTTGCTTTTCTTGCGCTCGCTGTTGGGGTTGGGGCATCGTTCGCGCGTGCCACAGAAATTGCGAACGTGGGCGCGGCTCTCGTGTGCGCAAAGTTGGGAACTGCAACACTCACTTTGTCTGAAGTTCTTCAGGCACTCACCTCCGACCCAACTCTGCGCGCAACCCGTTCACCAAAAATTCTCGCTCCAGAGAATCTCTCCGCGTTGGCGCAGACGTTGCGTCGCAACGGACGGCAAATCGTATTCACAAATGGTTGTTTCGATCTGCTCCACATGGGCCACGTCGATTTACTTGAGCGCGCGCGCGCCTTGGGTGACGTGCTTGTTGTCGGCTTGAACACAGATGAGTCGATTCGCCGATTGAAAGGCCCAGAGCGACCCGTGCAAACCTTTGAAAGTCGCTCACGCGTTCTTGCCGGGCTCGCATCGGTGGATTTTGTCATAGGTTTTGCCGAAAATACTCCAATCGAACTGATCAGAACCCTCGCCCCTCACATTCTGGTCAAAGGCGGCGATTACAACATCGATTCAGTTGTTGGTGCATCGATTGTTCAGGAAGCCGGTGGTCGGGTCGAAATCCTTTCGCTTGTTCCTGGTCACAGCACAACCGGGCTTGTAGAGAAAGCCCGCACGTCTGTCTGAGGTCAATCGTGCAGAAAATCGTGCGGCATGAAGTCGCGTGTGCTGCGGAAGCTAAAGTTTGGCGAATAGTTCACCAGATTGGTGAGCTTACTTGTATATAAACAAGCATAGTTTTCCACCTGTGCTGCAAAGCGCGAGTTTTGGTGACCCGTTTTCATCAGTTGTCCCCAAACGGGATGGAAGTTTTGATGATATCGTTTCATGCTTTTGCGCAGTGCTTCTCGAGTTGAATCGCGCTTTTTCGCTATTGATGTTAACGAACTTTGAATTTGGCTGATCTGTTGCGCTTGATTTGTTTTTGCCTTGCCTGTGTGAGCTATCTTTGGAGACTCCAATTCAAGCTGCAATCGTTGCAGCTCATCATCAAGTCCATCTTTAATTTCAAGAAGCTCTTCGTAGCGCCTGAATTCATCTTTGAAACGTACCAGTGCATTGAGCTCTGACTCAAGTTCATTAACAACCAGCATTGTTCGCCAGCCTAATTCCTTTTTACTGCGCAAAATATCGCCATAGATGTGGTCGCCCACATAGAGAATTTCTGGGCCAGAATTAACGCCCAGTCGGTCGTGTAACTGTTTGAAATTTCCGCCCTGAAAGATTTTCGAGTCTGGATTTAGAATGCCATCCGTGTTCTTCAGAAGCCCGGTGTCTGGATTCACTTCATAGAGAGGGTTTGGTGACATGAAAAACGAAGGTTTTGCCGCACCTGTGACAATAACGTCGAAACATTCAGTCCAATCGAGTGTGAGTTGCCGTGTATCGTTGCCAAAAATATAGTTCATCACAACGTGGGTGTAATCCCACAGACTGTTGGTAACCACGAAAACTTTCCGGCCCGACTGGCGCAATCGTAAAAGTGTTTCGCGCAGGCGCGGGTCGCGTTGAATAAATAGCGATGGGTTTTGTGCAACTTTGTGTTTGATACTTCCATCACGATGACAAAGGTCGATTGCGTGACGCACGTCGCGGTAAATCTCCATCGGAGTTTTACTGATTTCTTTTGGATGCTTTTCTTTTAAATCGATCAGTTGTGCGAATAAATACGCATCGGCAAGTGTGAAGAGGGTATCTATGAGCGCGTAATCCGGTTCTTCGTACGATTGGATAAGGGAGGCGTCATAAAGAGATCTGCGCTCCTCACGGCTCAATTCGCGAAAACCATGATATGCAACTTTGACGTAGCGATGGCGGTCGAGCTTGATGATATTCCCGCGTTGTTTGTCAATCGCGAGGCCTCGAATCATGTAATCGGTATCAAAAGTCCAGCTCAGCATTGATTCTGGATAACCTATATTGACGAGTTTTTTGAGTGTCTCCTGATAAGCAAGAACTTCGAATTCCTCTGGTTTATAGAGGGCCATGGTGTAGTCCATGTCTAAGCCAATGGCTTTTATATTGCGCATGTTAAGAGAGCGATTGCAGTAAATTCGCTGTTTAACGTCAATGTCTGACAAAGAGACATGCATCTGTGCAAGTCCTTTCAAGGAGTGCTGATGAACTGAACGCCAACTTGATGAAAGTGACGCCCGCTTTCTTCAAAAATCTGTTTAATATAGATAACTCTTCCACTTTTTAACTCTGATTCACGTCCTGCCTGAATGAGCTGCATCTGCGAAAGTATTCGCCCTGGTTGCATCAATCGGGTTTGTCCACGTGCTCGAAAACTCAATCCTCCCTTGGATAAGTCGTAGAGTCGTCGGCGCAGCTGTGTGCCTGCATCAAACGGATGGTGGATAACAATTTCTGCATGTTCTTCGGTTGAAAACACATGGCGCTCGTCGCTGCGGGATTGCGGCAAAACACTGATGTGATGAGTAGGGAAGCGGATGTCGGTTCCGTGTGCGAAAAGCGCCGCACTCACCAATTGGTAGTTCTCACAAACCAGTGAAAACTCAGTTGAGTTTACAATCTCAGGCAGAATATCGACCGGGATTGAATTTCTGAAAATAATTGCTTCATCTGTCATAGCGACTGGCGTGCAAAGAAAAGACACAGATTTTCCGCGCGGAGATAAAATAAGAGGGCGTTTTGACGTAATGACTTGGGCAAAGACAGAAGAAAAGTCGTCCTTTGAAATTTTCAATTCAGTTCTCCTCTGAAGAAAGTGAATCGGAAAATCTGTCCAGTCGGCGGAGCACTGGCCGGTTTAATGGCCAACTGTAATTTAGCCCACCTTGGAACAACATTTTTGAACCGGAGAAATCGCTCAGCGTTGATTGCGTTGATTCAAAACCAACAAGAAAAGAAAATCTCCAGTGCTTGCTGATATCCAGATACGCCGTTCCACCGCTGCCAATAATCGAATCGCTTCTGTCTTGAAGCGTCGCATTTCCATCTTTAACGTTGTCAATTTTAATCCGCGGCAGAGTGAAAGTGTCGCGATCGTATTTTATGTATGGTTGCATACGTATGTTCCATGCAATTGGAAAGTCGAGGGTTGCCCGCGCACCCATTCGGTTCGAATCATTTTGAATGGAGGCTGATTTTTTGCGTGTGTAGTTAACGTTCAGATTCGCCGTTGATGAAATACTTGGCAAATAAAATAAGTTATCTTCAACTAAAGCAAAAACGATGCCTCGCCCTGCTCGTTTTAATGACCAAGTCGTGAAAGAAGTTCGCGGGTCTTCTTTGTTAATTTCGGTGCGCATGGGTGAATAGAGGGTTGCGATATAAGTTCCCGGAATTCGCCATTGCACCCAGGGTACAACTTGTTCCACGTTGCGTACGTTGTCGGTCATTTCGTTTGGCGCACCAAGAAAACTCGCCCTCGACCCAACAAACTCGAAATCCAGCAATCCATGCAGACCGAATTGAAATGGAGTCATCGAATAGCGGACCTCGGCAACGAGCTCATGCGAGCGCAGCATGTCGCGGGTGGGGAAAATAAAATCAGCCGACTTGAAGGTTTTGAACCAGTTTCCAAAGCGATCAAGTTGTTCTTGGTTCGTGCGAAGATTTTGTGAATATCGGTAGTGAGTCGTGAAGGAAACGCTGTTTCGTTTGATAGGACCCCATCCGGCTGCGCCTTGCAGAAACAGGGCCCAGCGAGGCTCGTCAATAGTCTTTTTGCAGTTGTCATTGCATTCGGCAGCACCTGGGTCGTTGCGTGAAAGCAGTTCGTAGCCAAAGGCTGACCCGGCCGAAGCATACCAATTCTTGGTCCCCGCAAAGTCTTCTTTCGCGCGAAGATGAGGCGGGAGTTCGGCTGGTTGACCAAGGGGATTCTGATTGCGCAGGGGTTGTGCTGGCGCAACGGGCGGCCAAGCGCCTGGTGGTCGCTGATTCGAGGGCAATTGGATTGCAGGCCGCTGGGGCACCGGCAACATCTGCTGCGGATAGGGCTGACGTTGAGTTGCTGGAGGTTGAGAAGTCAATGGTGCTGAGTACGAAGGTCTGCGCGCGCGACGGCGTTGATAGTCAGTAGGATATGATTGTGCCCAGGCTGTCGGTGTTAGCAGCAAGGTGGCCAGAGCAAGGGATATATTCTGTACCGACAACGTCAGAGAATTCTCCTAAATAAGATTTCTGAAGGGAGCTTGGCTATGCTAACTCCGAATTGTCCGAAGTGAAACACGTGAGTGTTTCAACTGCATACATTCCCAGCGACGACATCCCTTGGGAGGCTTCATGCGTCAAATTTCCACTTTGTCTGTTCTATTTTTGTCAGCATTTTTTACGTCGCCGCTGGCACTTGGTAAGCAGCCTTGTATCACTCGCCAAGAGCTGACAGCTCGCTCTACCGGCATAGTTTCTCGCTATCATGCATCCAACGGCGATACTGTGCGAAAGGGTGACCCCGTCATTGAATTTGATTCCAGACTTCTGCGAGCTGGTTACAAGGAAGCACAAGCGGCCCTGGATGCAGCGAAAGGGAATGAAGAGCTTGCGGTTGATGCTCTGACGCGACTTGAGAAACTACAGGGCAGTGAGGCAGTCACGGCGCAACAAATTGCCGAAGCAAAAATTCGTGTTGGTCAGGCACGTGCCCTAAAGCGGCAGGCCGAGGCTGCGACGGAACGAGTGAAGGTACAACTCGAGGACACACTTTTGCGCTCTGAAGTTGCGGGTCGAGTGCAGGGATTGCCAACAATTTTGGGTATGGTTGTGCAAGTGGGGCAATCTCTGGGCAGTATCGAAGTGACTCAGCAAAACTGTTCGGCGACACCTTCTGTTAAAAGCAATTAAAGGACATTTGAAATGAATCTTGCCCGCTTCTCCGTTCGGCGTCCGGTGACGGCTGGAATCATCAGCCTTGCCTTGTTTGTCTTGGGTGTTTTTTATCTTCGTAAAATGCCCGTGTCACTTTATCCCGATGTTTCGATTCCTTTCATTTCGGTGACTGTCCCTTATCCGGGTGCTTCGCCCGAGCAAATCGAGGCTGCAATTGTTAAACCGATTGAAGCGGAAGTAGCCGGACTCAAGAAAATGAGTCGAGTCATTGGAGTTGCCAAAACTGGCTACGGACAAATCATCTTAGGCTTCAAGATGTCCGCAAATGAACAAGAATCGGCCGACGCAGTGCGAGAGAAGGTTGCAATTGTTCGTGGGAAATTTCCTCAAGGTGCGAAAGAGCCAATTGTTGCGCGTGTCGATGTTGGCGCAACGCCAATTCTTATCTACGGAATTGAAACGAATAAGTCTGCTGAAGAGTCACAACGACTTCTCGAGAACCTGCTTCTTCCTGAGCTCCGGCGCACTGACGGTGTCAATGAAGCGCGGGTTTTAGGAATCGGTGATGAACGCATTCAACTGTCGCTTGATGCTCGCAAATTGTCTGACCTACGCGTGGCCCCTCTCGACATCTACGAGCAACTTTCAGCAAAAATGGCTGTTCTCCCGTGGGGAGATGTCACCCAGAATCAGGAAGTTCTGTCGGTTTCGCGCAGTCTCTTGCCCGCTGACCTAAGCTATTGGGAGCAGCAGCGAGTGACACTCCGTGATGGCCGATCCATTTTGTTAAGTGAAGTGGGTGCCCTGAAAGTGGTTCGCGATGAAACCGCTTCGAGCGTTTTTATCAACGGCAAGCGTGGGCTTGGCTTGGTCATTACCAAACGTGCCGATGCCAATACCGTGAACAGTGTTAAAGCGGTGCAGAAAACCCTCAAAAAAATAAATTTGCCCGAGGGATTAAAGCTTTTCAGTATTGTCGATCAAAGTTCATTTATTCAAGAAAATTCCCATGAAGTCTGGATCGCCCTCTTTGCAGGTGGCTTGTTCGCGGTGCTCGTCATTTTGTTTTTCTTGACAGATATCCGCAGTGCACTCATTTCCGCAACGGCATTGCCCGTCAGTATTGCTGGATCGTTCATCTTCATGAGCTGGCTCGATTTCTCTGTGAATATGATGAGCCTTCTTGCAATGGCGCTGGCCATTGGTCTGCTCATCGATGATGCTGTTGTGGTTCGTGAGGCTATCTTTTCTGAAATGGAAAACGGTGCCACTCCCAAAGAGGCAGCCGTAAAAGGCACGGATCGAGTTGCTGCTGCCGTGATGGCAACTTCTTTGGCTGTGGTTGCTGTGTTCTTGCCTGTGGCCGGCATGGAAGGATTGGTTGGTCAATTTTTCAAGCAATTTGGGGTGACAATTTGCATCGCGGTAGTGATTTCTACTTGGGTTGCATTCACTTTGGACCCAATGCTGTCGGCTTATTTTGCAGGCCATCCACGTCCATTTCAGGGCGAAATCTGGGTGCGCTGGCGAGCTTGGCTTGTCCGCCTTGAGGAGCGCATTGCAAAACTTTCCATCGCCTCTTTTAAGAGGCCAAAAACTGTTCTTCTTGCTGCGGTCATTGCTCTTGTAGCCGCAGTTGGGCTGAGTTTGTCGCGCGGTTCAGACTTTCTTGCTTTTGAAGACAGGGGTCAGTTTATTATCAACATTCGAGGCCACGCTGGGAGCACCCGCGAACGCAACGAAAAGCTTGCAGCACAAGCCCTAGAGCGGGTCAGAGATTTCGATGGCCTGCAGGAAGTTTTTGTGACCGTGGGCGAACGCGGCGACGATACATTGATTCAAATGCGTTTGGTGTTTGTTGCAAAGACGAAGCGCCAAACCGGACTTTTGGCTATGCAAAAGCTGGCGCGTGAACGGCTTAAAGACATCGACGGAAAAGTTCTAGTGATGGATCCGCCACCCATTGAAGGCATTGGTGGTGAGGCACCTCTGAGTGTTTATGTTTACGGTGAAAATCTCAAAGACACGCGAATCGAAGCAGAAAAGCTTCTTGAAAAGATTCGTGCATTGCCAGGTGTGGCTAATGCCCGTCTTGAGACTTCAGCCTTTGCAAAAAGTGTTGATGTGACTTTCAAATCACAAGATCTTGGGTTTGCAGGGTCAGCATCACAGGCGGTTGAGCTGACAGGTCGACTCGCCCTCACAGGTTTAGAAGCAGGTTCGGTTGGCGAGAAAAACACTCCATTTTTCTTACGGCTCGATGACCGCGATCGAAATATGGAGACACTGTTCAAGCAAGTTTATATTCCAAGTCTGCGAGGCCCAATGGCATTGAGTCAGTTTGCCGATGTGAAAGAGACCGAGCGACCACGCGGAATCGATCGTGAACATCGCTCGCGGAAGATGATCATTTGGGGAACACTCGATCGAAGCAGAACATATGGCGTCGTGCTTGCTGATGTGCAAAAGTTGGTTGACTCCTTACCAGCGCCTTTTTCTGGAGAAATTCAGGGTGACAAAGAAGCGTTCGAAGAAATGGTCGGCAGCTTTTCTTTGGCCATCATCGGAAGTTTGTTTTTCATTTTTGTGATCTTGGCTTCGCAGTTCGAGAACTTAGTCCGTCCATTTGTAATCTTACTATCGCTTCCCCTTGCAGTCATTGGTGGATTCGTAGCTCTGTATCTTGCGGGTCAACAATTGGCATTAGGCGCGCTGATTGGAATGGTGTTCCTTATTGGTCTTGCCGCTAAGAATGGAATTCTTCTCGTCGATGCGGTTGGAGTTAAAGAAAAAGACATGCCGCTTCTTGATGCCGTGCGCGAAAGTGTGAAAGAGCGCTCGCGGGCGATTTTGATGACCTCGATTGCAATGATTTTTGGGATGATTCCTACTGCAGTGATGCGCGGTGGAGGTTCTGAATTTCGTTCACCAATGGCATTGGCGATCATTGGTGGGGTCATTTCAAGTACCGTTTTGTCGTTCTTTGTTGTTCCTGCGGTGTTTGGATTGATTGATAGTTTGCGCAATTGGCGCAGCAGAAAGTCTCCTCCATCTTTGCAGCCGACCTCTGCTGTTAGCTCTGGAATTATTTTTCTTGCTCTCGTTCTTTCAGGTCCAAGTTCTCGCGTTGTTGCTGCAGAAGGGTTGTCCGAGGCTGGTCGCGAATCATTAACTCCACGCACGGCAGATATGTCTAAAGTGATTGCCCTGATAGGCCAGCTTCGTCCAGACAGTCCTGAAAGTGCCCAAATCGAGGGGGCACAACGAGCTGCTCAAGAAGCCACTCAGACCGCGCTTGAAAGTGTTTTTGGTGGCGCACGTCTTGAATATGGACAAGAGTGGTATCGGCCTGGTTTTAGCCAGTCCTTCTCGCTTCCGCTTCCTCCGCCCGTGGGCACAATTACCAGCACAACGGTTGTCGTTCCGAAGGAGCAAAAGGTCGCAACTCTTGGTTGGCAGATTCCTCTTCTCAATGCACAAGTTGTTTATGGATGGGTCATGCGCAGTGCGTTGCATGTTCAGGCCGACAAAATTCGCGAGGCGCGCTTTGAATCAGGAACATTAGGCGCAGCTCAACTTCTTTTACAAACCGAACTTGCAGTTCAAACAGCGCGAGTCAATCAAGGATTTGTTGATATTTCTCGTGCTCGCGAAACCATCGTCAAACAGCGTCATATCGCAGGTTTGGCAACGCGTTTGGAATTGAGCCAAGCCGAGGCAACAACCCTCGCAGCGCTTGCACAATGGGAACAAGCAAAGGCTGAAGAAGCGCGCGTTCGTCAGCAGTTTTTTCAACAGCTTGGTCAGCAGTTCCCTGAGTCAGGGGTGGGGATGACACGATTTCCATTTGTTGCCGACAAACCTTTCCGCTCGACTGGTTTGGATGCCTTGAAGTCAGTGTATGAAGTTCAAGTGAAAAACTCTGAATTGAGCGATGCTTCTTTTTATCCAACGGTGAGCGTTGAGCTTGGTTATTCTAAGAAAGCTTATGAAACAGCACCTGATCCTCAAAAGTTCGCTGCGGTGAAAGCGCGTTGGGATATTTTGGATGGCGGTGGAAGATCAGCAATTCGTGGCCGCAACCTGCAGGCCGCCTACGATATTCTTGCCCAGCTGCGGCAACTCGAAAATCAATTAAAGAGTTCTTACGATACCCTGAAGACACGCAATGATGCTTTCGAGCGTGCGCGAACTGCGGCAGAGTTTGGTCAACGTGCTGCGCTAACGGCACAGCAGCAAGCGATGCAAGCTTACTCAGCTGGTCTCGCCCGTGCCGTTGATGTGCGTGCTGCTGATGAAGCGAAACTAAAAGCGGACTTCGCACTTTTGCAATTGCAATTTGCCATTCAAGGTTTGTGCCTTGAATCCCAGGCGCTCACCGGCAGTTGGAATAATTATCTGCGCGATTCCACTCAGCGGTAATACTTTCCAAAACGGTTATTCAGGAAAATATCGAGTGGAACATCTTCTTGTCTGACAAAGCCTTTGCTCGGAATTTTCTTTTCGTGGTGAAGGTCAACAACTGCGCAGATTCCGGCTGCGGTAGTGATTTGGATTGCACCCCAGTGCTCACCACCAATATCTTGGTGATAGATTTTGTGGGCATAGCTTTCTTGGCTCAGCACGCCATTGCGCATGCCTTGCACGGTGACCACAATCAGCACAACGTCTTGTTGAGTGGTTGGAAGGGCGCGCTCAAAGATTTTCTTGAGCGTTTGTCTATCGTCATTCATTTTCAGTTCGTTCATCAGCAGGGCAATGATCTGCCGATGGCCTGGATATCGGACACTCTTGTAGTCGAGTGATTTGGCCCGACCGGCAAACGTTTCAGCTAAAGTTCCCAAACCACCTGAAGTGTTGAAAGCTTCGTATTCGACACCATCCAGACTGAAATTTTCCAAACCCTCGAGCGGTTGCAATAAAGTGAGCTTTCCATTGACAACCGCCTCGCAAGGATTTCCGTACTCGTTGATCAATCCTTCCGTGCTCCACGTGAGGTTATATTTCATGGCATTGTGTGGATATTGCGGAAGAGCTCCGACGCGCATCTTGATATGATCAATTGACTCGAAGGATTGTGCGAGCCCATTGGCAACGATTGTGATAAAGCCAGGAGCCAAGCCGCATTGTGGAATGAATGCCAGATTGCTCTCTTGTGCGAGTGTCCTGACAGCCTTCGTTGTCGCAACATCTTCGGTCAGGTCCAAATAGTGGACTCCAGCGTTCTTTGCTGAAGTCGCAATCCGTACGTTGCAATGATACGGAGCGCAGCTCACAACGTAAGAGTGTCCTTTAATTGCCTTATCTATTGCGCTTTGGTCGTTGAGATCGCAGGCGATTGCCGTCGTATGTGGAATCTGTTTTTCGTCGGCTCCGTGAATCGAAGCCTGGGCAGTTTCGAGGTGAAGATCGGCGGCGGTGACGGAATAATCACCGCTGCGGGCCAACAAAGAGACGACAAGCTTACCAATCTTTCCGCAACCTAAGACTAAGATTTTCGCTTTATTTCCCATGAGTTCTTCTCCGTTGGTCTGTTCGTGAGCAGGGGGTACGACTGGCCTTTTGGGTCGAACTTATGCTAGCATCACGCCCATCAACTCAGTTAAAAATGAGTTCCAAGGAGCTGCCATGCTGAACACCGAGTCCGATATGACACTCTCATCTGCTCGGAAGCCAACCGTTTCAAGAAAGCCCCGGATTTCTGACGAGTACCGTATTCATAGTAACTTCCGGTATGTCGATGGGCAATCGCAACCCGACCGTATCGGAATGGTTGACGAACAACAGGACACTGGCATCGGGGTCACATCAGAAATCGGCCGGTTGCGAAAAGTCTTTGTTCATACGCCCGGACCAGAAGTTGAGCGCATGACTCCCAAGACGGCTTCGGAACTTCTGTACAATGACATCATCCATTATCATCGCGTTCGCGAAGCACACGCGCAGCTCAAGGGAGTCCTTTCTCTGGTTTCTGAAGTGCTCGAAGTGCGCGATTGTTTGGCAGATGTTTTAGATATCGCGCAAGCTCGCGATGAACTACTTTCGCGAATCACTGAATCTCAGAACTGTTCGCATTTGATGTCCGACATTTCCGAGGTCCAGTCTGCTGATTTAGCTGAACTGTTGATTTCCGGGCTGCCACTCAAGAGGGATACCCTCGAGTCTTACCTGTCTACCAAGAGTTTTTCACTTGTTCCGCTGCCAAATATGTATTTCATGCGCGATTCCAGCATGGTCATTGGTCCTCGACTGGTGACTGGCGGAATGGCAAGCTCAGTGCGCGACTCCGAGTCGCTCATCATGCGCACTATTTACGAGTATCATCCAAGTTTGCGCGGGCGTGGCATTCTCCTTGATGCATGTATGTCCCAAGATCGCGAAAAATTCACCATCGAAGGTGGAGATGTTCTCGTTCTGAGTGAAGATGTTTTGCTCATCGGTGTCAGTGAGAGAACCACTCCAACGGCAATCGATAAACTGATTGACGCCTACTACAATTCCCGAATCAGCGACGGCATCGACAAACCTTTTGATGTTTTCTGTGTACTTCTTCCTCGCGAACGCAGCACAATCCATCTCGACATGATTTTTACTCTGGTTAATACCGAGCAAGCGATCGTCTACGCCCCGTATATTTTGGGCCGCGACCGTGCTCGCATTGTTCGCATCAAGGTGCGCGAAGAGGGGCGCCGACGGTTTTCTGAAGTCGACGATCTTTTGCTTGGGCTTCGTGGCTTGGGCATTAGAATTGAGCCTATCCTTTGCGGTGGTGATGAGCCTTTGCATCAGCAGCGCGAACAATGGAATAGTGGAGCCAATATGTTTGCCTTCGCTCCGGGCCAAGTTCTCAGCTACGACATGCATGAATACACGGTTCGTGCCTGCGAAGGGGCTGGTTTTCGGGTCGAAACAGCCGCTAATGTGCTTAAGAATCCAGCATTACTTAATTCGAGCAGACCTCTTGTTGTGACCTTGGACGGCACTGAGCTGGCCCGGGGTGGTGGTGGCCCTCGCTGCATGACCTGCCCAGTGAAGAGGGATCCGCTCTAAGCTTTCTTGCCATCTTTGTCTGTGCGTCAGGTTCCCGACGGGGAACTTTTGCCCCCGGCTGCGAAAATGGAAGGATATTTCCGGACACTGTTCTTTAATTCGGTGCCCATAAATCCGAAATAAGACAGTGGAAGACGATGGGGTGATTCATGCACGGGCAGGGCCGCACAGCGATGCCTTTCAATGGCTTGAGATGGTGGCTATTTCTTGCGCTATTTGCGGCTATTGTAGGCTCAAACCGCATGGCAACTGCGCTGCCTTTAACAATAGATTACCCCGACACCCGCAGTGTTCTGGGGCCCAGTGAAATAACGAACCCTGGTCTCGATACGCCGCCTGGGACGCAGTCAAACCGGGATATTTTGGCGTCTGTAACGTCTGATTCAAACACCCTGACAATGCCTCTCCAGCGCTACCGCGTGCCAACGGAAGCTGTTCTTCTCAGAGAAGTTGGACTCGATGCAGGCACACAGGTTGATGCAGCGGTTGAACAAGCAATGACCTGGGTCACCCAGTCGATGTCAGCATCAGCTCGAGCTGATTTTGCACAGCGATGTGAAAGTCAATTTCCGGCAATGAGCAAGTCGATGCAGCTGACCACTGCCGGACTTGCATGTTTGCCTTGGGCCATTGAACGATTCAATTCCGTCCTCAGTGCACGTCGCGAGGCAAAAAATACGCGTCCGAGCGGGGGAGGTCGGCTTCGGAGTGAGGCTGATTGGCGTTCATCGTTGCGTGGAGTCAACTTCCTCGATGCGTTTTGGCGAATCGATCCGCAGACAAACGCGGAACTTATGGCCGAGGCTGCAGTCGCTCAGCGCATTGGCCAAGACTGCCAATACCGCGGTGCAATGGCTGCTTTCATCGCTCGCGCCGAAGCGTTTTTTCCAGATCCTATCGCACTGACTGCCATCGAAAAAGTCTACCCAGCTGCATTTACCTGCCTCGAACCCGATGACGATGGATTCGAGCGCACGCATTTGCGCACCGGATTATTTCGCTTGATGCAAGGCGATGCCACCAAAGCAAAACAGAGTTTACTTCTATCTGCTCATGCTGAAAATCCTGAAGAGGAATTTCGTTCGCTGTTTTGGCTGGGTGTTATTGAAGAAAATGTTGGCCTTCGTGCGGCAACGAATGGCCAGAATGAATATTGGGATCTCTTACGTAAACGCTATCCATTAACGATTCACTCAGTGGTCGCAGGCCATAGCCTTGGTCAAGACCCATTAAGCTCGGCTATCTCTAGCAAAGAGGCAATGATCTCTCGGCGCGTTGGAGTCAGTTGGAGTGAATACAATCTTGCAGCATTTTTCTTGGAGCTTTTGATCTCACGTAAAGAAGCAACTCATCTCACAGGCTTTGTAAAATATGCGGCAAGAATTGTTGATGCACCAAATCCGGATGCTCTCCTTTTTCTATCAAAGTGCTACGACACCGCTCAAGCATACAAGATTGCAATAGGCACTTTGACCCGCTACTTCAAGGAAACTCAGAGTCAGGGTGTGACCATCGAAACACTCAATATGTTTTTCCCGCGCGCCTATACGTCACAAATTCTCGACTCCGCTGGGGTGGTTGATCCGGTAATAGTTCTCAGCTTAATTCGCCAAGAAAGTGCATTTGATCCGTTTGCTCGCTCGGGTGCAGATGCGCGCGGCCTCATGCAACTCCTTCCCTCAACTGCCTCGAAGTGGCTTGCCAATTCAAAGCAGGAGTTGTTCGATCCAAGCGCAAATGTGCGGGTTGGTGTGAAATATATGGAGACTCTTTTTAAGAGATATGATGGCAATGTGGAGCATGTGTTAGCCGCATACAATGCTGGTTTGAAAAACTTGGACAGATGGCGACAACGTTTTTCCGGCGCGAACACGCTGATGTTTATGGATCTCATACCCTTCAAAGAGACCCGAACCTATGTTGCAATTATTTTGCGTAATGCCTATTGGTACGGACGTTTAATGGCAATGCAACGTGATTCTCTTGCCGATACAATAGTGAAGAAAAGTAATGCGGCGCGCTGGCGTTCCGTCACTGTTCAGAATCTTCTTCGCTTGGCTTGGGCGCAAGATGGTGGAGTTGGACGTTCTCGAACGGCACTCTCTCAGCTGTACTCGCTGCCTATCAACTCTTTGCCCGCCCAGTCGAACTGATCGAAGCACTTCGATTGCAGAAATAGAACGCTCGTAAATCTATTCCACCTAAAGTGAAATGCTCGCAGCGCTGAACAAAGCCGTTGAGAGTTTTTTGCATGCATTTCCAAGTCTCTTCGTTTGGACACAAAACAAGTCCGACCCAAACGGATTCATTTGGTCTTAGTAAGCCAGCCTGTTTAGCAATACGTTCTGCGAATTTCTTATAGACCTGAACAGTCCCACCCTGAGCCGTGTTGGACAGACGCAAACCAAACGGTGGATTGGCAAGCAGCCAAACGAGTTCGCCGCTACGATGTATCTTATCGTCTTCTACCGATGGGATTCGAGTGCTGTCGGTGCTCATACATTCGAGTTTGTAATTTAAAAAATCTGCTATCGGCTGTGACTCAAACCAGCTTTGCGAAGCGCGACACAGGTTTTCGTCCATGTCTTCGCCATTGAAAAATATTTGCGTCTGTTGCGTCCGCAATCTCTCACGCAATCTTTTTCGAGTGTGTGCAAAGGCCGATGCTCGAAAAAAAGGGAATTGTTGATACGGCCACTCGTCAGTCTGTGAGAGCTCTTGGCCGATGCCAGCCAAGTGCAAAGCAGTTTCGTGCAGAAGCGTTCCGGTTCCGCAAAACGGATTTAAAACAGCGGTGGGAGTCAGTTTTGGACACCACTCGTCGCTGACTTCTTTCAACCTTTCCACGAGACACGCGGCAATATCTTCACGCAGCGGAGCGGCATGTTCAAAAGTCTGCTTTTGACCCCGTTGCCAAAAATTGCGCCCGCCCAGCGAAAGAAAAACCTCAAGCACCTCTCGCTCAAGGACAATATCAAGAGCGACATTCAGCGGAAGCAAAACTTTTTTGCTTCCATTCGGCTTATTTTTTTTCAGTATCTCTGCAAGCGATTCACTCACAAGCCGTTTGAGGCGACCTTCATGGTATAAACGGCTGCTCACTGAATTCACTCGTAAGTCAATTTCAAGCGGACGATCGTCTGGTAGCCAAAGCTCCCATGCAATATTCTCAATAAGCTGTTTGAGTTTTTCTTCTTCCGAACATCGGCCTCGAGCAATTCTGATCTTCACGTCACTCAGCACATTGCCAAGAAGCAGAAATTCATGCGCGAGGTCGAATGGAGCTTGGTCGATTCGGAGATGACTCAGTTTTTTGTGGATCCTCACGTCTTTGAGATCTGTTTTGCTGAAAGAACTTTCCAACAAGCGCTTCAGCCAGCGCTCACACAAGCCAATGAACCCCGGTGGAACATCAAGTTCGAAGGTGTGTTTCTGTCCATAGATATGTTTGCGAATCCCACGTTCTTTGTTCTGATTTCCTAATGAATTGGCTTTCATCGCATTCATCCGCGTGAACCCAAAATATCGTTAGTTTCGTCAACCACCGTTGCGGTGAGTCTCTCCCAATATGGAGTCACACTTATGTCAACCTTCAGCCTTTCATCCTTTTTGACCATCCGCTTGAGAGGAACAAGCACCGGACTCCAGTGTTCACAAGTGTCTTTCTCGCCAGGAAGATTGGAAATGGAATGCTGTGGACTCAATTGAGCGCGGAATCCAAGTAGCAAAATCGGTGCCCTCAGGTCCGAGGTTATATTGATTTGGCTCTCTGCTTTGGGCAGTCGTGCATTCAATGGCGGGGGCGGTGCAAGTGGAACCTCAAAGGCCTTTTTTAAAGGGGCATTCGCTCGCATGTCACCAATGCGAACTGGATGCGAAAAAGAGACGCTCGAGAAATCCATTTGTTTGCGAATTTTGTTGATGAATTCTGATCCGTTTGTCTTATTTTCAGTTTTGCCTTCAGCGAATCGGCCAATTCGGTTCTTCAATGGACCGTCGACACAGTCGAAGATTTGGAAAAAAACCGAGAACGAGTCAGGGATGCCCTTCGGCGCCCGTGTTTCAATTCGTGCGAAAACATCGCGCAGAGTTGCAATCACTCCTTCTTGGAGTGGGTCGTTGCCAAACAATTCACTCACCACATGAGTGATCTTGGAAGGAAAGCGAGCGTCAGCGGAATTACTGTTGTGTAGATTGAATTTTTTTCTTTGTGAGTCTGGAAGTTGCTGACGCACCTTTGAGAGAATTGTCGAAACTGAAGTCTCTTCTATCGCATCTACACGCTGAGCACCCGCATCCAATGCATAGAGTGACAAGAGTCCTGTTCCTGATCCAACATCAAGAACTTGAGACGAACTATCGATGCGACTCTTGATTGCCAATCGATAAGCTTCACAGCGTGGGCGGTCTGCGAGCATGGCCCATTGAATCCAAGGGTCGGCAAATCCATCTTCAACTCCGCGTGTGGATGAACCTTGATTGTTTTCCACGAGGCACTGAGCTGCAATCATGTCTTCGATAAGAGTCTCGATGTCCTCTTGCGGCGGAAGTTCAGCCGTAAGCTTTCTGAAGCTCGCCCGGAGGCGACTGGCAAGGTCAGCGATTGCGGTGCCCTGTTGCAGCAGGCAAAGGATTTGAATAATTTCGGGGGTTAAGTTGAATTCTCCGGATGAGGCCGACACTGTCGCTCGAAGACCTCCACTCATGTCAATGCGGAAGCGCAAGGCCCCGGCCAGCCGTGGAGCTGTTTTTTTGCTGATATCCCGCGACTTTTTGCTTCCCACGAAGATCTCCCCAAGTGCTTTTCCACGTTCGACAAATCAGATATGTAGCATTCCAAAGGTCCAATCCGTAGAAAAGTCCTTTGGGAGCAGGCTCATACTATGAAGTTAGACAACATTCTGCAGGCAATCGGCAAGACCCCTCTCGTCCGCGTCAACCGGTTGTTCCAAGAGAGCCCGGTTGAAGTGTGGGCTAAATGTGAGTTTCTGAATCCAGGGGGCAGTGTCAAAGATCGCATCGGCTATCGAATGGTTGTTGATGCGCAAAATGCCGGCCGTATCAAACCCGGAGACACCCTCATCGAGCCAACAAGCGGTAACACAGGAATCGGCATTGCACTTGCCGGTGCTGTCTTGGGATACCGGGTGATTATCACCATGCCAATGAAAATGTCGCGCGAGAAACAAGTCGCTCTCGAAGCACTCGGTGCTGAAATTGTAAGAACACCCACCGAGGCGGCTTATGATGCACCTGAAAGTCACATTTCAATCGCCAAAAAACTCAACGCATTGATTCCCCACTCGCACATTCTCGATCAGTACGGCAATAGGTCGAATCCGCTCGCGCACGAAGAGGGCACAGCAATGGAGATTGTCGAAGATATGGGCGGCGTGCCTGACCTCGTTGTCATGAGTGCCGGCACCGGCGGAACAATTTCTGGAGTTGCACGTCGCTTGAAAAAACTGCGTCCCGATGTGCATATCGTTGGAGCAGATCCAGAAGGAAGTATTCTTGCAGGCGGAACGCACGTGGGCACGTATCACGTTGAGGGAATTGGCTATGACTTTATCCCTGATGTTCTCGATCGCACTCTGATTGACACCTGGGTTAAAACAAACGACCGCGAGAGCTTTACCTGGGCGCGCCGCGCCATGCGTGAAGAGGGTTTTCTCTGCGGTGGAAGCTGTGGTTCAGCATTGATGGCTGCTGCAAAAGTCATTCCTACCCTGCGCAAAGGGAGCAAGGTTGTTGTTCTGCTTCCCGATGGGATTCGCAATTATATGAGCAAATTTGCCGACAACAATTGGCTTGATGCGAACTCATTCAGTGGCGTGACTCCAGCGGTTCCAACCTTTGCAGCCGATCTATTGAAAGCCCACTCATGAAAACACGTGTTATTCTATTCACGCGCAAAGCGTCTTCCGATCCTGAATCCGCACCGGCGATCTTTTTTGCACGCTGGGGCAAATCTCTGTTGCTCGAGATTCCCTCTCAGCTCGGTGTCGAGGATTTTGCCAACAAGCTTGCTCTCGTGCGCCATTCAAGATTCGATTACGCCGTTGGAGAAATGGGTCGCAATGCGACACTCTTGGAATGTTCCGAACCTGCCCCACACACTCTCGCAATTTCCGATTCCGAAACATTGCAATTGACCTGGGAGCCTTTCCGGCAAACTGCGCAGGCCCTGAGTGATGGAACTGATCGTCGTTTTCTTCAACTGGCAGTTCAGTTTCTGGCCTCTGGTGCAAGTCTAGACGACTCGGTCGTGGCCGCTGATTACGATGCAGAATTTTTACAACAGCTCCAATCGACCTTGGCCTCTCAAAAAGAGACCCCCGACACGGCCAAGAAAGATTAAATTTATTTGCTCTTCATCACCCAGATGCCGTCCCAATTCATGGGTGGTGCATTTTGCAGGAAGTATTCGCACCGCTCCGCGAAAACTCCTGCTGGCCCATCCTGCGGAGCTATTTGAAGAATCTGCACCATCTTCATCTGAGCATTCGTGAAATCAGATGCTCGGTAGCAGGCAAGCCCATCTTCAAAAAGAGTTTTAATTTTTAAGGCAAGCTCATGAGTCTCTGAAGTGAAGCGCATCACTTCAAAAATCGTCACATGTTCGTTTTTGCCTTTGACCTTGATCCAATCGAGTTCTCGCAAAAGGAATGCATTTGGTCTTTGTAATTGTGCGCGAGTCATATCCGAACAAATAATTCTCACGCCATATTCTTTAGTAATTCCCTCCAGTCGGGAGCCAAGATTCACCGAATCTCCCAAAACCGTATAATCAAATCTTTGATTTGAACCCATGTTGCCAACAACCATTGGGCCGGTATTAATTCCACAGCCGATATCAATTGCCGGTAAATTTTTCTGCTTCCAACCCTCACGAAGATGATCCAGAGCGTTGAGCATTTTCAGCGCAGACTCCAGCGCTTTATCTGCATGATCTTGCATTGACAATGGAGCTCCCCAAACGGCCATGAGGGCGTCGCCAATATATTTGTCCAGCAACCCACCTGATTCCAAGACGATATTCGTCATTGGCGTGAAATATTCATTCAATAGGCTGGCCAAGGCTTCTGGCGATAGCCGTTCACTGATCGTTGTAAAGCCGCGAACATCTGAAAAGAAAACTGTTAATACACGTTTCTCTCCACCTAATTTAAGTCCTTGCGGTGATTCAAGCAGTTGGTTGATAACAGCTGGATTGAGGTAGTGCTGAAATGCGCCTTTGACTTTTCTCTTTTCCTTTTCTTCGATGAAATATTTGAACAGCGTCATTGTCATGAAGATAGCGAAATTTTGTAAATGAACGAGAGCGAGATTGTAGAGATGGTTTCTGCCAAAAAGGATTTTTTGATCAACGATAAGCAGAATTGCATGGGTGGCGAAAAGAACCAAGAGGGAATTCAGTGCCGAGGTATGACTAAGCAATACGCAAATCATAATTCCAGTCAGCAGCATCAATAACAATTCAGTGACCTGAAATTTGAAGTTGCGAATCAAAAAATCATTTCTAATAATATTCTCAATGAGTGCAAGATGATGCTCAACTCCATTTGCTATCGAATTCAAAGGAGACGGACGTTTGTCATCAATGCCAAGGGTGGTCGTTCCCAGCAGCAAAATGTCAGGAATATCTTTCGGTAATTTGTTTTCTGCGGCGTCTGCGAGTGATATTTGTATGGGTGTTGTTACGTTAAGCTTGTTCGTGTTAAATCCGTAATGATTAATCAACATGTCATTGCCGTTGCTTGTTGTTGGGATCTGAAGCACACTTCCGTCTGGGCTGACCAGTGAAACCGCGAGATGGTCACCGTATGAATCGACCTTTATTTTCCGACCCAAATAGCCTGCAGCCAACTGCAAACTCAAACTCGGTAAATATTGTTTTTCCAGCCTGCCTGATGTTTTCGTTGGAAATGAAACTTCCTCAATCAGAAGAGCTTTTCTCGTAATGCCGTCAAAGTCAGATGCATTGTTTATGAATCCTCCAAGAGGTTTCTCTCCTGCAATCACCGGCGTGTTCATCAACGGAAAGACAATTTCCTCACCTTCGGAGGTGCCTTCATTCTGATGTCCCAGCAAAGGGACGAGCGAGTGTTTTAAATCTTCCCGAGCCTTTTCCCAGGGCCGCTCCAGCGATTGGCCTTCCTCTGAGGGTAATAAAGCGATGGCCTGCACAACGTTGCCGAATTCCCGGATCGCTTGCCCCAAGGACGCGTCACCTGGGCTCATCTGAAGAAGACGCTCAACACCCTGAGCAAAACGCCGCGGATCCAGGACTCCCGAAGGTGATAGGCTTGCCTTCAAAATCCCCTCGAGAGGCTCTAATGCATCGTTGAGAAGCAGGCTTTCAGGCTCGGAGAAGAGCACATCAAAGCCGAGCCATTGGACACCCGCGTTCTTTAGATTTTTGAAAGCGTCTGAGTAGCTGTTCCTCGGAAAGGGCCAGCGTCCAAACTTTGCAATACTCTTTTCGTCAATTGCAAGAATTCCAACTTTCCCGCTCATCGGTCGGGTTCCGCGACTGCGCATGCGCCAGTCGAAAAACACTTGGTCCACAATTGCAATCACACTTTGCCGACTCGCCTCTGGATCTCGCATTTCAGACCGCCAATGAGCAACAAAGGCAAAAATAAAGAAGGTTAGAATTGCGGCACCCAGGTGCCATGCCGCGAGTTTGAATTTGAACGACTTCAATTGCATGCCAATTGCCCCACAAGATCCTTCGAATGTGGAGATCTTAGCAAGTCATTGCATCAAGTGGATTTGCTTGTGAAAGGATTTTGGCAGTGCAGAATTTCAACGCGCGTGCTTTGTGTCTGAGGGTTGATTACACCGCTTTTAAGCGAATCATCATCGCTGTTCTTAACGATTATTTTATAGTCATTCATTTTCGCAAAATGAGTTCTTATTTTCTCAAGTGCAGTTTCAAAGCGAAACCTTTGCGGGTCAGCAAGCAAGAGAGCTCCCTCAGGTTTCAATAATTCGCGTGCAATTCGTGGCAAGCTTTCAAGATGTGAATCGTCATAAAGCACATCACATGCAATCACCAAGTCGAATCGCCCTAGGATATTTTGGGGTGCTTTCTCGCACCAATCGAGAGTTTGAAAATCTACCATTCTCGATCCATAGAGCTTGCAATTTGCACTGAGGTATTCAGCGTAGGCCGGTTCGTAGTCAGAGGCAGTGATCGACCATTGTGTCCGCGCCGCGAGCAATGCTGAAAGAAATCCAACCCCACAACCGAGTTCTATGACTCTGAACGTGGAATCGTCGATTCGCCCCGCAACTTGTTCAAAACGCGCGGGCTCCTCGCACAGCCATTCCCATAACGCTCGAGCACTGGGCCAAAGGACTGCCCCAAATGGGCAGCGTTGTGAGGCGAGATCTTGGTTTTGCTGGTTAGCTTCAATGAAGTCGGTGAGAAGGGAGTCGATATCGGGAGCCATCCAAACCTGAAGATCCTCATCCCGCACCCTCACCGTTCTGAGTCGGGCTCGAGCGAAGGCAAGTGCAGGATGGGACTTCTTTGTTTCCATGACGTTCCGATAAATTTAAAACTGCAATTATTGCAGCGCAGCTTGTGCGCTACTCAAAATCGCAACCGGCACTCGATAAGGTGAGCAACTGACGTAGTTCACACCGACTTGATTGAAAAACTCAATCGACTTCGGATCGCCACCGTGTTCACCGCAGACGCCAACTTTCAAAGTTGGCTTACGTGCGCGTCCTTTTTCTGCTGCCCATTGAATGAGTTGGCCAACACCCTCTTGGTCAACAACCGCAAATGGATCGTCTTTTAAGATGTTTTCGCGCGCATAGACCTTAAGGAATGGCGCACTGTCATCTCGTGAAAAACCAAAAGTTGTCTGGGTCAAATCGTTCGTGCCAAAACTGAAGAAGTCGGCATGCTCTGCAATCTGATTGGCAGTCAGGGCTGCACGTGGAACTTCAATCATTGTACCGAATGGAATTCCCTCAGTCTTTGGTTTTGCATTCAATGCAGCCGACGCGCTCTTGTAGGTTTCAGCTGAGAGTATCTCCAATCGATCGCGCAGCCATTTCAGTTCTTGAGCATGACCCACAAGCGGAATCATGACTTCTGGTTGAGCATCAACGCCCTCGGAATGCAGTTGAGCGGTGGCTTCTGCAATCGCACACACTTGCATTTCATAGATCTCTGGATGGCTAATCCCCAAACGGCACCCGCGATGGCCGAGCATCGGATTAGCTTCATGGAGTTGAGAAACTCGCAATCTTATTTCATCGACGCTCATTCCAATTTGTGTCGAAAGGTTGTGTATATCTCTCTCAGTTTGCGGCAGGAATTCGTGGAGTGGCGGGTCGAGCAAGCGAATTGTCACAGGGAAACCCTGCATTGCCTTCAGGATTTCAACAAAGTCTTGCCGTTGAAAGGGTAGAAGCTTTGCAAGCGCGCGCGCACGTTCTTGGTTGTTTTGCGCAAGAATCATTTCACGCACGACAGGAAGTCTGGCTTCATCGAAGAACATATGCTCGGTGCGGCACAAGCCAATGCCCTCAGCGCCGAATTCGCGAGCTGCTCGTGCATCGCGGGGAGTATCCGCATTTGCGCGGACATTCATAACGCCGAGCGCTTTTGCCCAGGCAAGGAATGTGGAAAACTCACTGCTCAATTCAGCTTCGCGCGTGTTGACTTTACCAAGCATGACTTCACCTGATGAGCCATCAAGAGTCAGCCAATCGCCTTCAAAAACTTCTAACTTACCAACTTTGAAGAAGCGGTCTTTCGCAAAAATTTGCAGAGCGCCGCAGCCGGCAATACAGCTCTTGCCCATCTGGCGTGCCACCACAGCAGCGTGCGAGGTCATACCGCCGCGTGCTGTCAGAAAGCCCTTCGACACGTGCATGCCGGCAATGTCTTCTGGCGAGGTTTCGTCACGCACAAGAATAATCGCTTCGCCGCGCGCGGCCCATTGCTCGGCTTCTTTTGAATCAAAGACAACTCGTCCGGAGCAAGCGCCAGGTGAGGCTGGCAGGCCTTTGGCAATCACTTGCCTGTGAGCCCGAGGGTCGAGCGTTGGGTGAAGGAGTTTCTCAAGTTCATTGGGCTTGACTCGCGCAATGGCTTCCTTCCGGCTTAAAAGGCCTTCGTGCACCATATCAACCGCAATCTTCAGGGCGGCCTGTGTTGTTCTCTTCGCGTTGCGTGTCTGTAACAGCCAAAGTCTTCCGTCCTGGACAGTAAATTCAATGTCCTGAACGTCGCGGTAATGACGTTCCAAAGAAAGACGCACTCCGTTCAGTTGTTCATAAACGCCGGGCATCTCGTTTTGCAGAAGGGAAAGAGTTTTTGGTGTGCGAATTCCCGCAACCACATCTTCGCCCTGAGCATTGACAAGATATTCTCCATAAAAAACATTCTCGCCGGTCGAGGGATCGCGCGTGAAACACACACCTGTGGCACTTGTTTCGCCCATGTTCCCAAAAACCATGGCACAGACGTTGACAGCGGTTCCCCAATTATTTGGGATACCGTGAATTTCTCTGTATTTGTTTGCCCTATTGCAGTTCCAGCTGCGAAACACAGCCCCAATTGCTGCCCACAATTGCTTTTGCGGATCTTGAGGAAACTCTTCACCAAGTTCTCGCGAGTAAATTCCCTTAAAGTCCTCAACGAGGTGCTTTAAATCCTGAGCATTCAAATCGGTGTCATCAATAACACCACGGTGTTGTTTCAGATTTTCCAGCGCATCTTCAAGAACGTGCGCATCAAGCCCTTTCACCACATTGGCGAACATTTGGATGAAGCGCCGATAGCTGTCGAAGGCGAAGCGCGGATTATCTGAGTTTCGCGCGAGAGCCTCAACAACAACATCGTTCAGACCCAAGTTGAGAATTGTGTCCATCATCCCAGGCATGGAAACCCGAGCTCCCGACCGCACGCTCACCAGAAGGGGCGATTCTTTGCTTCCAAAACGAGCCCCCATTGCGGCTTCAATTTTCGCCAAGGCTTCGGCCACTTCGGCCTCCAGTGAGGCAGGGTACTTTTCACCGTTTTCGAGAAAATCCATGCACACTTCTGTTGCAATCGTGAAACCCGCAGGTACTGGCAGACCCAGCGAGGTCATTTCAGCAAGGTTCGCCCCTTTGCCCCCCAGCTCCGCTTTCATTTTAGCGTTACCGTCAGCTTTTCCCTGTCCGAAGTAATAAACGAGCGTCATGGATGGTCTCCCTAGAAAGCCCGAGGCTCAGTGGCGAGGTATCGTGATTCCTAGCCATCGGATACAGGAAAAGACGACAATTGTAAAATCGCCATTTAAAGTGAATTTTCGGCTCCAACGAGTGTCCTGTTGACCCCCATCAGCCTCTGTGCTACCTCGGCTCGGCTCAGGTATTGGCCGCGCCTTTATGGGGCGTTTGGCTCGCTGGCATTACAGCCCGCTGGTGTACACGCCACCGGCACGAAAAAAGAGGTCCGTAGCGATGAAAGAATCCATTCACCCCAAGTACGCTCCTTGTGAAGTCTCCTGCGCTTGCGGGAACGTTTTCGAAACCCGCAGCACCAAAAGCGTTTTGAAGGTTGATATCTGCTCAAACTGTCACCCATTTTTTACGGGCAAACACAAGGTGGTTGACACGGCAGGTCGTATCGAGCGCTTCAACCGTAAGTACGCTAAAACCGCGACACCTGCGAAGTGAGCGAAGCCCCAAGGGGCCCGCTCGTAACGCTCAGGATCTCGCTGCACTGAAGCTCGAGAAGGTGTCCTGATGGCTCTCTTAGATCAACTTGCCCGACTCGAACGGCGTTATCTGGAAATTGAAAGTTTGCTTCAGCAGCCGTCAATTTCCGGCAACGCCGTTGAATTTAGAAAACTGAGTAAAGAACACTCCGACCTCAGTGAAACGATCTCCGCATTCCGTTCTTATAAATCCACTGCAAAACAAATGCATCAAACTCAAGAGCTCGTTGATGAGGGAGCAACTGAATTTGCAGAAATTGCTTATGAAGAGCTCGTCCTCCTGCGCCAGCAGCTGCAGAAACAAGAGCACGAACTTCGTATTTTGTTGCTGCCAAAAGATGCCAACGACAGTCGCAATGTATTTCTTGAAGTGCGTGCCGGTGCGGGCGGTGACGAAGCTGGGCTTTTCGCCGCTCAATTGCACCGGATGTACACACGTTACTGTGAGCGTCGTGGGTTCCGTGTCGAACTCATGTCACTCAATGAGAATGAGCTGGGCGGTGTCAAAGAAGTTATTTCGCTCATTTCTGGCGACAATGTTTATAGAACTCTGAAATATGAAAGCGGCGTGCATCGCGTACAGCGTGTTCCGGCAACGGAAAGTCAGGGGCGAGTCCATACATCGACAGTCACAGTTGCTGTGCTTCCTGAAGTCGACGACGTTGAAGTCAGCATCAATGAATCAGATTTGCGAATTGATACGTATCGTGCCGGAGGTGCGGGTGGTCAGCACGTGAACCGTACCGATTCGGCAGTTCGCATCACCCATATTCCAAGTGGAGTTGTTGTTGCCTGCCAAGACGAACGGTCGCAATTAAAGAATCGTTCAAAAGCAATGAAAATATTGCAGGCAAAACTCTTTGAGATAGCTCAAGCAGAACAAGAAAAGGCTTTTGCGGCCGAACGAAAATCGCAAGTCGGTCGAGGCGATCGCTCTGAGCGCATTCGGACATACAACTTTCCGCAAAGCCGTGTCACAGATCACCGAATTAATCACACAACACATGCGATCGAGGATTTCATGGAAGGTGACATTGGTGATATGCTTGCCCGACTTTCGGCGTTCGACCAAGAGCAAATGCTCAAGGACGAAGCCGAACGTGAATTGGGGTAAAAATGTCGGGACAAGCTGACATCTGGACAGTTCGAGATGTTTTAAATTGGACGGCGCACAAATTTGCAGGCCTCGAACTTCCCACGCCTCTGTTGGATGCTCAGTTATTGATTGGCTCAGTGCTATCGTTGAGCAAAGTTGAAATCTACACACAGCTCGACCGCCCGTTGCTCGAAGACGAGCGCACCCAGCTCCGCGATTTGGTGCGACGCCGTCTCAGTGGCGAGCCTGTTGCTTATCTGCTCAACCAAAAATTTTGGCACGATCTCGATCTTTTTGTGGACCGTCGCGTATTAGTGCCCCGTCCCGAAACTGAGACTCTTCTTGATCTCGTTCTTGCTGTCTGTCGTCATGAAACCAGAAAGCCCAAAAGAATTCTTGACGTCTGCACGGGCTCTGGCTGTCTTGCTATCGCACTAGGTAAGGCATTCCCCAGTGCGGAAGTTGTTGCGCTCGATATTTCTCCCGACGCACTACAAATTGCGCAAATGAACTGTCAAAGAAACAGGATATCCAACGTCGAGTTAATTTTGGCAGATGCCTGTCTTCCAGCAACCTATTCGCAACTTCTAAATAAAGGCAGATTCGATATTGTCGTGAGCAATCCGCCTTACGTGTCTGAAAGTGAATGGCAGAATTGCGACGTTTCGGTGAAAGATTTCGAGCCGCGAATTGCGTTGGTTGGAGGAGAGCAGGGATGGGTCATGCCTGCTCGATTATTGCAGACGTTGTCCTCTTCGGGTGTGCTTTCGGGTGCGGGAATTATTGCTCTTGAATTAGGAATTTCTCATCCCGAAGCGTTGTCTTCGGAGCTGAATGATAAGCTTCACTTCTCTTTTTCAAATCCAATGCAAGTGCTTGCGTGTCAGCGACCCGTTTGGGAATTTCCGCGTGAGCAGTTTTTTGCAATCAAAGATTACAGTCAACGCAGCCGCTATCTTTTTTTCGTTGGTCCGCAACCTGCTGAATGAAATTTTTCGAGAATTTGTATTAAAGCAGGATTTTTGAAATAATGGTCACTTTAATTTTTCGTGTGCTTTTTCGCAGCTGCTTCAACGATATGAGCGATCTCAATGCCAATTTCGTGGAATCTGCTCTTGCTTAGTTTTGCAAGCTCGGTCGAAGAATGCATGAGCTGAGTGCTCGTTATAGAAAATGAGTCCTTGATGCCCAGCGCATTCAGGAGTTTGTTTTGGTCACCGGCAATTCTGCCAAAGACCCCTGCCACCCTGACTCCATGTTCTTGTGCGATTTGAGAAACAATTGCCGACGCTTTGCCAGCAAGAGTTTGAGAGTCAAGGCAGCCCTCTCCGCAAACGGCCAGATCTGCACCTTGAAAACTCTGCGCAAGTGCGGCAACGCGAGCAATTCTAGCTGCTCCAAGTTCCATTAAAAAGTTTGGAAAAATTGCAGCCAGTCCGAGGCACAAAGCGCCACCTGCTCCTGTATATGGACTCTCGAGTGCAGGAATGAATGGATTCGACTTGTGGAGGTGTGACCAAAACGTTTTGAGATTTTGTTCAATGTCTGGGATTTCCTGGCTTGAAATTCCTTTTTGCGGGAGAAAATCCGCGAGTCTGACACCAGCACCGAGCGCCGAAGCGTTTACATCACAAAGTGCAATGACTTTTGTTTTGACCATGTAGTCAGGAATTGCTGAACGTGTAATTACACTGATATCTCGGGCTCTAAGAAGCGTTGGACTCACGTCGTTGCCGTCAGAGTCTTGTGCTTTCAGACCAAAGACTTGAGCAAGTCCCCATCCCGCGTCAACGGTCATTGTTCCACCGACTGCAATCCAAATTTCCTTTGGCCTCAGGTCAAAGGCTTTCTTTAAAAGTTGGCCCAGTCCCGCTGTTGTGGCGCGGAGGGCATCACTTTTGTGTGCGACCGACCGTGAAGTACCCAACAGTTCAGCTGTTTCAATGACTGCAATTCGCCGGCTGTTTTGCCAATAGACGTGCCCTTCGGTGACCTTTCCGAAGAGGTCTGTAACCTCAACACGGAGGACCTCGAGTCCCATGTAACTCGCCAGTATCGCTGCCGAACCGTCGCCTCCGTCAGCCATCGGGCGGAGCGCAACCTCAATCTTGGGATTGCGTTGGCGAATCCCATCCGCCAAGCACTCGTTTGCCTGTTGCGATGTTAAGGTGCCCTTGAATTTATCGAGCGCCAATACAACACGCATGGTTCCCTCCTGGTCTCCGCACAGCCCATACGGATCAGTATAAACGAAATAAATCAAATCACTAGAGTGCGTTGATTTTGAGACGCTCCTTTGGTATTGACTGCGAGTCGTTTCAATAGATCGAAAGGAGAATACTTCATGGATAGCAAGACCGTTGAGGCTAAGGTCATTAAGATTGTGGCAGAAAAGCTCAACATCGAAGAGAAGAATGTTTCGGCAGCGTCGCGCTTCCAAGAAGACCTTGGAGCTGACTCATTGGACATCGTGGAACTCCTGATGGAAATCGAAGAAGAGTTCGGCACAAGCATTTCTGACGAAGAGTCTGAGCGCCTCAAGACGGTGGGTGATGCCGTCAAATTCATCGGCAGCAAGCTCTGAATCTTTCCATCACAAGGGCACCTTCGGGTGCCTTTTTGTTTTTTGAAACGTCTATTTCAGGGATGAATAAATCTAATGAAAATTGCGGTTGCATCTGATCATGCGGGCAAAGACCTCAAAAGCTACATTATCGACTTTCTTAATCTGACCAATCATGAAATTTTGGACTATGGGGTTGCTGCTGATTCAGTAGGCTCGGTCGATTATCCTGATTATGCTGATATCGTTGGTTCGGAAGTTGCAAGTGGTCGCGTTGACCGCGGAATCCTCATTTGCGGCACCGGGGTTGGCATGTGCATTTCGGTAAACAAGTTTCCGGGAGTCCGAGCTGCTCAGGTGTTTGATGAATTCACAGCGCGGATGAGTCGTGCTCATAACGATGCAAATGTGCTTTGCTTAGGCGCAAGAACCATCAATCATCAGCGCGCCGTTGATTTTGTAAAAATCTGGTTGACCACTGAGTTCGAAGAAGGTCGCCATAGGTCTCGCCTGAACAAAATCGCAACCATCGAGAAAAGACTCTCTACGTTCACTACGGCAACCGATAACCACCGCTGAAAATACGAGGCTGCGTGTGAATCAAATTCTCTCCCAGAGCCGCGCTCTTCTCTCTGAATCCGATCCGGCCATTGCGAAGCTTCTTGCTGACGAAGCCCGTCGGCTTGCAGATGGACTGGAATTGATTGCCTCAGAAAACGTAGCAAGCCCAGCTGTGCTTGCCGCCCTCAGCAGCGTTCTTTCGAACAAATATGCGGAGGGGTATCCGGGCAAGCGCTACTATGGTGGATGTGAATACGTCGATGAGGTCGAGCTGGTTGCAATTGCGCGCGCGAAACAGCTTTACGGCGCCGAGCATGTGAATGTTCAGCCGCACAGTGGTGCACAAGCGAACCAGGCGGTGTTTTTGTCCTGCTTAAAGCCAGGCGACACCATTCTTGGTATGAATCTTTCCCACGGTGGTCATCTCACTCATGGCTCCCCCGTGAACATGTCAGGGCTTATCTACAAAGCTGAGTTTTATGGTGTGAGTGAAAGCGATGGACTTCTTGATTATGATGAAGTCAGACGCGTTGCGCAGGCAACAAGGCCGCGTTTAATCATCGCTGGAGCAAGCGCATATCCACGCGTTATAGATTTCGCTGCGTTTAGAAAAATTGCAGATGAAGTGGGTGCTCTTCTGTTGGTTGATATGGCCCATATCGCTGGCCTGGTTGCTGCTGGAGTGCATCCTAGCCCGGTTCCGTTTGCTGATTTTGTGACGACAACAACTCACAAAACCCTTCGCGGACCGCGCGGTGGAATCATTTTGTGTCGTGCTGATCATGCAAAAGCGGTCGACAAAGCTGTCTTTCCTGGAACCCAGGGCGGACCGTTGATGCACGTGATTGGTGCAAAGGCGGTTGCCTTTGGTGAGGCGCTTGCACCTGAATTCCGGGCGTATGCAGAAACCGTCGTGGCGAACGCGAAAGTGCTTGCTGGTGAACTTGTGGAACAAGGATTGAAACTTGTTTCTGGCGGTACTGACAACCATCTGATGCTTATTGATTTGCGATCATCTCCATTGAGTGGAAAAGATGCCGAGGAGCGGCTGGGTCGTATTGGACTCACGGTGAACAAGAACACAGTTCCTGGCGAAACCCGGAAACCGATGGTCACCAGCGGGATTCGAATCGGTACGCCCGCTATAACCACTCGAGGTCTTAAGCCGTCGGAGATGAAGGTGTTGGCTCAAGCTATTTCCTTTGCTCTCTATCCAACAGAAGAGAAAATGGAGCAGGCACGTGCTATTGTCAGCGATTTGTGCAAAAAGTATCCGTTGTACGATGGAGTTTTTGCCTCTGCAGGCTACTCTGTGCCACAACAATAAGCAGATTCGCTCGGTTTTCCCGGGGGGGATGCCATGAAGTGCAGACAATGCAAAAGTGAAGAAACGAAAGTTCTAGAAAGCCGCGAAAGTAAAGATGGCCTAACAGTGCGGCGTCGCCGTGAATGCCAAAATTGCGGTTATCGTTTTACAACTTTTGAACGGTCAGAGGAACTTCCAGTTTACGTTGTTAAACGCAATGGAGCGCGTGAGCCATTTGATCGTCAGAAGTTGCTTCGTAGCATGACCGTCGCATGCCAAAAGCGCGCTGTGAGTGCAAAGGAGCTCGAAGGAATTGCTGACTACGTCGAATTAACCGCAAGTCAGCGAGACGATCGCGAAATCTCTTCTCAAGTGATTGGTGAACTTGTTCTGGACGTCCTTCGGCATCTAGATCCTGTTGCTTACGTGCGTTTCGCTTCAGTTTATCGAGCCTTTTCAGATCCAGAAGACTTCGTTCGCGAGTTGCAGCGCCTTGCTCAAAATTCGCGCTTTAATAAAACACAGGACGAGCTTGAGAACTCAGACTCGGTCCAGTAACACTTGTTCCTCGTCCTTTGAATTTGAGGGAGGTGGCAGGTGTTCACAGGTCTGATTCGCGATGTGGGCAGAATCTCCTCATGGGAGCGTCGTTCTGATTCAGTTTTGTTTTCAATAGAAACCAAACTCTCCCTTTCGACTTTAAGTTTGGGTGCAAGTATAGCCTGCAATGGCGCTTGTCTTACGGTGATTAAATCAGAATCATCAACCCAACCTGGCAAGTCGACATTTTTCGTTGAAGCAGGTCCGCAGACTCTTAAACTGACACAATTTGGTTTGCCTAAGTATGTCGGGAACAACTCATTGATCAACCTAGAGCCTGCCTTGCGGGTGGGGGATGCTTTGGGAGGACACCTTGTGAGTGGTCATGTCGATACACTCGCAACAGTTGTTAGCAATATCCCAACAGGAGATGGTTTTTGGAAACTGCGGGTGAAGTTTAGTTCAGAGTTTGTTTCATACGTCGTAAAAAAAGGATCAATCGCGGTCTCAGGAGTTTCACTGACAATTGCGGACTGTTCTCACGATGAGGCCGATCCTTGGCTAGAAATTATGCTTATTCCGCACACATTGTCTGAGACGAATTTGCAATTGCTATCTGCTGGTGCATTGGTTGAACTTGAATTTGATTCGCAGGCGAAATTGGTTGCAGACATGCTCAAAATCATGGTACCAAGACACCTCAAAACATTAACTAAAAGTCATTGAAGCTGGTTCATGCGAGTCGAGCGTTTTTATCATAGCGCCCCAAGCGCTGCGGAAAGCATTGTCGATTCTGCCCAGACGAATTTTTCGTCTGGAGCAGCCGTGGCTTTGCTCGAGCGTGCGTTTCCGCAGGGCCTTGAAGCATCAGCGTATGCCTTGCGCAAACGTTTCGTTTGTCCGCGTTGGTGGCTTGCTGGTGTGATGGGGCAATGGTTAAGTAGAGACTCTGAACAGCTTGTCGCAATGCTATCGCTAAATGTAGGTGATTGGCTCCTCAGCGGACCTGTTTTGAATCCCAAAACATTTCCGCTTGTCGCATCGCTCTGGACGGAAATTCTTTCACAAATAACTCGTCCCGACTTCTCGGGTGGTACTGTTGAGTTGCAGCTGGCTCGTATCGTCCGGGGAACCGCTCAGGAGATTTGCGATCAGCGTGAATTTTTAACTTCATATCTGAGCTCAGCATTACGGATTCATGCGGTGCGCACATCGAACAGTCGTGGTGGGCAAAAGCGTCTTAAGAACCCGAACAGCTCGAGTCTTTCTTTAACTCTTGATTCAGTCGGACTCATTCAAATTGTTGAAAATGTTGTCTTGCGCGACTCTCCCGTGGAGTCGCTGGTTGTGACGTTTGCAAAAGATCCCAAGCGACTTTTTTCACTTGAAGTGAGTGAGTTGATTCCCACCGCTCTTCGATCTGAGTTGAAGACAGATCGTGAACCAGCGTTTGAAACCTATTCAACAACGCTTGTCAGTTTACAACCCGACATTCTTCAAGCAATGAGTCGAGCCTCATCGCCCAAAAAACTCTGTTCTTATTTGGCGCTCGAACTTCAGAAATGTTCTGCCTTAGTCGGCAATGAACGACGAGAATTGGAGGACGTTTGGAGAGGCAGGGCTCTTGGTTTTAAAGAATTGCCACAACTCCACAAAGAACAACTCTCTCGTGCGCGTTCACTCTATGATCATGGCATATTGAGCTGGGAAAATGAGGCACCCAAACTGCGAGTTCGAACTCTCGCGCAGTCGTCCACAGTGAATGCCGGAAGTGGCATTGTCCACTGTTGGCGCCTATCGCAGCATGCATTGGATGCAGTGCAGTTCGAGCATGCTCTGTCTGCTCATTTTAGAAGTGAAGAATCTCATGGACCAGTAACAATAGCGTCGTCAGTTCAGCAGCCTGAGTTGCTCTCGAGCAGTTCTTCATCTGACACAGTAAAAATCGGTTTGAATGCCAAGAGTGAACAAGTGTCTTCTAGAGCCATTCGCTCTGCAAATTCTCCACTGATTCAAGCCGGTGCGCATAAAAGAGTGTTTCCGGTGGCTGAGCAGAAACCTGTGGCTGCTGATAAATATATTGATGTCGTTGAAAGACCTGCGCCGAGTGCTAGCAAAATTGAGAAAAAAACGTCTGATGTGTGGACTGATGACGAATTCTTTATGTGTGTCGCGGAATTTTATGAATCACTCACGCCAATGCAGCAACAAGCATTTGAGCGTGAGCGGAAGCGCATGACTGCTGAACAATTCAGGCGCTACGTCACACCTGCGCTGAAGAGAATGAAATTTAGGGACGCTTGAGGATCTCTTCCAGCCGAGTGCAAGCAGTATTGAAAGTCACTTTTCGCAGCTCATCGAGTTCGTTGGTGTTAAATTTTGCCAAGACCCAATTTGCAGTTGCAGACTTGTGTTCCGGTTTCCCGATACCAATCTTCAGTCTAAAAAAGGCATCCTGTCCCCAGCGTGCAAGGATATCTCTAACGCCGTTGTGGCCACCGTGGCCACCACCCACCCGAAGGCGAACGGCTCCGGGAGCCTGGTCGAGGTCATCAAAGACCACGATCACATCCTTAGGATTCAATTTATAGAATTGAACTGCCTCTAGAACTGAGCCACCTGAGAGGTTCATGAAGGTTTGAGGCTTGAGAAGAAGAAGCTCGAATCCACGCCAACGGATCTTGCAAATGTGAGCCGAGAATTTGGTTTGGCTGAAATGCACGCCTGCACTTTCAGCTAATTCATCCAAAAACATAAAGCCCACGTTGTGACGCGTGAGCTCATATTGGGTGCCTGGATTACCCAAGCCAACAACCAAGTGCATGATGAATTAGAAGCGCACCAAAGAGGCAAGAGCGAGGTTTCGCGACGCTGAAGCCAACTTAACTTCGGCGGGCAGCGTGAGGTCGCCAATGTGGGCTGACTCATCGACTTTAAGGCGGCTGACATCAACGCTCAAAGAGCTTGGAAGCTGATTTGCTGGGCCTTTGACCAACAAAGAGCGAAGAAGGATCTTGAATGAGCCTTCTTTCTCTTGCTCGCGAGTCAAACCGACAAAGTTCAGAGGAACTTTAACTTTCACGATTTCGCTCTTGGCAACTTCCTGGAAGTCCATGTGAACAGGAACATCCTTGAGTGGGTCAACTTGAACGTCGCGCATGAGAACAGTGGTTGCCTTGCCATCAATTTCAAGGTCTACCAGTGTGGAGCGTGGGTGTTGTTTGGGAAGATTTTTAACCGGAATCGAGATGTTCTTGGTTCCGGACTTACCAAACACGGTTGCAGGAACAAGACCCTGTTGGCGCATTTCGCGCAGGGCGCCCTTGGTCGACAAGGTACGGTTCTGAGCGACAATTTTGATTGATTCTAGTGACATATTACGACTCCGATGACGTGCTTCTTGATGAGCACAGCTCAATTGAGCCCGTTGGATACACCAGAACTTTTTAGTCGGCAAGTCACAAAGTAGCTCCGTCCAGTTGACAAATTTAAGCTGTTGAATAGTTTGAAACTAAGATTTTCTGGCACGAAGTTCTGCGGCTTATATCAGAGCCAATCAGACAGCTGTGCCGCCGTATCATTGAGGAGTTTCTCTCTATGGCATTCACTCTCCGCCATGTTGCTCTCTGTTCGGTTGCAATCGCTGCTGTGGCCTGCTCCAAGAAGAAGGCACCAGAGCCGACACTTCCAGATACTAAGGCCGCTGCTACTGCTGCAGCTCCCGCTCCAGTAGCAACACCTGCAGCGGTGACCTCTCCATCCGCGCTTGACACTGCTGAGTTTGCTTCGGAAACGATTTATTTCGACTTCGATAGCTATTCAGTGAAGGCAAGTGAACAAGAAAAAGTTCGCAAACTTGCTGCAGTTCTCAAGGCTGGCAAGACGCAAGCGAAGGTCCAAATCGAAGGCCACTGCGATGAGCGTGGTTCAAACGAATACAACCTCGCATTGGGCGAAAAGCGTGCTCGCGCAATTCAAGATGCTTTGGCTGGTGAGGGCGTTCCGGCTGGCAGCGTGACTACAATCAGCTACGGCGAAGAGCGTCCTGCCGTTGAAGGTCATGACGAAGCCGCATACTCGAAGAACCGCCGTGGCGAGTTTAAAAAACTCTAATCGTTCAGCGGAATCGACCAAGAGAGACGCATTTTACAAATCAGTCAGCTTCCTTTGGAGCTGACTGATTTCATTTGTAATATTTTCAAGAGCAGTTGCGTAACGCTTCGCCTCATTTTCCGCGTCCTGTAACAGAGTGCAGCTAGACTGGCTTGCTTTAGTGACTGGCCCAAAAGCATCAGTTATACTTTGAAGAGTGCGTTTTGCTGCACTCACCGCAGCCGCAGGACCCGCGACAGCTCCGCCAAGCGCGCCAGCTATTCCTGTCGTTAATAGACTCATCACTGCCTTCAGACGTGCCTCTTTGACGGCATCTGCAGCTGCATTCCGCTCGCATTGCTTTTGGGCAGCCAAAGCGGTTGTTAATTTCTGCCGCAGTTGTATCGCAACTGCAGCCATTGCGGCTTCCTTCTCAGCCAACGTGCGGACAAGTTCGCCCTTCTCTTCGTTTAGATTGTTTTTTAAATCAATCGTTTCCGTGCTCGCCAGTGCGAATGAACAATTTATATTTACGACTCCGGCCTGGCGGTTGGGGATTTCTCTGCAAGGATTGAAGACATAAAAATATCGTCCTGTTGGAGCGAGTGGGTCTGAAAAAGATTTACGCAGAACCATTTCACTGAGCAAACGGCATGAACCTGATGCAGCCAGCGCATTTTCCCAGGCGGCCTGCAAAACGAAACGTTGGTTGGATTGAATACGACCAGAGGAATTTCTGAGAATATCTCCCGTTGCGCTTCGCAAATCGAACTCTCCTGCACAGCGAATGACGCTTACGAAGTCTGAATTATTGTATTTAACCTCAGCTATTGTTTCGAGGCTGGTGACCTGGGAATGGACAGCATCAAGCTCTAAATGAGCGTCTTCAAATCGAGATTCTTCGTCTGAAGATGAGTTTTCATTGTGTCGAGATTCGGCGGTTCCAATGGCGAACTGTTCGCCGCATCCAAAAATCGACAAAATGAGTGAAAGTGTAATGAGCGGTTTTGCCTTTACAATATTCATTGCGAAATCCCTGCTGGTAGTGGAATTCCGAGCCGATTTGCCTCGTCAAGATCAAGCGAAAGTGAAGTTTGAAGAGATTTGAGTTTCAACAAATCCGCGGAGGCGTTGATTCTGATTTCTTCGGCGTTGAAACAGGTTTCTTTAAAGTCATGCTCAGATGTAAAGAGCCATAGAAGTGATCGTGTCACCGCTCGAGAGATATTTTTCTGGTCCACACTTGGTTCCCAGATTTGTTTAATTTTCTCGCTCCAAGTGCGAGGAAGATCCGCTCCTAATTTGTTGCTTGGTTCAAAAATCGCAAAAATAATTGAACTTCCGTATCCAATCACGTTCGCTATGAGGCTTCTAGCAAGCATGCGTTTGGCCTGGTTCCATGAAGCCAAATCGCAGTTATCCATCGCTTGGGCAAGCGCCAGCGAGCGTTGCGGAAATGATGAAGCTAATTGAGATATAATCTGCATTTTGTTTGAAATTCTTTCAAGAATCTCTTGCTGCTGAAATGAAAACTGATTTCGATAACCAAAAATGGCTTCGCTCGAGGAGATTGCTTCACTGCACGTGAGCGACTGCGCACTTGTGTCTGAGAGACAAGCTCTTAGATACCATCGCCAGTCTCCGGTCGGTGATGTGGAATCAATGAAAGTTGCTTGAGGCTGAGCCAGGCTTACGATGTTGCAGTGACCTGAAATATCATTCCAGAACTTATTTCTTATAAAGTACTTAATTGCATCTTCGTGACTTTTTAATTGATCGTCGGATGAATCATAGCGCGCGAAAATGCCCTGAACTGAGTAGTGAGCTGGGCAACGAGCAATCTGGAAAATAACATCCTCGTGGTGAACGGTCATGGGTTGAACAAAGGGGACTTCATTCTGCTTCACCTGTGCAATTCCAACAATCGGCCGTTGCAATTGATAAATTTTGTTTACGGCGTCTATTGCGAGCTGTCTGCGTGCAAACGCATCTCCGGAAGCGCCTTGAAATGAACGACCAATCTTAGACGGATCTCCTGAGCCAACATACTCGCTCTTGGAGCCGCAAGATGTATTCATAAAATAGAGAGGTGCAAAGCAAATAGAGAAAGCGATTGAAGTCCTAAATTTCATCGCTAACTCCTTTCATTTTGCATCTGCCGAGATTGGACAATCGCGTCTTCGCATGAGATCGATATATGCAGGATTTGAAGTGAGATCTTTTTCAATCCAATCGAGTGAAGAGCGCTGTAATGTGAGGCCAATCGCATCTCTTTGATATGCGAGCTGACCATTGATTTTCAGCGTCAGCTTTTCGAGTTTGTAGCGTTCGGCCTCCCTGTTTTGCCACTCACATGCGGTTCCTAAGCCGCCCCAGGTCGACCAGCAGTTCTTGATTGATTGCCATGCGACCCCTCCCTTGTGTAATTGAATGCTATTAATGTCACCAATCGTAAGATCGGTGTTGGTATTTATCAGCCAACGAGCATCGTCTTTGAAGAGTGTGATTGTATTTTCGTCTCCATTGGTAAACTTTAATCCGCCACCAAAATCTAGCGTGGTTTGTGTTGGGCTCCCTGAATTCGAACTGGGCTCGCGTGTCGCACTGCGGTCCCAGTCAGAAAGAGGTAGATGCGATCCGTTGAAGTTGACTTCAATTGATCTGATAACTTCTCTGCTCCAGCAACCGAGTTGTAATTCTCCTCGCAGATCTCGACGCAAGCGCGAAATATCCTGTGCGATTGCAAGGTATGTGTCGGTTTTTGACTGCAGATCTCGTCTCGAGGAATTAATCCAATCTTCGTACTGTTCTGAACGTAACTGATTGCTAAGTTCACTTTTGGGTTGGGGTGGCAGGATTGGTTCAGGAATTTTAATCCGTGAAAGAACGTTCTTCTGTAGCTCATCGATTTCGCTTTCTTCGACGCGACATTGGGGCGAAGAAAGTTCGTCTGTCAGCGCAAGTTGGTTCATAGCGACAGCATTGCTCGTTCGACTTGAGAGAATGAGATCTTTTTCAGTCAGCAGAAGTTTGTCGTCAATCTTAAAGGTGAAGGATGCACTCGGTAGGTCTGCAAACGTGCCCTCGATTGCTTTCATTTTTATACTTCCAATATCTGATAGCTTTAAGTCCTTAAGGCTCCGGTTTCCTCTTGAACTCCATTGAACTTGAGTTTCTTTTTCTGCATTAAATATTGTTGAATAAATTGAATTATCGAGGATGATTTGAAATCTACCGGGAATTCCTCGGAGCTGAACGACGAAGTTCCGAGCATCCCAAACTTTTCGGTCGGACCGACATGCTGCTCCTGTGCGCCAGCTGGATGGAGATAATGGAGTATGGACAATGCAGCTGGTAAATAAATCTGCCTGTCGGCTGCAGAGTGCATCTTTTACCGCAAAAACTTGTGACAATTGATTGTTTATATCCGAGAGATTTGTGGCAATTTTTGCCGCGCTCGTGCGCAATCCTTCGAGGCGCTGGGCCCAGCTGCTTGGGTCAAAATTGTTCTGAAACTGCCGCCCATTTGCATCTCCATTCCGAGTTCCTTGTTTGAATGCATCTACTTCAACTGGCCCAGGAGCTTTTGGAAGTACCGCTCCACAGCCAACGCTGCCCAATGCAACCATGCAAAGAATAAACTCGGCCAGAGCGAATCTAAGGTTCGCACGCATGACAAATCCCTCTAGATAATCTGTTTCGCTTCTGTGTGATCGGAATTCTCCTGAGGACCTTTAACGTTGCTCGTGCGCACTCGGCAGATTCTCTCCAGTCAAGAAGCATGACGTTATGCTTAATTTATGTGCAGGCTGCGGTATTATTCGGTTGAAGCCTCATTTCTCAAGCTTTTTGGGGGAGGAATCATGCGGATTATGAAGGGTGATGTTGTTTTTCAGCGAGACGGTTCGCCTGCACTCGTGAAGAACGTAGATGTTGAATCGGGAAAGGTCCTGCTTGATTACGAACTCGGAAATATACAAAAAGCGTCGGAAAAAGGCGTGAAAAACAGCCTTGAAGAGCGTCAGAGATCAGCTTACAACCTGACGCTTCGTGATGTTGAGAGCGCAGATAAGAAAGAGGAAATACAGAATCTGTACGATGTAATTGACAATCTAAAGACAAGCAGAAGATCTGATCCAAAGTTGATTCGCTATCTTGAGAATGAATTGATGCATCGCATGCACAGAGAGAATTACACGCCTCCAAATTACGAGGTGGACTTAGAAAATTTGCCGCAATATTAGTTGAAGAAAGGGAGGTTCGCTATGATGACAATGCCGGTTCCAAAGCGTAACGCTAACATGCAGATCGGTGACTATGTGCCGAAGGCTGGTATTTATACCAACCCCGGTGTTGTTGTTGAGAAGAAAGAAGACGGAACGGTTGTTGTTGATACAGACGCCAAACTGATTGAACGTTATCACAAATACACAAACACAAGTGGTTTGACTCCCGAAGAAAAGACTCGCTTCAATTCAATCATGGATGAGGTGATGGAAGCACAGGACGATGGCGAACGTATTAATCGCTTGCAAGAAAAGATCGATATGGTTCGAAGCGAACCTAACGGAAAAAAAGTCTTTGATACGTTGGTGAATCAGCAGTCGATGTTGATTCGCTATTCTAAAGCACTTCCGCGCGTTTTCAGCTACGATTCACAAAAAATAACCGGGTACTGATCACTTTCCTATGCAGAAATTGGAGAATATGTTCTCCAGGACGTCATCTGTCCCAATTTCCCCGATGAGATCAGCGATGTGCTGTGCCGCTTGGAGCAACAGTGAGGCTATCTTCTCGGGGAAATCTTTTTGAGAGATGAGTTCAAGTGCCTGATTCAATGAGCCGCAGGCAAGGAGTGCTTTATCTCTCTGACGTTCGGAGATCAAAATTGGGATTTCGCCTTTAGTTCCGAAGTTTAACTTTGCGTCGTATAGGCTTTCGATCTCATTCTTCAGCAATTCTATGTCGTTTTTCTGTGCAGAGCAGTGCGTCCAGCGAGAACGTTCCGCAAAAAAATCTACTGGTATATTTTCTATTTTTTTGCGCAGTTCTTCAGACCAAAAGTCTTCTTTAGTAAAGATAACTAGAAAAGAAGCATCCAAAGTTGGCTCAATTGAATTTTTAAAGGACACGAAGTCAGTTTTTATTTTCTCAAGAAAAGTATCTAACTGAATTCGAGTCGGATCTAGAATCCAACAAATGATGTCTGCCTTTTTCGCACTCCCAAGTGCACGGGACACACCAATACTTTCCACCACATCTGAGGTGTGTCTGAGTCCGGCGGTGTCAAGTATGACAAAGTCTCGCCCGTTTAAAACAAGCCGGTCTTCGACAAGGTCGCGAGTTGTACCGGGGATATCTGTGACAATGGCTCGTTCACGTCCTAAAAGACAATTGTAGAGAGAAGATTTCCCTGCATTCGGCTCGCCTAACAAGATAAGCTGCAAACCTTCACGCATTTTCAATCCAGTTGAGTAGGTCGCAGCCAGACTGCGAATTTCATCTCGCAAGGAAGCAATTTCTTGAGCTTGAATGGTGGCGTCGTAGCTTCCAACTTCGTCCTCGGCAAAATCTATATGCGCTTCAAAGTAAGCCATGGCACCAACAAGACGTTCGCGGATACGTCGTGAGTGCGATCCAATCGTGCCAACAGAAGCTTGCCTTGCAAGTTCGACTCCGCTGATTGTGTCCGCATGTATGAGCTGATCAATTGCTTCCGCTCTGGTTAAGTCGAGCTTTCCGTTCAAAAATGCTCGTTGAGTGAATTCCCCAGGTTCTGCATCTCTGTATCCAAGTTGGCGCAGTAATGAATGCAATCGAGCGGAGATGAATGGATTACCATGGCATGTGATTTCGAGCGTATCTTCGCCGGTGTAACTGTTTGGTCCGAAAAAATGCACAACCATGCAATCGTCAACAATCCGCTCGTTTGCATCGACAAGGAAGCAGTACCGGCTCATGCCTGGTGAAAGTTGAATCACCTGGCCTGGAACAAGTGTTCCCTCGCTGTCGGTCTTCGCGCGTCGTAGAAGATGTTCAATAGGTTTTAAGCAGCCAGGTCCTGAAATACGATGCACAGCCAACGCGGCTCGACCTTTTGCCGAGCTTTGCGCAAAGATCATGTCGAGCGATTTTAAGGATGTCATCTATGGTATCGAATCAAAGTTCGTGAGTCAGCGAAGATTCAGATGATTCTTGCTCCTGGGAATTAGGCTCCAGATGATGGCTGTGCCCACCTTGACGATGACGTCCACCGCCGCGTCTACCTCTGCGACGTGGTCTGCGCCCTTGGCCTTCGGAATCAGCGTCGCGGCGTTGCTGATTTTGTGAGTCAGCTCCTCGTGTCGGGCGAAGAGTTGAGTAAATGACGAGTTTTCTATTGTCACCAACCCCCACGCTCTTGGTTGCAATGCCTTCCATGTTTTCTAATGCGAGGTGAATAACCCGTCTCTCCTGGCTGCTCTTCGAACTCAAAGTGATAGTGCGGCCGTTCTCTTTGACTTTCGCAGCGACGTCGAGCGCCATAGTGCGCAATTTTTCTTCACGCTGCTCAGCAGCTGTGCCTGCGTTCAATGTCACTCGGCCGGAAACGTCTCCAAAACGCTTCTGCGCGATGCGTTTAAACAGGTGCTCGAATGCGCATGAAAGTCTGTCGCTGCGCGTTAATAGCTCTTCAAGATTGGATGCTCCCATTACCGAAACAACAACTTCTTCTTCGTTAAGAAAATTTAGAGTCGCTGATGGTGTGCTTTCTGGATCAAAGCCTTTGGCAAAATGATTGGCAAGCTCAATCAAGACGTTTTGTGAATTTTCGCTTTTTAAAGCGATCCTTGGCCGATTGAGTCTTTCCGCAATTTCTTCTTCAGAAAGCGGTGGTCTGGGTTGAATCGCGCGCTCCCGACGTTGATTTTGCTCCCGCTCGGGACGTGGGTTTCGTTGCTGAGTCTGCGGGCGGTTTGATTGACCATCAGCTCGTTTTTTCTCTGATATTCGCCCTTGCTGGGACTTCATTATCGGTTGTGATTTTGGTTTTTCACGGTCATTGCGGGCCGGAATTGGCTTACCCAGACCCATATCCTGTGCGCCTGCCATCGCTTGCCGAACCGCCTCACGTGCAGCAGCCTGAATGTTACTTGAGTCGTCCACCCAAGCTTCGAGTCTAACTCCTCGCTGGAACAACTTTGAAAGAAGTCCTCCCGAACCTTGCGGGAGAATATTGTAAGAGATGAGAGTGACGTCTGTTCCAAGAGCACGCGCGGCTGCCGCAAGTGCCTCGTCCAGGGTTTTTCCGTTAAATTCTTGTTTGTTCATCTATTGCTCCAAAATAAAGCAGGCATGATTGGTTTGCCAATGGCCTGCAGCTAAGACCGAAATGAACGGTCATTCCGCAACTTTATGCTTCCTCGTCATGTACTGCTGTTGCAGCAGAGACAGGACCGTGTTTGTGATAATATAGAGAACTAGACCGGATGGGTAGGTCAACATGAAGACAGCAAAAATCAGTGGCATGAATTGCATCATTTTTTGCTGCGCAGGGTCCATTGAAGTTGGCGCCGGCGTGAGCTTCTGTTGAGCGTACATAAGAACGGCCATTAATGCAGGAGTGATGTAGAGCGGGTCTCGAGCCGTCAAGTCATTCAGCCATCCCGCGAAATGCGCATGCCGAAGCTCAAAAGTGTGTGTGAGCACCGCATTCAAGCCAAAGAAAATTGGCAGCTGTGGCAAGATAGGCAAACAGCCGCTCATTGGATTGACGCCACGCTGCGCCATCAAAGCCATCATTTCCCGCTGCTGCGCTTGTTTGTCGTCTTTAAACTTTTCTTTGAGCGCGTTTAATTCGGGTTGGATTTTTTGCATCTTTTTGCCCGCAACAAAAGCTTTTTCCGTCAGTGGATAGAGCAAGATTTTGAGAGCAATGGTCAAAACGATAATTGCAAGGCCCCAGTTCTTGAGAACTCCTTCACACCAAGCAAGAAAATAAAAGAGTGGCCAAGCGATAATGCTAAAGAAGCCGTAGTCGATGTTTTTTTGCAGGTTTCGTCCAGAAAAAGCTGAGAGCGCAGACTTTGATTTTGGACCTGCGAATACGTCGAAGGTGATTGAGCGGGTACCACCAGGTGGAACGTCGGTGATTTGTGTGGTGAGCCAAACTTCATAGAGGGTTCGATCGGGCGGCGTTCGTGAATTCTTGGCAGAATTAAAACCAGTTCTGAATACCGTGAAATCGAAGACGTCGTTCCCTTTTGGCATCAGTGCCAAAGCAAAATACAGTGAATTCGACGCAACCCAATCGGGGCTGAAGTTTTTCTGTTCAAGAAGAGATTCGGCTTTTGGAGCATCCTCGAACTGGAGTGCTTGCCGCTTTACTTTGTCTTGGAAAAAATATGATGCCTCGTGGAAAGCTACGGGATGGGAGCCGAATAAACTGCCCGCGCCCTTGAGCTCAGAGACACCGCCTAAGTCGATAGCAATCGGCCCAGTCCAAGCGGAAGAACCGGTATTTTTAATCTGGATAACAAGTTCGCCTGAGTATTGGCCAGCAAGTCTGAGAATTTTGCTGACTTCTAATTGCCCTGTTTTTTGGGTCAGAGTCACGGAACCAGAACCTTCCGTTTTGACGTCTGCAGGCACTGTGCGAAGATCTTGAGAGCCAACTTTGAGGGCCAGCGCGCGGCAATTAAAGTGTCCACCCGTCACATGGGCATTTTCGCTTCCGCCATGCGTTTCTTTAAATCCTTTTAACTGAATATCCTCGATGCAAGCGCCCTCGCGAGTGAAGCGAATTAACAGGTCATCGCGATCAAGCTCGGCTTGAGCGTTGCTCTGTATGGATGGTGCTTCTCTTGCAGGGGTCGCGGTCGGCGAGGGGAGCGTATTTGCCGGCAACTGATTTGAAGCGGCAGCATCCTGCGCAAATGCGAATTGACTTCGTGAGCAGACAGAGGATGCAGCAAAGACTCCGAGCAGAAGAGCTGTAGCGCTGACTGTTACGGAGGATAATTTTTTCATGTTCACTCTAAATGTACCTAAGAATTGGGGTTGGAAAGCAACAATCCGAATCAGGGATCGCTGCTAAAAGGTAAATCGACTCCTCCCGGATGCCAGGGATGACACTTGCACAAGCGCACAATGCTTCGTCTGCTACCGTTGAGTATTCCTTCTCGCTCAATGCACAATCGTGCATACTCCGAACAAGACGGATAAAAACGACAGCGTGGCCCGAGCGCTGGAGAGATACACCTTTGATAAAACCGGATCAAGGCTACCAAGCCACGCTGAAGCAGAGATGTGGAATGCTCAAGATTGTTGGACATTTTTCTCACCTTGCTTCCTTCGTATGGCCACAAAGAGCTTAACGAGGCCCTGTTTGAGGGCAGTTTTGAGTACATCGAAAGGTAGCTCCAGTGCCTCGCGGTTTGTGACAACGAGAATCTTAATGTGTGTCGCACCTGAATTTTTAAAGACGGCAACTTCCTGCTGAAAATCCTGCTGGATGAGGGCTGATCGAATGCGACGACGCGCTTTGTTACGTACCACAGCGCTCTTCGAAACGGCTTTTTTTGAAGCAGCTACAGCAAATTCAAGGACAAATCTGTCAGTTGCGTCAGGGTGACTCTCAAAACCAAGACAAAGGCATAAAAAGGGACCCGAGCGAGCCCGAAAGAGAGCCTCATGTCTCGAATTTCGCCCTCCTGAGCGTTTGAGCCTATTCACGACGAACTGCGTGCTCATTAATTTAGTATCTGAAATGAATAGTTTAATTTTTCAATCAACGAGGTTCTCCGCGTACAATTGACGGTCTCTCAGGAGTAACCCACAAGAATCCGAATAATCCCTCAACCGAGGGCTATCCTGATGAATCAAGCAACTGTCAATACCCGAAAAAGACTTGTCCTCGTCGTTGCAGGACTTTCTCTTTTGGCTCCGCAGCCGAGTTCTGCGGACGGAGGCGAAGTTGGCAAGATTGCGGCTGTATCCGGACAGGTCTTTGTCAATGGTCGCAGTGGCCGAGCTGTTGCGAAACAGGGTCTCAGCCTGAGTGAAAGTGATTCTTTGGAGACTGGCTCTGGTTCCGTTGTGCAAGTCAAATTCTCTGATGGCAGCTCTTTTACCGCCTACGAGAAATCAGCGGTCAGGATCGACCAGTTTAAAAAGACATCAGGCGCAAATAGCGAAGTTAATTCAACCTTCGATGTTTTGAGCGGAAAGCTCAGATTTTTTGTGAATCCGACGGGTGCCAAGAAAGTAAATTCGAAATTCAGGAGCAAGACCGCCTTAATGGGGATTCGAGGCACAAGCGGAGTCATTGATGTTGCCCCAAACGGTGAAACTCAGCTTGTTGTACTCACGGGAAAGGTGGAGGTGAGCAATCCGAAATTCCCCAGCCTGAGCGTGATGGTTGCTCCAAATTTCGTGACACGAGTCTCCCAAAATGTCGTTCCGACTCCTCCGGCTGCCGCATCTCAAGAGCTGCTTCAGAATCTCGTACCGCCTGTTTCAAATGGACTCGGATTTTCAGATGAGACAAATGCGGCCGCGGTTCCTGCGAACACAAATGAGAAGCCTTCCAGTGATAAAAATGATGATGCGCCAGTGAAAAAGACCGAGGAGTCAACGAAAGAGAGTGATTCGACAAAGTCGGAAGAAAAGCCGAAGGGTGATAACAAGCCAAAAGGTGATGCGCGCGATAAATCGGAAACACAACTCAAAAATGAAGAAAAACCAAAAACGGAAAATGCAGCTAAGCCAGATGAAACAAAATCACCACGCTCGAGCGAATCGCAAACTCCCACCGACTTTCCTCAAACCGCAATAGATCCACAGCAGAAAAAAACCGAACCTCCTTCGCGAAGCAACAAAACTCTCTTTTCTCCGGACGGAACTGTTTCAACAGCGCCCAAGCAATCTATTTTACCCATAGATGGACCAAAAACCTCACCTGGCGGAACCGCGCAAGATTCGCCAATCGGTGATTCAAAGGCAGCGAGTCGAACCGCTGGAGTCCCAACGGAGAAGTCTTCTTCGACGCCTGATGTCATTCCAACTGTGAACGTAACAAGACAAGTCGAGGAGACTGCTAAGCAAGTCGGTGTATCAGTTGAAACTGTTCAAAAATCTGTGCAACAAACAATTCAGGCCAAGCCTACTACGGTACCCACCCCAGCTCAGTCTCCTCAATCACAGAAAGTCAAAATAAACATTAGTTTGCCAAAGAATTAGCAGTTAATTCTGTGATTTTCTTTTTGACAGTCTTAGGCTTTCCTGGTTTGGCACGCGCAAAGTGATTATTTTTTTACTATTGGTTCGCGCAATACGACGCTGCAGAACTTGATTATGTTCAGTCAAAACAATTAATTCAAGTTGGTTTTTGTTCAAGTTGAATTTTGATAAGTCGTGCTTAAAAACTGTTGTGTCTGGCTTCTCTCGCCACACTTCAAGTGGAGTTTCCTCAAGGTATGCGCGAATCTTTTGATGACCGTGCCTTATGGAAAAGAGAGTTTCAGATTTTCCAAAACGAGGGTGCACAAGTTCATCAGTCTGATTTTCCGTGAATGAAGATAGCCACTGAAAGGTATCAGTTTCGTTAAAAGGAAGCTGATTTTTCAGTCTGAAGACACTTGGTCGGTTAGGAACCTGAAGTTCACATTCGTGGGTCAAAGGTGCAGAATCCCAAGTTTGGCACGAGAGTTTTGATTTAATTGGCACCTTCAGTTTATCTGCATTGACTTGCAAGTTTTTCTTGAGGTGCAATTTGATCTCGTCTGAGGTTCTAAGCGCTTCAAATTGAATTTCTAATCTGTCCGGCTCTGGCGTGGTTACCGGTACCAAAGAAGTGGTCTCGGTGTTCGCAGATGAGATGATGGTTGCATTTCCCTCATGGACTTCAGCAAGATCAAAGAAGACCGAAGATTGATATTGTGCAGATCGTGGTACGAGAAGGTCTCGTTGCATCTTGAAAGCAATGCCCTCGGCTTGAAGGATGATAGACTTACCGCTCGAGGCCAAAAAGTGCGTGTTAAGAACCCCTTCTTCATTTGTTTGTCCGAGGAAAATTTGAATGGGGTCAAACACTGAAATCTTTGCGTTTTTGACGGCCCGTCCACCAGTTCCTCGAACTGAAAGACGTAACTTGACATCAGTTTTTCCGCTCGAAACCATTCCGGTTTCAAGATGATTCTTTTTTATCAAAACGCCAAGTGTTGCTGCCGAAAATCCAGTAGCAATAAGTCCAACATGTCCCCAAGTCAGCTTCATCGATGACTGCCTCCCGCTTAATTCTACTTTGCATGAGATTAAAAGTGTGTGGAGATTCAATTTTGCCGGGTGGTTGGCGAAATTTGTTCACCCGATTTTTGAATCAACCACACTTTTCTGTTTTTGCAGAAATACAGTGATCGACTCGAATCTGTTTTAATTAGATAAACTTTTGCACGTTGGATAAGCTTTCGCGTTGTTGCTATTCTTGCTTCTTCAAGTGCGTCCTTGTGGCATGAATACCGAACTGCGCCCTGCAAGTGATGAGAAATTTCGCAAGACTCAAGGCCAGAAGGATAATTTTCCAGGATTTGAATTAGTTTCAATATTCGATTCGGATTTCTCCGACGTCGGGAGACCTTAAGATTGTCCTCAGTTTTTATAGACTCCAGATGAGTAATCACATTCGATCCTTTGCAGATTTCGTTGTGCTCCGCAAAAAACGTGCCAGATGTCAAAATGCCGCAAGGCAAGTGTGACCCTGCCGCGGAGGAATGAATTTGAGACACTTGAAGCATGATGAATCAGTCGATTGATTTCACACAAATTGCGAATTGGCAGCGAAGTGCTTTAAAGAATAAAGCACTGGTTAGAGTGCTTCAGGAATCAGGCCTCGAAATTCTTAGCGGGAGAGTGACCCCGCTCGCGATGGCTTTTCACGAAGCGTCGGTTGCGTCTGTCTATCAGCAATTTGGCTTTTCCGTTTTTTCGCCCGAATCACGGCGACTTTTGGCCGTCGCACAGTCAAGGCAAACAAGAATTTCAAGCCCAGTGCTGCTTGAATGGCTTGACCACGCAGCCTACCAACAGCTGGCCGATTTTCATGTTTTGCGCTACCTCGATTCTGAACCAGACTGGCTGGATCTCAGCCATGAGTTCTGCATTTCGGTGATAAAAAGACTCGTTGTGTGTCGCCCGCAAGAATGGGTCGCTATTGGTTTAGAGCATTACCCAAGCGAACTTCTTGAAGTACTTCTCAGAGTCGTTGATCTTCAGATGCTTGCAATGCGGCAAGGGCCAAATACACCTTCTGGTATTGAAGTCTTAGCCCAGGCTTTGCTTGATCATCCGGATGTGGAGGATTTGCTGCATTCGTCCGTTGAAATCTGGGGCCATGCAATTGACGTCGTTCTTGAAAGGGTCGCACGAGATCCGCTCACTCTATTGGCGTGGCGCCTTGAGGCCTTTACAACCGAGCGGCAATTGCTCAATGATGCAAGGCTCGCCTTACATTCGGCATCTTCGGAGCAGATTGAACAGCGCGCACTCAAGGTCATTCTTGTAATGATTATGCTTGCCGGATTTGAATTTGGCGAGTCTGGGCATGTTGTCACTGAAACTCCAATAACCTTTACTCAGCTAAACAAATCAATTGAGAGTTTCTTTCGCTCTGGGGCTGAGCAAGCACAGATTATGGCAGCGCTTCTCGGTTTACGCGGGCGAGAAAAAGAAACCGGCAGTGAAATTGAAGTTCTGCTTGCGCTTGGAACCGAATTGGGTGTCATTCAATGGGCTGGTGTTGCCAAAGGACAGCGAGGAGCTCTTTTAACCTCGCTTGCCTATCAAATTATCGAACCCTATCGGGAATTAATTGAAAGTTCCTTTGGAGCAACCGCTTACTCGCAAGTCCCGCCACGCTGACAGTTTTCCGGAATTTTCATCGATCGCATCGCGTTTCTTATACTTTCAGCAAGGCTGTTAGAGTCCTTGACCCCGAAGAACGTGAAGTCGACGCTCGCGTTACCACCGTCAGCAATCTCCTGCGTTGCTTTGCCTTTTCTGATTTTCGAGGCAGGAACTCCAATTGAGATCAAACTGTCGTGAACTAGACCGATGTGCGCAGGTGTTTGCGCATCAATACGCAATCCTTCCCAAAGCTCGAGTGAACTCTGCAAAGAGGAACCTAAATCTACAAGAAAAGACTGCGCTTCAGCTGTAAGTGTTGGTCTACTTTCAGCGTCGATATAAAAGGTGAGAATGTTGTCGAGTGCAAGCTTAATGACGTTTGCTGTAATCGTGATTGTGAAGTCTTTTTTGCGATATTCAACAACGTCTTTAATCTTGTTCACAGTCGTTGTCTTACTGATGATGAGTGCATCGGGCTGGCGGATTGGAAGGCCAAATTGGACACCAGCAAGGTAATTTACGTCGCTCCATTCTTTCAGCCCCAGATGAGTCAATGCTTTAAGGACAAACCGGCTATTTAGGTCTGAGTCGAAAATCTGCAGTCCGAGTTGAGCACCGACTGCAAAGCCAACATTATTCGGATTAGACTCGCTAAAGTAGTCAATTGCGGCGGGGGTTCTGAGTTGGGTAATGGCACTCACAAAAAGGTTATTTGTCAGGCGATATGAGGGCGTGAATTCCAGCAAAATACCTGAAAGTGAAATATCGCGGTCGCCTGAAATTGGATTGTCTTTAAATACGAGATGCTCAGGTCCACGTAGATTTTGGAAATACCATCCTACGCCAGTGTCGATCATCCATTCGCGAAACAAGAAATCAGCAAGCGCCTTCAATTCCAGGCTCCTACCGCTTTTCTGATCAAAGTCAGCAGACATTGAGGGTTTGGCTTTTGAGATCCCATATTCGCCACCAAGAATGACGCTCAAACCAGACTGAGTACCTCGGACTCGCTTCTTTTTCTCAGAGGTGTTGGCATCAATGATACGCTCTTCGTCCTTCGGCTTTTTATTAGCTGCAACCGCAATTGAAGGCAGTGCTGGTGCAGCCAAGAAGAGAAGAGTTAACAACTTCCTTACTAGAGTTCTCATTTATCTTCCCCTTTCGACTCTCCTTCAGACTTGTTTGCGCCGGTATTTCTGCCAAAGATCTCTTTCTCCAGTCGAGTGATCGAGCGTTGCAAGATGCGGGCGTCTCGAAGTCCCTTGAGTTTTATTTCTACGCGACGATTTCGAGCATAGTCAATTTCTGATTTTTCAGGGTTAATCATTAAGCGCTCTTTGCCGTATCCGATCGCTTCAATATCCCCATCCGGAATACCGCTTTCCACCAAAACAGACTTTACCGTTTCTGCTCGGCGCTGCGAAAGTTTCTTGTTGTACTGGGTATTCCCCTTTGAGTCAGTATGCCCTTCGACAGTTAACTTTTGCCAATCTGAGTGTTGGGCAGAAAAAATTTGTCCAAGGCCACTCACGAATGCTTTTGAGCGATCTGTGAGGTCAGCACTGTTGAATTTGAAGTTAATCATCTGCGAATCAAAAATGAAACTAACATTTTCATTTTCAACCACAGATTGCTCACGGATAGTCACAATCTTCTTTTGAATTTGAGTTTTCGATTTAACAACAGATGTTTCAGTGACTTTAAGGAATGGCGAGTTCACGAGAAAACTGTAACATGCGCCAACTCGCGCAGAAAATGCACTTCTCTGATTTCCTGTTGTCATGAACTGAAGTGACGACATAAATCGGAAGATACTCTCGAGAACACGCTCCTCGTATACAATCTGAGGACCCGCGAAAACGGCATAATTCGAACCCACGTCTGGAACTGAGGAATAGAGTGCTTGTGAGGTACCAAAAAGTGCGCTTGCTGCAATTCCTATTTGAAAATTACCTTTGCCAACTCGAATTCGGGCATCGCCTTCAACCATGGGTGTTGTTTGAGACAGCGTGTATGGTTCGTCAAGCGCTGTTACGCTTGCGCTTGGCGACTCATCAATGAATGAATCCGCTTTGCCAATTCGTTTTCCGGTCAGGGAACTCAGTTGAGCGCCGGCAAGAAGGTCAAGAGCAATTTTTTTGCTGAAAATACCTACACCAAATTTTGGTTCTACCACCCAACCCGTTGCCTTTGTTTCAAGTTTGCTAAAAATATTTGCTGATCTTGGCGTCGCAGTTAAGAAGCCAACTTCTATCTGCGGTGCAATCATCAAAATCCCAGTTCCAGTGATAACATCTGTTGTGCGGCTCTTACTTTTGAGAACCTCTTCCTTATTTTCTTCAAGTCCTGTTGGGATCACTGTCGGATTGTCTGAATCGGGGCCTGCTTTTGGCGATGGTAGATCATCTTGGGCGAAAATAAATTGCGGGATAATCAATAGCAAAGTGAATAAAATTCTGAATGTGAGAGCCGTCTTTTTCATTCCTTCTCCCGGTCTTCTCGTCCCGCTGAATACGGAACGAAACAGACGCACAATTTCTTATCGGAAACTCTATTCTCGACTCCCTATTCTTCGATAATTCTTCTGTAATGACAATGTAGTACGTTTGACGAAAAAAAAGGACAGCCTTGCGGCCGTCCATTTTAAAGAATGAACCCGTGGTGGTTCATTTCAGTGTTTTGCGAGGTATTTGCTCACGCCGTCTTTCGTGGCTTTCATTGCGTCTTTCCCCTCAGACCAATTTGCGGGGCAAACTTCTCCGTGTTTTTCAACGTGAGCAAGAGCGTCAACGAGACGAATTGCTTCATCGACGTTACGGCCCAGAGGAAGGTCATTGACGATTTGATGGCGAACGACGCCGCTCTTGTCGATAAGGAACAAACCACGGAAAGCGACTCCGCCATCGCTGAGGACGTCGTAGTCACGGGCAATAGTTCTGTGGATGTCTGAAATCAATGCGTATTGAACGCCAGCAATACCGCCCTGATCCTTTGGAGTGCTCCACCATGCAAAGTGCGAGAATTTGCTATCAATGCTGCAAGCAAGAACTTCTACGTCGCGCTTGTTGAAGTCTGCAAGCTTTTCTTGAAAAGCGTGCAACTCGGTCGGGCAAACGAAGGTGAAGTCGAGAGGATAGAAGAACAGTACAACATTCTTTTTGCCGCGGTAATCGGAAAGTTGAATTTCCTTGAAATCGCCGTTTACGACTGCTTCTGCTTTGAAGTTGGGAGCCTGGCGGCCAACCAAAACGCTCATGGGAATTCCTCCAGAAATAGGTGTGACTCTGATACACAACGCATCGATGCACCGCGAGACGGTAAACGTGGGCTGGCTGGCAGTCAAGATAACTGCCTGCTGTGCACTCTAGTTTGCTTTGACACTCGCAATTGACTCAAACAGTCGTTCCGAAATGTTCCGTAGCTGTCTTGTTCGTGGTACGTAGCCGCAGGCAAATCCCATCCGTCGAAACATTTGTGTTCGATTTTGGGCAGGAAAAGGCATCAAGTTATGACTCAAAGCGTTTCCCCCTGGCTTCGTAGACTTCCCAATCAGCTCACCCTGCTGCGTATTGCCTGCATTCCGGCGGTCGTTTTGCTGATGAATGAGGGCCAGGCAGTCACCAATCTCAACGATGATTTGCCTTGGACTACTGCGAACATTACCGCTGGCGTCTTGTTTGCGCTCGCAGCCATTACGGATTTCTTTGATGGGTGGATTGCTCGAAAATATGGCGTAGAGACAGTGCTTGGCAAACTGCTTGACCCTCTCGCTGACAAGCTTTTAGTCGTCTCGGCCTTAATACTTCTGGTCGAGAAGCACCGTTTGGCGGGCTGGATGGCTGTTGTTCTGATTGTCCGCGACCTTGCTATAAATGCTATTCGCCTCGCCGCATACGAAGACAACATAATAATCTCTTCAAGTTGGTTAGGAAAAACAAAAACTTTATTTCTTGATGTTGGAATCGTCGGGCTTATCTTATGGTCGACGCGGGGCTTTTTCTCATTCTCCTTTTGGGGAATGGTATCTATCTGGCTCGCTCTTTTCGTGAGTCTTTGGAGTGCTGGCGAGTATATCTTCGATTATGGAAGACAGCTTCGAAAACAGTCCTAAAAGCCTTTTTAAAATTTATCGTTCGAAAATAATAATCTCGAAATATTCGGGCCCGCTCAGTGAGTCGCCGCGCAGCAAAGTGGGTTTATGATCATCTGAGGCACGAATTCCCGCCAAAAGCTCGCCTTTTGATGTACAAAGTTTTGTTTTTCGACCATCCCGAGCTAGTTTTTCAATTTCTGCAAATTTTGGTTTTGCACTTTCGTTGGCGAGATTTGCATGGAAATAAGTTGCTCGTTTCGCCGCGCCTTCATCTGAGCCGACAGACATTTCGTCGCTCACGCAGATAGCCCACGGGATTGTTTTGGCTTGCGTCTGAACTTGTTTTTGCGACACCGCAAGAAATGAGTATGCGAGTTCTCCATGATTTAGGAGTGTCTTTTTGTCGATTTCTATCAGCAAATCAGGTGCATCGAACTTGCATTTAAACCAACACCAATCAAGACGCCCAGATGCCGCCGAAAGCGGACACGGGCCTTGATGAGGGCATGGGGCGATAATTTCAATTGCCGATTGATGTCGACTTAACAATTCATCGCGGATTGTTGAGAGTTTCTTCGAATGGACGTCTTGCCCGGGTTCAAGAATTAAAAACAAAGATGGGCTGACACTAGATGCACAGGCAAGCAAACTTTCTATGGTTTTCAATTGATGTTTTTCAGGTATCTCATTCAAAACATTAGCAGCCAAAACAATGTCAAAAAATGAATGCTGTGGAATTGATGTCAAGCGTTCGACTGTAAGAGAAATCCTTGGGTTCAGATTTTCAGTCATCCACTTTTGTCCAATGCGCACTGCTTTCTCGGAACGTTCGGTAGCAACAATTTCAATTTCTTTGAGATCTTTGAACGCCTCACTGTCGTTCGCAGCAAGGTCGTTTAATGCGAGTAGTAAGCCGATACTGCAGCTCAATGGTCCAGAACCAAAATCAAGAATGCGTAGAGATGTTTGTTGCTTCAACCAGAGCAACTGGCTTTTGATGTTTTTATTTGACAGAGCGCTTTGTGTGCGGGCTACGTTTGGTAAAAAAAACGCCGCAAGATATGCCATCAACATTTTTTCATCTGACATGTATTCACGATCAAGACTTTGTCGATCTGTATTAAACTTCGCCCAAAGTTTTTGAACATGTGCTGCGATGGATTGAACGATGTGCGGCTTCAGCGTTGCGTCCACCTGGGGGGCAGCCATACGTAAAAGATCTCTCTCCCAACTGGCAACCAAAGAGACCGGTTTTAATATATCGGTGTCACGCGGACTTTTGGGCTGATGATGAACTTTGATCAATTGGTGCTCCAAAAACTTTAATTCCTAGCGGCCCCACTTTTTGAAGGCGCGATTTGAAACTGGTAAACGCCTTTTTGGTGGTCGCGCAAGGTTGTTGAAAATAGATGGCTACCGTCACCTTTACCAACAAAATAGAGATCTTTTGAATCGATAGGCGCAACCGCGGCTTTGAGTGATGCAATTCCCGGGCTTGCGATGGGTCCCGGAGGTAATCCAGGGATGACATATGTGTTGTATGGAGTTGGTGTTCTTAGGTCGTCCTTACGAATATTGCCATCATATCTTTGCCAGATTCCGTAGATAACCGTCGGGTCAGTTTGCAATTTCATTCCGATTCGCATTCTGTTGTGAAAGACCGAGGAGATGTGTGGACGCTCCTCTGCTTTTCCAGTTTCTTTTTCAATGATCGAAGCCAAAATAACGATTTGCAATGGGTTCAAATTCAGAGCTTGACCTTTGCCAATCAAGTCGACGGTCATATGCTTTTTGAATGTTTGAATCAGGCTCGTTAGCACCTCGTGAGGTGTCACTCTTGGATTGAAGGTGTAGGTCTCAGGAAAAAGAAAACCTTCAGCAGTTGCAGGTTGTCCCGGCAGCGTTGAAAGCAACTTTGGGTCTTTCATGGCAGCAATCCACTTGTCTTTGCTGAATCTTGGAAAAACTCCCTCAAGTCGATCGGCAATCTGATACATATTCCAGCCTTCGGGAATCGTGAAAGTAACTGTCACTGTTTGTCCAAGGGCAAGTGCATGAGCAATTTTCGCAGGGGTCAGAGTTCCTTCAAAGCGATAATCACCGGCTTTGACCGTCGCCTTTGCAAGTGTGACGCGCCATCCCCATTCGAACAATTGCGGAACACCTGAAATAAGTTTGTGTTTAATTAAATCATTGGAAACACTTTGGAGTGTGGCTCCATCTTTGATCTCAAAATCTACCGGATTGCTGAGTGTCAGTGAATGATTCTGCCACCAGTTATATGCCCAGAAGGCGGCTGAGCCAGCCGAAGCCGCAATCAAAACAATAAAAATCGCAAGCGCTCTCAGCATGTCTCTGGTCCTCCTGAATCACATCAATGCTATCGCACCGCGTTGGACTCCCGTAGGTTGGGCAGACTCTGCAGACGTCAAGAGAGTGGCACCAGCTCCAGAGAAAAGCCAAAGCAACCGATCCCTTAACCATCTGAGGTTGGGACGAGAGGCAAGCATGGCACAAGGTTTCAATGAAATTGAACTCGCGCGAACGATGGACGATCAGGCTGCTCGATTCGACAGCATGGGCAGACTCCAGAAACGAAATTTTATACTTCAACAGCTGTTGTCGAAGGTTCAAGGTCTCTCCGATGAAGACTTTGAATCTGCATTTGCAACATTCTCCTCGATGGTCACAACTCTTGAAGCAAAGCGTAGAAGGACTGATGAAGAGAAAGCAAAGAACCAAGAAAAACCAAAAGATCTCATGAGCGAAGTCAACAGAAAGATTAGTCAAAATCGAGGAACAACAATTTAACAATCGTCTGTTCAGCTTGAATCGTCATTTCGAACGGCCTGATGCGCTCTTCTTGTTTTTTGCCCTTCCAATTCACTTTTGCCAAAATTCTACGAAACAAAAAAGAGTCGCTCATAATCTGTGAATCAACTTCGACCGTCTGTGGATCAACGTCAGAAGGAGTGAGGGTGGAATTCAATAACCAATTGAAATTTCCAGCCTCAATCACAGACTCGGTCTTGTTACTTTTGTCATGCTGTGCAACCAGTTGCAGATCATTTTGAGCCACAAACAGCCCTGAGCAAAGCAGCGAGCGGGTTCTTTTGGCGCCAATTTGAGCCAGAAAATCAAGAGCCAGGCTTAGCGCTGATCCTCGCGGCAGCGATGCATCGGTTTGTAAGACCCCTGAGGAGTCAATCTTGAAGTTAACAAGGTCTTCTCCCAGTGTGTTGATGACCTGTCCGCTGAGATACCCAGTCGCATCCCAGACGGCTTCAATTCTCGCGGATCCCTGCGAGGGTATGCTAAGATCGGCTGAAAAGCCGCCTCTGGAAGTCGATTTACAGCCTAGTTCAAGTGCAGTTTTTGTTGACTGAATCCATTCCTTGGTGGGCTCATTTGCGCGAATTGTGACACATCCCAAAGGCGCATTCACGAGAGTGAAGAAGGGGATAATAGTAAGTAGAGTCAGTCGCAGACGAGCCACAGAATCAATCCTCCAACAAATCAGCCAGCAGTTGTTTGCAGATTTGAGTTCCTGAAAGTGACTCAAACGTTCGAATGCCTGTTGGTGAGGTAATGTTTACTTCTGTGAGTTTTTCGTCAATGAAGTCTAATCCTGCAAGGCGAATTCCAGAGGATTTTAGTTCACTGGCTATTCGCTCGCAAAGGTTCATCAACTCAGAAGACATGGGCAATAAAACTGCTCTGCCACCCTGCGCAAGATTCGCTTCAATTTTTCCAGGAGCCGGAAAGCGGACGAAATCAAACGCAACTTTGCCGTTAACAATGAATACGCGCCGATCTCCCGCTGTTTTGATTTCCGGCAGAAGTGGTTGAATAATCCATGCGCTTTCAAGCAAACCCGGTGTGGTGCTTGGTTGCGCTGCCAGCCATGTACCCAATGCCGAGATAGATTCAAACGTCTCTATCCCGCGTCCACCGTGGCCTCTCCACGGTTTTGCTAGCATCTTGAATTTAAAGTTTTCAAAATCCGGAATCCCAGGCAGGGCATTTAAAAAGTCATTGGCTTGCAGAAATTGCTGCTCAACAAATTGCAATATTGCCGATTGATTGCGGGAAACCAAAGTCGGAACCATTGCGTGTTGAGGCACGACCCCGCGGAGAGCAAGAGCCCAAGGGGTCAACTTTTCATGGTTTAAGAGCAGTGCCGTCGGCGAATTGATAACCAGTTTGGCAGGGAGTAGCGACAGAATCCAGCAGAGGTCGGTATAACTTTCGTCGAATGGGGGGTCCTTTCTCACAAAAATAGCCCTGTATTTTGACAATACAATTGGTGTCGAGTCAGTTCGAAAGCGACCTGCCGGTGCCTGATTGGTAAGGATTTCCTCAATTTGAAAAACGCGGTATGCCACTGCAGCCCCATTCAGGAGCGACACATCTTCTGCGGTTGTCCAGTCAACAGTGTAACCTAGTTCAAGTGCAGCTTCGGCCAAGGCAAGCGATGAGTCACCGCTAAAATTCAGCGTTTCGACAGGGTCGCCGATAATCAAGAGTGCCTGTTTCATGCGCTGTAATCCTCGCTAAAGTCTCTTCACGCCGGGTTGATTTTCCCGGATAAGTGGAGACAATAGCGCACTTGGAAGCACTGGGAAACAAGCCATGCAGGAGTTGCTATGATTGATTACAGACGATTGGGAGCTGTTTCCGAAAAGCCCCACACAGTGTTTGAAGTTGAAGGCAAGATGGTCGCCGAGCATGTGTTTACTCGCGATGGCTTCAGTGATCTCTATTCAATTCTTTATCAGAGACGAGCTCCAACACATGAAGTTCGTGTCGATAACTATCGTTCAAAGAACAATGATTTTCCGCACAATCCCACTGCGGGAAATGACGATCTGAAACGGCGGCATATCAAAACCCCAATGCTTATTTCGGGCGGAACTCTTCTTGAATCTCGAAAGACACTTTTCTTTAATGATGACTGCACAGTTGGAATTGCTCGTCCAAATCAGCCTTGTAGAGAGTTTTTTGCAAACGGTGATGCAGATGAAATGTATTTTGTTGCAGAAGGTTCGGGAGTCTTGCAGACAGTCTTTGGCGAAATTGATTTCCGAGCCGGCGACTATCTCATGATTCCGAAAGGAGTCGCATATCGGCTTCAAATGACCGCTCCACTCTACCTGTTCGCCGTAGAGGCAATGAAAGATTTCGGCATCCCGCGTGAATTCAGACTTGCGCAAGGGCAATTAAGATTGGACGCTCCCTACACACATCGCGATTTTCGCTCTCCAAATCGCCTTCTCACGTTAACATCAGAAGAAAATCCTGCGATCGTTGTGAAACGCAATCATAAGCTTTCCATTCACGAATACACAGATTTTCCATATCAGGTGATTGGCTGGGATGGCTGGGTTTACCCATACGCTTTCTCGGTGGATGCGTATCAGCCCAAAACGAGTTCCGTACATTTACCCCCAACGATTCACACCAGTTTTTCAGCGCGCGGCTTCTACATTATGAACTTCGTGCCTCGCATTGTTGATTATGCAAAGAATGCGATTCCATGTCCTTATCCGCACAGCAGCGTCGATTGCGACGAGATTTTATTTTACGTAAAAGGGCATTTTACGAGCCGAAAGGGAATCGAACAGTATAGCATTAGCTATCATCCTGGTGGCATTCCGCACGGACCACATCCTGAAATGTATGAGAAGAGTGTCGGTGTGCGAGAAACGAACGAACTTGCCATCATGGTCGACACTTTTTCTCCATTGAAAATGACTCAAGCTGCTCGCGGAATTGAAGATAGCAATTATCATTACTCTTGGAACACAACCGAGCATCTTTGAGAGTTTGGGGAAATCATGAGTCGTAACACGCTCACACTGGGTCTGACTGGCGGTGGAACTGCTGGACACGTCTTGCCTCACTTCGCCGTTGTTGCTAATGCAGATTCACCGGTCAGTTCGCTTGTTATTTCAGGAGAAGTGAGAGTTGTTTATTTTGGCAGCCGTGTCGGGATGGAGAGGGAAATCGTAAATTCTGCGCATCCTGAATGGACATATGTATCCATCCGTACGGGCAAGTTACGGCGTTATTTCAGTTGGCAAAATTTCATAGACCCATTGAATATTATACTCGGCTTTCTGACCGCGCTCATTATGATCCGAAAGCATCGGATTGGTTGCCTCTTTTCAAAGGGAGGTTTTGTTTCGGCACCGGTCGTTTGGGCTGCTTGGCTGAATCGAGTTCCAGTTGTGATTCATGAGTCCGACGCAACACCCGCTTTGGCAACACGGCTGACCCTTCCATTTGCTGTGCGTGCCCTGGTATCTTTTGATGAAACTATAAAATGGATTCCACAGCGCTATCGGTCGCGCGTTCGCACTTCGGGTATTCCTCTTCGTTCCGAGCTCTTTAGTAAAAATCGATTGGAAGCGATCAATCACTTCAAACTCGACCCTGATCAGCCAACTCTTCTGGTTTTTGGCGGAAGCTTGGGAGCGGAAGCTCTGAATAAAAGGTTTGCCTCTGCTGTACCCACCCTTTCAAAGAGCTGGAACATTATTCATATTGTTGGTCGCGGAAAAAGTTTTGCCGTTGATGCGTCTCCTCACTATCGCCAATTTGAATATCTGTCTGGAGAAATGTCGCTTGCATATGCTGCAGCAGATGTTGCTCTCTGCAGAGCGGGTGCAAGTTCTATTTTCGAATTGGCTGCAGCCCGAATTCCAATGCTGCTTGTGCCACTTGGGTTAAATCAAAGCCGTGGCGATCAAATTATCAATGCAAAAATCTTCGCTAATAAAGGTTGGGCGCTTTGGTGTGATGAACAGGAGTTATCAGCGGAAAAAATAATCGATTTGCTCAATTCTATTCAGAGTTCAACTCACGATCTAAAAGAGCGATTATCAAACGCTCCCGGTTCACAAACTGCTGCAAAAGTGGGGCAATTACTGTTGTCATTGTTACGCAAAGAGGCCCTTGTTGAACCTTTTTAGGTTAAAGAAGTAGAGTAGTTTTTATGAGTAAGCCTTATGCTTTTGACCTTTGGACCGCAGGAAATGTGCTTGAACTTGAGCTCAATGAGCCCGAAGTCATCCGCCTTGCTCAATCGCTTTCGAAATTTGTAGAGCCGGGTTGGTGGCTTATTCTCGAAGGCGACCTCGGAGCAGGTAAAACAACTTTTGTGAAGCACTTTGCGAGAGCTCTTGGCTTCACCCAATTGACGTCAAGTCCAACATTTCCAATTCTGAACGTCATCGACATAAAAGAACCGATAACCGCAGTGCGACGCGTTTGTCACCTCGACCTTTATCGACTTAAAAATGCAGTTGAGTTGAAAAATCTTGGTTTGGAGCTTGAGTTTTCTTCGTCAGCAATTTGTGTCTTGGAATGGTCAGAATTGATAGATTCAGATGGCTGGAATGATTTTTTTACAACCACACGCTGTCGCATGCCGAAGAAGATTGCTCAAATTTCGATTACTAATTCAAGTTCAGAGGGCGTCCGACAGTATCGTTTTAGCTGGCAAAGTCTGGAACAATTTGCTGGACTTTGAATGATCCAGCCGAGCTTCTAAAGTTAAACCCCGCGCTGGTTGCCGTGGGTCAAAACATGGAGTCGTGGGCTAATTCGCCATCCACGGTTCATGCAAATTTCTTCCAACCAAGCATTTCCAAGTTGGCTTTCTCTGCTTGTTCCTTCAGCCATCGCGATCACCCGATCTTGGGGTATATCAGTTCGCTCCAAAATCGAGTCAATTTCTCTGAGGTCTTCACTCATATGGTGTTTTCGCAGAACAAACTTGAAATTAACCTTGACTCCGCTTTGACTCAGTCTCGACCAATGCTTGAGGGCGTCATAATTAATTTCCTGCCCGGCATTTACACCTTTCGGAGAAACGTTCCATTCCAGCAATGAGTAATGAAGTTCTTCAAATGTTTGATGAAGCTTATGGGGAATCTGCGTTCCGTTTGTTTCAACTTCGAGCGTGTGCGATGACGATAGAATCTCGGCCAGCGCAGAAAAGTTCTGTAATGTGGGTTCTCCACCCGAAAGAATCACATGTCGAAGAGTCGAATGCTCGCGAATGCTCTGAAGGAGTTCATCTAAAGAGAGTCGTTTGAATTTTTGTCCTAATGATAAGTTGGTGGCCGAAACAGGATCGCTTTTAAACGTATGCGTGTATGGCGTATCGCACCAACTACAACGCAAATTGCAAATTTGGAAACGGACGAGAACACTCGGACGTCCTGCATTTGGCCCTTCACCTTGCAGACACGGATAAATCTCATTGACCAGAAAAAAATTCACGGCGGTCATGGATAGAGTGCACCTTTGAGAAGTCCCTCATAGCCGCGGACTTCTATCTCTGTTGCCGAGTTGAAGAAATGTTTATGAATCCATCGAGAAATATTTTCTATTGTGCTCTCGTCATCTAGGATTTTGAGGCGGCTTGATGGAACTCTAACGTTCACTTCACCTTGTGTTCCTTCATATGAAATCCAAGTGTGAGAGCTGTCAGTGAGTTCATATCCGTGAATTTCATTTTGGCATTTCTCTTTGATCCGCGTGCTTGGTTCTTTCAGATATTCCTTACAAAGCAGATACTGACTATCAAGCGAACTTGCGACGTGTGACGACAGACTCTCATTCAGTCGACCTGCTTCGTAGACTTCGACGATATTGCTGTGGCCGTGAAAACGTTGACAATTTCCCGTGTGCAATCGGAGGCTGTGGAGATAGTTGAAATAATTTTTTTGATTTTTCGTCCATTGCGGATCAAGCTTAATTTTTACAGCTTTTATATTTTTCGGACACTTCGCGTGGATTGCGGACGAGATACTCTCCTCCAATTTGCAGGTGGCCGATTCAACGAGTTCCTGGAAAACTAACAATGGCAGAACCGCGAGAGATTTCTCATAGGTCTCGAGCGAAAATCGGTTTCCAGTTTTGGTCTGCAAAGATGGAAGACATATCACACGGCCTTCAGTAGATGGCACTAGGAATTCCGGGGCAATTAAAAGTCGGTGGTCAAACTCATCGTCGATGACAGATTTTGCGAGTTTTTTGGCTTGTGAGAAGTCAACGACAACGCCTTCGTCATCAGTCGAACCATGAAATTCGACGTCGACATTCCAAGAACGCCCCAAAGGCCCCTCTCGAAGATCCCAAATCGCGCAATCAAGGACAGTCACCTGTCTTATGAAAATTCTTACAGTTGAGCTGATGTTTGCCATCAAACGCCTCGGTCAAGCTCGAGAAATATCTCGAGGTTTCGGCGTCTTATCTGAAAGATTTGGGGCTTTCAACTCAAAAGTTTCAAGGCGAGCTGTGGCAGTTGATTGGATTGCGAGAGGACCGCGACGCCAGCTTGCTGGAGAATCTGCTGCTGCGTCATTCCTGCGGTTTCTTCAGCAAAATCAGCGTCTTTAATGCGAGACTTCGCGGCGTCAAGGTTTTCCACACGAATTCCAAGTGTGTTTACCGTGCTTTGCAAACGGTTCTGTACCGCACCCAGCGACGCTCGGTAAGAGTTCACTCTCTCGAGGGCCTCGTCCAACCGCTCCATGCTCAGTTGGGCGAGCTCTTTTGTGTCAACTCTGGTTCCGTCCGGGTTCTCGGCACTTCCGATATTTAGTGAACCAGGACCATCTGTGAGTGCATTCATATCTTGGATGTCGATGCGAATGATATTGGTCGGGTTATTTTGCTCGCGACCATCAAGCATTTGGTTCCAATGAGTCCCAACTTGGATTTCTAATGGTGGTGGGTTGCCATCTTTAGAAAGCTCGAGCGGAAGCTGAGTTTGTCCAACCAATAGTTTTGTTCCGTTGAAATCAGATGAGTTCGCAATCCGGTCGATTTCATTTTTCAGAGAAGAAAACTCTTTCTGCAGAAACCCACGCTCTGTTGGTCCAATGGTGTCAGATGCTGATTGTACAGTAAGCTCTCTTAAACGAGACAGAATGTTAGTGATTTCGTTCAAGCTACCTTCAGCTGTTTGAACTAGGCTAATTCCATCCTGAGCATTACGACGCGCCTGTTGGAGGCCGCGCACTTCGGTTCTGAGATTTTCACTGATCGCAAGTCCGGCAGCGTCATCGGCTGCTTTGTTAATTCGGTAACCACTCGAAAGCTTTTCCATATGAGAATTGAGACGCTGAGTGGACATTCCCAGGTTGCGCTGAGCATTAATAGATTGGACGTTAGTTTGAATTCGCAATCCCATTGTTGCTTATGCTCCCAATCCGATGCCTGCGCCGCGTAACTCATTTCTTTTTGAATCCACTCGTTCAAGGTTTTTTCTCAATTTCAATGAAATTTCAATCACTTTGAAAGCTTGTGCCCTCATTGATTCAATTTCATCTTTAGCCTCCCAAGTGAGGCCTTCATGAACGGCTCTATTGCGACTGTCTTGCAGCGAGTGAATTAATTTTATGTATTCATAGAGTTCGATATCAGTTGAAAAACCGAGCTCTAACATTTTTTCAAGCCCAAAAGAACACGTTTGTCTCGCAGTCACTAAGAAGATCAGAGCAAACGCTTTTGGCCCATCAAGAGTGAACCTTTTGCCAGGTCTGTAGAGGCAGACCCCGCGCAGTATTTTACGCAATTTGAACTTAGAAAAATATGGAATAGTGCGGATGATCGGAAGACTTGCGAGAGCATCTTCGAAAACCTGCATCTTCTCAGGGATCGGTCGTGCGTATCCAAGAATGTCCAATTTTCGGGAAAGATGACCTTTTCTCAGAAGAGCATCAGTAAATGGCTCAAACGAGTCGCGCAAGACAAGTTCTACCGCTTTGCAATGCATATTAACAATTGGGCTGAGGTCCATTCCTCCTTGTGTCCAACCTCGACTCTGCAAAAGAATCATTTCCGCAGTGCGCAGAGCAGAACGAGCATCAATAGTCAGTTGCTCATGGTTTGGGAGTAGCTTTCGAATCGTGCTGTCGACGTCCTGGCCATCGAGCCTCAGGACTTTTCCGGGTGCATCGGCCGAGTTTAACGACTCCGTTTCATCCATCAATGCTGCGACACGACCAACTGTGTCTCGCACAGCGTCATCGATGTGTTGAGGTAGGCGAAGAATTTCGAGAGTTTTAAGCTCCTGGAGGATTTCATCAGGATTATGAATTGCAATATCTTCAAGAATATTCAGTTTAAGTTCGTCCGCAATTGCATTTCGTCCAACGCAGCGTATCAGTGCTTGCTGTGCGCGCGGATGCGGAGAAGGGAGCAGTTCGCGAATGGTCAATGCAACAAAATCTGAGTCGATATGCTGCAGTCCTTGATAAAGGAGTGTTTTAATTGCTTCGTCCGTTGAGATCCTCGCAAGAGCCCGAACAACCCACCTTTTTTCAACATGATTTGCGGTGCGCATTGCTTCGCGGAGGTGCTTCTCAATATCAGAGAGTTCCTCGATTGCAGAATTCATCGAAAATTCATGAGAGGTGGCAACTGCTCCAAGAATCGCTCCCCACCTTGCAATGGGTCGATCGACTATTGTGTTGCCGCTCCAGTCTGTCGTCGCTTGATCAGACTCCTCACTGTCAGTGTTCTCATCTGAAGTTTCGCCACCAATGGGTGCTATATTACTGTTTGGATCAAGTATTTCAGTGACTTTTCTGAAAGATTCCAGAGACGACTGATTTTTCACGATAAAACTTTTTGGGCAATTAAGGATGCTTAATGCCGTAGTTCTGACGAGAGTAAGGAGACGGTGTTCATCATAGTTTTCTTCCGATTGATTTTGCCCTTGAGCATTAAAACGCTTCAGGAGATTTTCGATGAAATTATTGTTTCGAGTTTGAGTGTGTGCATAGGTGAGTTCGCACCATGAAATGTCATCTAATGTACTTGTCATCAAATCATGCAGTTTTTGATTTTCGATCGTTGTTCCCGCGAGCGCACCAACCAGATATTCTCTAAATAAATTTACATTGCCATTGAATTGTTTTTTTAATTCTTCGAGATGTTTGGTTATCACATCAATTATTTCAGTATAGGAAAGTTCGTCTTTTCCCTGATTGAGAATCATATTTTCTATTGCTAAAAGGAATCCAACAGCGACGTTGAGGGAAATGGTCTTTTCTGAGGATTTCGTCTTTTGAATCCATTTCTCTACAAAAGTCACATCCGCAAGGTTCTGTGGCTCTGTAAGCTGTAATACGAATAACTCGGGCGAGGTCGAGTGCCAAAGTTGTGCGTTCTCTGGATCCAAAACAGAGTCTGTAAAGATTGGAATATTCTGTGGAGAATAGCTTCTCCACAATTCGCAGATTGCACGAGACACTGATGTTCCACCGAGCGAAGATAGTCCGTACTCGTTATGCTCTGCAAGCCATTGAATGCATCCAAGATCACCCAGTCGCAGAATTCTTTCCGTCAGAATCAATGGATTAGGGAGTTGGTTTCGATTCTCTAGGTTCTTCAATCCATCAACGAGCTCGGACGATGAAAAGCAACCAAAACCCGAATAGTTTGGGTCAGAGCAATTAAAGTTCTTCATCCAGAACGAATCTGGATGAAGATTCGAAAGCGATTCATCTGAATTGAAGTTTAGCAGAGAGACTTCATGAAATCCCCAGTTGAGCAGCCTTCGCAGCTCGGGTATTGTCACTCGATCATGAATATTTCGAAGTCCTAGAATGTAATCTCTCGAGCCTGCAAAATAAAGATAGGTGATTGCAGATACGGCCGCTTTACGGTCCATGTTGGTGGCGTCAATGTGTGACTTAACCAAGTCAAAAGCAACGCTCAGAGCCGCTTCACTCTTTATTCCATGCTTGTAGAGAGCGTTAAATGATCTTGCTAAGTAGGCATCTGATAAATCAGATGCAAGTGTAGGTGCAAGTTCACCAGCAATTCGCCGATCCTGAGCCTCTTCGCAATATCGAGCGAGGCAATAAAGAATTCGTTGTGGACGTTCTGGGCTTTTAAAGTAGTGGAAAGCCCTGTGCGCAAAGCTTCGCACCTGCGCGCGAGTCATTGCATTTATTGCGTTACCAACGACGTCCTGTTCAGGGTCGTTGAGTAAAAATGAGCAGAGTGCCCATTGACCGTCAGGTGTTGCAGGAATATTCAGACTGCTGACAAGTTGAACTCGTTCCAGGCGCGAGGGAATGAACGACAAAATTGTCCATAGGTCCGTGATTTTTCGCTCAGCGTCTGTTTGAGCACAAATAGCCGGAATGAGTTTGCAACGCTCAGATTCCAATTCGGCTGATAGATATGTCTCTAGCGGGAACAAAATCTGCATGTCGCTCTCCTGGCCCTGTTAGGAGTCTACCTACAGGTCTAGGAGCCGACCTCGCGAACAAATGCAGTGTGGTGGTCAAAACTGATAGGGCAAAATTGTTTCACTTGGCGAAATATATCCGGTATCCATCTGTGCCAGCTGCAGTTTTCCACTGACATCCCAATTGACGGATTGCCAGCGCGTAAATTGGTCCAAGACCCAGATTCCCGATTGGCGGCTTCCGTTTCCACTTTTGCCGTTGCCGCCGAATGGTAAATGAGCCTCGGCACCCGTTGTACTGTTGTTGATACTTGTCATACCAGCTTTAATTTCTGTCTTAAATCGGTAGGCGAATTCAATGTTTTGCGTGTAAATTGCAGAGCTCAACCCGTAGCCGGTTCCATTAGCCAGCGAGATAGCTTCATCAATGGTTTCGTAGGTCATGACGTTTATCAGCGGACCAAACGTCTCTGTTCGATATATTTCATCTGTGGCTTGAATATTGTCGATAATGGTCGGAAATGCATAACAACCATGTTCCGCGTCTCCGCTAAATTCTCGCCAACCATTCGATTTGGTTATTCGACCGTTTTGGATGGTTAGAATATTATGATGTTTTTCCAAGAGCTTCGCCAAGTTTGCTTCGTGCGACTTGAGAAACTTTTCACTAATCATAGGTCCGTAAAAAATATCGTCTGATTTTGGTTCGCCGATTTTGAGTGATGTGACTTTTTCAATAAGTTGTTCGACGAATTTTTTCTTGATGCTTTCATGGAGAATTAAATTTCCTAGTGAAGTACAGCGCTGGCCAGCGGTACCGAATGCAGCCCAAATCGTGCCATGCAACGCTGCTTCGATATTGGCATCGGGTGCAACTACAAGTGGATTTTTGCCTCCAAGCTCTAAACATGGCGTTTGGAGGTTGCGTCCACAGATTTCACCGATCCGCCTTCCAACTTCAGTGCTACCCGTGAATCCTACCTTATCAATCAGACCCTCATCGACGAGATCAATCAACGCGGCGCCGGTCACAGTTCCCGTGCCAAAAACCACGTTGAAAACTCCCCTTGGAACACCGGCTGCCGTGAGGAGTTTGAAGAATGCGTGTGATGTCTCGGGTGTATCTTCCGAGGGCTTCCAGACGCAAGTGTTTCCGCACAACAAAGCAGGAATAAAGTACCAAGAGGGAACCGCAACAGGGAAATTTCCTGCCGTGATGCAGGCGAAGACACCAACCGGTCGGCGGTAAGTGAAAAGCTCCTTGAGTGGCATTTCACTTGGAATTGTGTGTCCATAGAGTCGTCGACCCTCTGAAACAAAAAAGAGGCAAGTGTCAATTGCCTCCTGAACGTCGCCAAGAGCTTCGCGAATTGGTTTACCCATTTCGCGCGTTACGAGTTGGGCAAGCGCAACTTTGTTCTTTTCAATCAGCTGAGCGAAGTTGTGAAGCACCGAAGCGCGAACGGGTGCCGGGGTTGCCGACCACCCTGCCAGCGCTTCGCGAGCAGTTTCACATGCCTCGCGGCATGATTTTTTGTTCGCACTTGCATACCGACCAACGACATCGCGAAGGTCCGCTGGATTCAGAGATTCGAAAATATCTTCGTTGGATTCAATTTTTCGACCGCCGATAAGCGCGCTGAGAGCTTTCATGAAATTCTCCCTAGATTTGGTCCTTGCCAATTTCAATGATCTGATGAGCGATGCTTTTCATGATAGGACGATGAGCCACAAAAATCTTGATTGCTTCAGTCGAATTTTTTTCGAGGTTTTTGAGGAGCTCTTTTTCTGTTGTTGTGTCTAGAGCTGAGGTCCCCTCATCTATCAGCCAAATGTGCGGCATTGCACAAAACGCTCGAGCAAAGGCCAATCGTTGTCGTTCGCCACCCGACAACGACAACGCGTCGTCACTCGCTTTTTTAGCGTTAAGGCAGGCGTTTTGCAGCGACGTCTCGACCCTCTCCTGATGAACAGGGTTATTAGGTTGAAAGATTTCGGGATACATCACATTATCGCCAACTGAACCCGCGAAAACAAAAGGATCTTGCGTGAGATAAGCGACTCGAAAATATTTCGACAAAACTTCATTTTCAATGATGCTTTCGCCGTTTGTAGACACACATCGAATTTTGCCATGCTCAGTCGGGCGTAGACCAGAGATGCATTCAAGCAGAGTTGATTTTCCGGAGCCCGACGCTCCAACGATCGCCAGGTTTTCCCCACTCGAGATTGAGAAGCAAAGATTATTTACAAGTAACTTACTTTCTTTGTTCGCTCGAATTCCAATATTCTCAGCAATGATCTGCGCTTTGTTCTTTTCGAATGAATTGATTTTCTCCCCCATCGAATAAGTCAAGCTGGTTTTGTGATTATCAATAAAATCAAGCATGCGCTTGAGAGAGGCATACCCTTTTTTTGTTGTGTTGAGCTGACTGACAGCTGTTTGCAGGGAATTTGACAGCTGTCCAACGGTCACAAGGAAGGCGGTCAGAATACTGCTGGATAGCGCGCCATCGGAAACTCTTCGCAAAGCCAAAATGAGAACGCAGGCACCTGCAGCAATTCCCAACCACTCCACGGTGGGAGATGAGAGTGACTTGGCTCGCGCTGATCGTCGCCATATGTTGAAGATGGTCGAGTTTTTTTCTTCGAAGCGGGTCAGTTCAAGATTTTGAGCATCAAAGGACTGTATGCTCTGCCAACCTTTGATTTTTTCATGAAAAGACTGAGTCATTTCTGTTTGAACATGGACACCCGTTCGAGCGAGTCGTCGCAAATAAGTGCCAGTTGTCCGCACGACAATCCCTGCGGGAACAAAAATTGCAAAAAAGAGAACGAATAGCTGCGTGTCGAGTAGGGCAAGAAGACTCAAATAAATAGCGCTATTGAAAATTTCTGTAGGAATACTCCCACAAACACGCGTGAAGCATTGACGAATCTCGCGAATGTCTTCGCCAAAGAAATTGGAAAGTAAGGCAGCAGAGGCTCTTCGAGAGTCCTGATAGTTCGAATTTAGATACGTGGAAACAAGTTCGCCGCGAAGATCTCTGGTGATATTTTCACCAAGATCCTCCAAGAAATACTCTTGAATTCCTCTTAGAACATTTGCGGTTAAGCCAACGACTAGCAATGCAGGAGCAATGAACCAACGCTGAAACTCAAGGCTGAGCCCCTCTTCGTAGGGGCTGCCTCGGACCAGTGGACCAATCCAACGACTGGCATGTTCACCAACGAGTTCTGGCCAGGATAGGAGCCTTGGATTGCCCTGGAGCTGGGAAATTGCGTAGGTCACCAACAGAAGCAACGCCATCCCAGGTATGACTGCGAAAAGACCACAGCCAATGGTCGCGCAGTACTTTCGTTTATAAGGTGTAATTATACGAAGCCACAAGGATATTTCGGTTTTGTTCGGCTCTTTTGTAAGGCCTGTTTGCAAGCCATCAGAAACGTCCAAAAGTGCCTCACAGAGCGCATGTATGCGCGAAAATAAAAGAGATTTGCTCATGAATCGGCAATTTTTTCCGATCAAGTTAACGATTGGAGAAAACCCGTGCACCCAGTTCTTAGGAAATTTTTGAGCGACTTGCCAGCCGTATGGAGAATCACGTCAAGGAATGCTGTCCTTGGATGTTCGTCGCTGCTCGTTTGCTTATCATGTGTTTATGCAGTCCTTTGCTTCCAAAGTGTGCATACCAAGGGGCTGTCCGCACGTGCGCTGGATGAGCAAAGGGGACTGAAATTTCCGGTAGCCGAGTTCCTCGATGGGGCACAAGGACGCCTTCAGGCCATGAACATAGTCCCTGTCCAAGACGGGGGGCTCGCTCTTCAATGGCATCTTTTTCAATGGCCAAATCCATGGTTTGAGCGCTTTCCCCTGACAGTTGATCAAAACCTAATTTCCGCAAGGGGCGGTCAACTTGAAGAAAATTTTTACTGGAGCAGAGTCGAACAATTACAAGGAAAAAAAAATACGTCAGTTTCTGTTTGTCCTCAGACGAATCCAATGACACCTTCGCCCTCTCGGCTTTGGGATTCTGCGATCTCAAGTCCAGGGCAGCATCTAGGCGAAGTAATAGTGAGTGACAGTATGGTTGACCTCAATCACGTTGATTTACGTGGAACTGTGACGGTGGCCGAAAATTTAGATTTGGAGCCACTTCGTCCTGATCTGCACGGGACACACGTCGCGGGAATCATGTCCGCACTTCGCAACGGTGAAGGTGTAGTCGGTGTTATTCCAGGTTTGCAGGTGCGACTCTTTCCGCTACCACTTAAATTGTCGAAAGATGGGCCTCGCCTGCAAGGACAAGCAGTCTTGAATAACTTGGATTCGATTTTGGTGACTTTGCTTGCCACGAAGAGCTCACCACAGCGCAAGCCTCGAGTCATTTTACTTTCATGGGCATTCTTTGAATCCGACGGGCTCAATCGCGAGTTTTTGGATGGATTAGAAACCAGAGTGCGAAAGCTTCTGGAAAATGATGTCGCAGTTATCGTCCCGGCTGGTAATTTTGAAAATGGCAGAAGCAAGTCAAAGAGCCATGTCTATCCAGCCTCATGGGCTTCACAATTGCGTGATCACAGAGGGACTCTTCTTCCTGTTGCTTCGCTCGATTTTTGTTCCCGACAGTCTTGGTTTGCAAACCTCGCATCAAACGATTTGGGAACAGTCTTACTTGCTCCAGGTGAAAGAATTTTTTCAACCCTGCCGAATAATGATTATGGTTACATGTCTGGTTCTTCGGCTGCGGCCGCACAAGTCGCCGCTGTTCTTGCAATGACGTCCGCACAATTTCCAGACGTTGAAATGAAGAATCAAGTTCACACGCTGATCAGGACATCGATGCCACTTGCTAATCAGGGTGAAGACCGCCTTCTTTCATTCGATGCTCCTTCACTTGTTCAAGGACTCATGGCGGAGTTTGGTTGGATCGCACAACACTAAAATCAGAACATTTTTCTAAATCTGACTAATTTTTTCATTCCGGGCGAAACTTGGACGGTAACACGGTCTGCAGGCAGCGTTCCACTTTCCGCAAGGCTGATTGTTACCGGTGTACTCGCACGAATTTTAATCCGCGTCATCTGAATGTTTTCTGGCAAAAGCGTCCAACTTCGAGTGTCCGCTCGTTCTGTGACAGCATTAGCAACCATCACAGCCAGACCGCCGATTTCTCCCAGTTGCTTGCGGGCAGTTTCGCGCACCTTTTCTTTCATAATCAATCGTGCGGTCATTTTTGCAAACTCTTTAACCCGTCTGCGGTCAAGAGCACCTGAAGCAAGTGCATCGACATCAGAGCTTTTCTGAGTCTTACCGCAAAGAACTCCATTGCAGTAGATTGCCGTTTGTGAGCTTGAGCGAGAAATCGACTGATAGACCGGAAATGAAACGTTGATGATAGATGAGCCCAGATTGATAGCAAAATCACGAGCGACTTTAATTGGGCTTTGTCCTGATTCTATAAAGACAAAGACTTCTCCGGATTCAGACCTGTCCAAAAGCGTTTCATTCGGACTCTTGAATCCCGTCTCTCGCAAAAACTCAAGTACGTCGCTTCGTTTTCGATAATCCGCAATTCGCCACAGTGATTCAGCAACAAGAGTGCTTATGCCCTCGGAAGAATTAGTTCGATCTTTTGCATAAAACTTTAACGCCTTGCGGTATTCAATGATCGCGGCATCCCAATTCGAATTCGCCTCGTAGAGTAAAGCTGAAACCAAGAAAGGGAAGCCATCGATTTTGTTTGTAGATGCCTCTTCATCCAGTTTTAGTTTTTTGATAATTTCGTACGCTCTGCGAACTTCGACAAGTGCTTTGCCGTTTTCGCTCGCAGAAAAAAAAGCAAGTGCTGAAAAAATTGGGAGAAAGATTTTTTCATGCTCTTCCCCTTCATAGTCGGTCATGTCTTCTGAGATGGCCAAGCTTGCAAGCGTTCTTGAGATGCTAACGGTGTACAGTTCGTCTGATCGCCTGGAAGCCCGCGCCCAATCCAAACTCGCTTTATCATATCGACCCTGTAAGTATTGAAGCATCCCATGCTCCATATGGAACAAGACTTCATCTCTTTTGCTGCCGGCTATGTTGCTATTTTCCAGTACTTCAAGTGCTTTTCCGGTCTCGCCGCGAATCAACTCATTTCGAATTTTTGCGGTTTGCTGCGTATAAGTTGCACAACCAGAGACCAAAAAGACTGCAGTTAAAGCCGTCATCGAATAGGTCTTCAATTTGAAAGTCTCCGACACTGACTTGGTGTGGGCCACTGCAATGCTTCTGCAACAGCAGCGACAACGTCCGTATTCGTCTTGAGTCTATCAAGTGATACTCCTTCAAATTGGGGGCCCCAGAAGGATATGAAAGTCTTCATCTGAGCATCTTCGCTCGCGTGTCCATGCTGCCCTCGGGGGCGAGGTTCAGGCAGGGATGGATTTGTTAAATCACTCACAATCAGCTCTTGAGAAAGCGAATCCTGAAGGGAAAATGGAGTGTTAGCGAATGCAACGAGAAACGGTGCGTTGGGATGAGATAAGCCAGCCTCCTTCATCTCCTTCGAATCTTTTATAAACGCCTTTGCGATAAGTTTTTTTCCCTCTCGCGTTGCGTTGAACTGAAGCAATCTGGTCTGAGCGTCCTTCAGCCATTTAAGCTCATCTGAGTTTGGATTTGCTTTTAGGTCATTCGCCTGTGATTTTCTACCGTAAAGTAACAAAGTTCCGCCGGAGGTTACAAGAAAACTCTCTTTTAGAACGTTCTCTGGGAGAATTCTTCTGACGTTGAATTCTTTTTCAACAGTCGCCATTCCGTGGTCGCCCATGACCAAAAGGTTGGTGCTAGCCGGAAGTGATTCAATAAATTCCCCTAAAACTCGGTCAACTTTTGCAACGTGGTTAAGAACGGTTGCTCTTGCTTTGGAATCTCCTAAAAATTGATGTCTGAGTGAATCCAGATCTTCAAGATAAAGAAAGATGGCATCAGCATCTGCTGTTGGCAAATAACGCCTCCAAATATCGTTGAAATAATTGAGTCTGTGTTCTAGGCCGGGAACGATCGCTTCTGCACCATACTTGCTTAAAGAAGTGTCTTTTCCCGGCGAGAAAATAAGGCCACAGGAATCCAGTTTCTGCCTCAGCTCATTCGGAAAACTTTTGTTGCTAGCCAGTGCAGAGATATATATCGCAGGAGCAGAGCCTGAAATGAATTGTGCATAACCACGATAAGAAAAATCCTGAAGCACCACGGTAATCTGCTGCAAATTTGCAATTTGAGTTTTTTCGATAATGCACTTTTCTGCACGGCAATTGATTTTTGGAAAGCCTTGGTTGGCGGCGCTTATTTGCAGCTCGGCAATCGTGTGGCCACCATCGTCAGTCCAACTGTGTTTATATTCCTTTCCTGGGAAAAGAGCATACAGGGCAGATTTCGATTTTCCGTCCCCATAAGCGATTCCTTCTGAAACAGAGCGACCAACTTCTGAGTTGTCGAGCGCCGGATATCCGGCAGTCACGACTTTCAGCCCAGACTTTGCAAGTGTCGTGGCGAAAGTTTCAGTCGCGAATGGTTCTGAAAAACCAACACTCATCTTTTTTCCGGTCCATTGAAGATTCGCGAAAATTCCGTGCGTGGCCGCAGGAGAGCAAGTCATTGTTGAAATATGTGATGAGGCAGTAATGGTCGGGTCATGAATGGTAAGGGCTTTGTTCTGATGCTTTGCTTTCAAGATGGCTAGGAGACCCTTGGGGTGCGGGTCCTTCAATTGCCCGACAAATTCGGTCAATCCGGCAAGGTTCAAACTATCCAAACTTATCCAGACAAGCTTTGGTGGATGTTTCTGATTCCAATCATATTGTTTGGATTGAAGTTTACATGCGCCGAATCCCCCATCTAGTTTTCCATCTGTCTCGGTTTTATTGGGTAATGAAGCGCATCCAATATTCAACGCTAAAAGCGCTCCTAGGAGACAGAAAAATAAATTTTTTTTGGTCATGTTTTTCAAGCTGAGAAACCTCAAAAAAAAGTCAGTGCACAGGAAGATCAGAATCAATTGCCGAACGTGCTGCCTCTAAAAGTTCACTTTCAGATTTCTCAGTACTTGAGATTGCTTGGTGTATTTTAATTCGAACTTTGGCTACAGCAGGAATTAGCGAACCCTTAGGTAAGAGGTTATTTGCCCCCTGTAGTGTAATAGGAACGATCGCAACCCCTGCTTGATTTGCCAGTCGGAAAGCGCCGTTTTTGAAAGGAAGCAATTTTCCATTTTTAGACCTTGTGCCTTCAGGAAAGAACAGCATCGACGTTCCATTGTTCAGGTGTTCTCTCGATCGCTTAAAGCACTCGCTTTGCGAGTTGCGTTCACCCCTTTTCACTGGCACGTATCCTGCCGCAGTCATCGCCCAACCTAAGAATGGAACACGAAAGAGGGAATCTTTAGCTAGCCAGCGAAATTGTCGGTTGATTAGAAATACCGAGAGGATATCCGCTTGGCTTTGATGATTAGCAACATAGACAACCGGTGTGTCTATCGGAGGTAGATTTTCTGCTCCTTGGATTTCAAAAGTCCACCACGGATTACAAAAAACTATACTTCGTGCCCATAGGGTTGCCAGGTTGTGAAGTAGATCTCTCTTTTTATCAATCAGTATCGCGACGGGTGAAAGTAAAATAACGAGTGATGCGAAGACGATTGTAAGTAATGGAACTACCGTCCAAACATATGCCGCAATAAAAAAATCTAAAAAATTTATTTTTCGAGGATAATTAAATTCCGATTGCAACATTGATTGTTGTCCTGAATGTGAAGTCGTCATGTCGTTATATTTCCAAATTTGGATTCATAAATAAAGTAGAAATGAAGCGTGCAAAGTCTTTTTTGTCCGTAACCGCTAATTTCTTTCCTGAATTGGTAAGCAAAAGTCCAGTATGGTCATTGCTCATTCCGAACGCTGATTCTCCCCAGTTCCAATAGACTGCTTGCAAGTCATTCTTGATGAGAAGCTCGGTGGCCTTTTCTTGTTCAGCTGAACTATTTGAAGCTGTAAATTTACAAGCGATTCGGAATGGAATTGACGTGAGGCAGGGAAGTGAAATGAGCTTTGGAAGTTTTTTTAGAGTAACGGTGAGTTGATCGGATGAACTTGAGATTTTAACGTTTGTATCGGCTTCTGTTCCAAAGTCAGAAACTGCTGCAAGATGAAAGAAGCCATCGAATTTTTTTTGCTGACAGCGGAGCTGCAACTGCGCCTGCATCTCAGCAAAATTGATACAATCAAATTTTTCTAACCCAGTGCAGTCTGAGAGTGTGGTTGAGATTTGTCCGCATAAAGCTGTAACCTCAATTCCATTTTCGAGCAGTGAGCGAATAACATGTGTTCCAAGAAATCCTGTTGACATATTTGAAATTGCTCTTGCAGCATCGAGCTTAGATATCGTTCCACCCAAAGTAACGAGAGCCGTTTTTGGACCATCAGCAGTTTGTTTTTTCGATTTGTTGTATCTGTGAGTCAGTTCCAGCACGAGCTCATCAGGCAGCGGTGATTTCCATTTTCCTTCTTCAACGCGTGGCGGGATCAATTGTATTCCTGGATAGCTTCTCAATAGGTCCAGATTTTTGATGAACGCCGGAGAATTCCTCAATGAGTCATGCATGGTCGGAACGACCATCACAGGTAAGCTTTGTCCCAGTGCGCTTTGCAGATAAGTAGAGCACGCGTCCGGACAATGGCCGTGCGCCATTTTTGCGATCAGGTCGCAGGTTGCTGGAAAAACAACAACTAAGTTCTCCTGAGCGATGTGCTCGGCTAGCCCACTTGCTTGTGACACAACAGCTTGTGAGCTTGCCCATTCAAGAGAATCCCTCCCGACAAACCTGAGTGCAGCTTCTGTTGCGTAGACCTGGACGTGTGCTCCCATGCGCCGGAGCTCTCTTATCACTCTAATTGACTCCGTTGCTGCAATGCCTCCCCCAACGCAAAAGCCTACTTGGATACCTAAGAGGGCCTGTGTGCTTTGTTCAACTCTAAGGTCGTCATTGCCTTTGAACCTCAAATCAGAGTTCAAGTTTTCTCCCTTGTTAAGTAAAAGTTGTGGGAGTGGTCTCTGGGTGTTAAAAGCCGCAGGGTCAAATCGGGTCTTCTATTCCAGAGAGGCACAGCAATGTATTTTTCACAGAGAATTCAGAACAGCTCAAGCCCCAACACCGAGGGAAGTGAGGGAATCGTCCTAGACCTTTGGTACCAAGAGCGTCACAACGACGAGATTTCATTGGGACTTCATGTGACCAAGGTGCTTGCCTCCAAACAATCGCCGTTTCAGCGAGTCGACGTTCTTGAAACTACGGGATTTGGTCGAATTCTAACTCTCGACGGGCTGATGATGGTCACTGAGCGGGATGAGTTCGTTTATCATGAGATGATTGCCCATGTGCCTTGTTTGGTTCACAAGAAGCCCGAACGAGTTCTCGTTATTGGTGGTGGTGATGGCGGTACTCTGCGCGAAATTCTTCGCCACGATTCTGTAAAAGAAGCAGTTCTCTGTGAAATCGATCCCGATGTTGTCTCTCTTTCTCGTCAATATCTTCCTTTTACGGCCGTAGGTCTCAACCACCCGCGCGCGAAGGTGAATATCGCAGATGGAGTTGATTTCGTTAAAAACTCAGCTGATCAGAGTTTTGACCTCGTCATCGTCGATTCAACAGATCCCATTGGCCCTGGCGTTGGTCTATTTTCCGGGGCTTTTTACAAAGAAGTGCGACGTATTTTGAAGCCTGACGGAATAGTTATGGCCCAATGCGAATCACCCTGGGAGAATGGCATTGACCTGGCAAAGGTCTACGGAAACCTGAAAGAAGTGGGTCGAGTCTGGGCGTTCTCTGGAAGTATCCCAACTTATCCCTTTGGTTTCTGGTCATGGGCGTTTGCGAGTGCCACCGCTCACCCTTTCGAAGCCATAGAGATGGAACGCGCACGAGCCATTGAAAAGTCAACGCGCTACTACAACACAGAAATTCATCGTGGTTCTTTCGCTCTTCCTAACTTTATGAAACAGCGTCTCAAAGGTGTTGTTGAGAACGCGTAGAAATTTTTTAAAAGGGGTGTTGACAGCCCCTTGCGATAGGGGT